>JAXGYI010000001.1:0-73700 GCA_040772365.1 Candidatus Moraniibacteriota bacterium
GTCTGATCCATGAGATAGTGTGATGTCGAGGGTGTCGAATTCGGAGGTGGAGGGTGACACATATAAACGATTATCCATAATACACTTATTCAGATCAACTTTAGCAATGGGGATCTCGATTAGCTTATCTTTAACAAATTTCGTATAAAATGAATGGTCTGTAATGAGACCTCTACATCCAGGCGACAGCATAGCAAAAACTGTTTGATAGCTAGAGTCTTCATGTTTTGTTGGTGCAACACCGCTTCCCTCTACAATTAATCCCACCTGGTCACCTTCTTTATAGCGCCATGTAAACGTCTTGATTCCCGTACCCATTACAAGCTGCTCATCATTCTTGGCAAGCGGTGTTGTACGATCAGTACGCGGATCCAAGTGATAGTACATCTCCTCCATAGAATTAAAGACGCCATCGCCTGCACCCTCAGGAAATGGACGAATACCTTTCGTGTCGCCAGCCATAGCCTTTGGACACGTGTTGTTGCGATTCATTTCTCCCGCCTGACATGTGCCAGCAACAGGAACCTTGATTATCTCTTTCGCTTTATAATCATGGCATCCTGCCCCGTAGTAATTTGGACGCTCCTCACCATAGATCTTTCCGCACACTTGTTCATATAGCTCTTTTGCCGGCCACGGCTCACCATCAAAACAAAATGTCTCCTTTGCTCCTGGACAACCGCTCACATGGGGATCGTTCCAAATTTGTCCAGTATGGCGATTTTTCGGTACACAGTATGGTTCCGGAACAGATGCTTTAAAATCATCATAATTATATGTCGTTGTTACTGATCCGTCTGCCGATGGGCAAGACAACATACCATTTTCACGACATGTTGGTTTTACACCATAGTCCATGCACCGTGCAAGATTGCGATAGCGCGCACCGCCGCCGCCGCCAACCATACCGCCAGCATCACTACTTGCATCCCCACCCTCAGATGATGACGAGCTCATACTACCCTCTGCGGGTAAAACTTTTGTCGGACACGCTAATGACTTATCCATAATGAAACACCGTGCAACATAATCAATCTCCTCCGTATCGTACTGCTGACACCCATCTAGCTGATTCTCTTCTTCAGCATCTGGACGTTGTATCTCAAACTGCTCACCTGTGTCGAAATCTTGAATATAGCAGTAATCAGCACCTTGATTGTGATTACTTCCCCCACCAATCGGCGCATTATATCCATCGTTGTCCGTATCTTCTGGATAGTCGTCTGTATAGTCTCCATTCTCATTACCACCGTTCATTTTTTGATCAAATTCCATCGGATCAAAGTAAAGCTCTGCCTGCGCCCGTACGGCAAATGCATGCCATGCGGGTGATTCTCCTGGATGCCCAATCGGCTCACCAGTATACATACTCATACTTTTATCTATCTTACGCTGCGGCCCCTTTAAATACCACATGTAGTGCGCATCCTCTGTGTTCGTAATTCCTGTCACATGTGCTGTAGCAGTAATTTTCTCTCCAGGTTTTGGGTTTGGTGTAGAGAATGTAAGGGATACCTCCGCAGCTTTCCCTTTACGATCCATAACATTAGCACCCTCGCTGAACTTCTTTACAGCTTCTTCAATGTTAATATTGAGATCATTCTCAAAAAAACTAGAGATCATTTCCTTACCCATGGATGATGCCCCCATATCAAAAAGACCTGCATGCGTTGTAAATGGCATGATTAAGAGAAATGTAATTTGTATACCTGCAAGAAATTGTTGTCCGTAATGACGTATGGTCATAGTGCGTGCATACTAACGAGAATAGTATCAAGCGCTAAATTCACCACAAAAACCGCCCATGCGACATACATGGTGTGTATGCGTCCGCGCATCCACCAATATACTGCAATAGGCACAAAAAGTGGTATTAGCAGAATGGGTGTATGAAAATGATTAAGTAGAAGAATAAAGAAGACCCCAGATGCCAAGAAAAACGCTGCCTTACGCGACTGTAGCGTACCGTGATATACAAAACCCCATGCGAAAAATGTAAAAATCCATAACATCAGGAGAGCAAATACCGCTTCAAAAATAACAAAGCCTTTAAAGCTATGGAATACTGCCTGTGATAGCGTCGCCATATAAGCCTCCACACCCCATCCAATTTTGACAAGCGCCCACTCCAAGAGAACACCCACCATTGTTGCGATAGCAAGAATAAGACCATCACGCAGTGATAGCGTGTAAGATCCGTTACCATAGTATGAACGATCTTTGCGTAGAACGATACGTGTAAACAGTATAGGTAGCAGGACTAGAAAAACTGGTACCGCTGTAAAAACTTCCAATTTTTGTCTTTCAATAGGAAAGAAAAAATATAGCGCGACACATACTAGGGCAAAAACTGTTGCTGTTATCTGTGTTTTTATTTCTTGTGTCATAAATCTTTACGTCACGATTACCAAAGATAGTATACCATATTTTTACGTATTGTGCTGAGGTGTATAACATGCTCGCTCTCACATGGAAATGTCTCATCCTCCATTTTTTTTGATAAACTTACGCGCCTTCTCCACACGCTTTCGCTCACTTTCCTTTGCATTATAAACAATACCAAGTGAAATTGGTGCAATATTAATAATCGGAATCATATCAATGATCATTAAAATAATACGCCACCCCATACGTGATTTCTGCTTTTGCACGGGTCCTACCCTTCTCAATTTCACAGTGATATATAGTGACGGCAAAAATGACATGCCTGGAATAGGAATTACATCAAGTAGGTCATCCAAAAAACCCACTGCATAGAGAACTGTCCAGTTTATCCTTTGATAATTTGCAATCACCTTCTGCTGTTTTTTTAACTCGCGTTGTATACGTGGGGATTTCTCCGACGCTTGCTTCTGTGCTATAGCACTACGCTCATCATTGAGATCTTGTTTTATCTGTGCATTTGTACGTGATGTGGGTTGTGCTGCTACGCGGCTTCCAGTAATACCCTGTGCAACAGATTGCATGTACTGCTCATTCGCCACATTCTGCTGTAATGCAGGTGTATCAGCAACACGCGCATTGTGTAATGCGCGCATACGTGACCGTTCATCAACAGTTGTTGCCTGTGCTGCTACCATCATGCAATTTCATTTTCATTCTGATCATCGATCTCTTCTTTTGCTTTTCTGATTTCTTCCAGCTGACGCGGATCGGATGTAATGATCTGATCTTCACTGTACGACGCAATTACCTTGATCGCCGCATGCTTCGGACCAGCAAAGAGAATACCTTCTCCCACATTACTCTCCAAAAGTAGAAACTTCTCATGATCCGTCAAGAAAAACGTCTCTGCGATCACATCTACAGATGCCGGTGACTGTCGCAAGAGGAGTTGCAGTGATGAGTTTGTGACAATTGGCTTACCATAGCGACTCATCATAAAATCACTAACGTCCTGTGTAATTGTTGTTAGTCCCGTATAGTACTTACGACACCGCTTGGCAATACCGAACATAAATGCTGCAGCGTCTTCATTCTGCATCATCACCCATGCCTCATCAACAGCTACAATGCGCCGCGTGATGTTTGTCCGCATTTCATTCCAGATAAACTGAAGAACGATGTACATCGCAATAGGACGCAACTCATCCTCTAAGTCACGGATATTAAATACCACCATCTGATTACCGATTTCAATGTTTGTCGGGTGGTTTAAAAATCCTGAAAAAATACCCTCTGTGTACTTGGATAAACGCTTCGCCAGAGAGTCACCACCATCCATGCTACGCAACACCTCATACAGATCCGACATGGTTGGATATCCAGCATGCGGAATATTGCCAAAGCGACTCTTTTCCGAAATATCACGCACTGCATACGCCTCACGAATTGCACGTTCCAAAACTGTATCCTCTTCCGGCGTCACGCTTCCAAGCATAATATGCAGAAGTCCGATCAGGCTAGCAACAGCATTGCGAAAAACATCTTCTGGTCGCTCATCCTTTGGTACCTGTGGCAACTCAAAAGGATTAATATGCGCACTTGATCCTAGTGAAATGTGAATATATGAACCACCAACCGTCTGACATAAGTGGCGATATTCACTCTCCGGGTCAATCACAATGACATTAATCCCCATCATCAATGATCGCAAAAGCTCTAGTTTCACAAAATAGCTCTTTCCACCACCAGATTTGGCAAATACCACCATATTGGCATTTTCCATACCAAAACGATCGAAAAGGATCAGACTGTTATTATGGCGATTAATACCGTATAGAATTCCCTGATTGGATGAGAGATCTGCTGATACAAAAGGAAATGTCGTAGATAGAGGTGAGGTATTTAGATTATTTCCCACATTCAGCATATCATCACCGAGAGGGATAGTTGATTGAAACCCTTGCTCCATACGCAATACAGCAGATTTCGTGTACACAAGCTGTGCATCTAAAATAGCTTCGATTTCATTTTTGCGCTTTTGGAGTACATTTTTATTATTAGCGTAGATCGTCATATACAAACCAAAGCGAAAAAAACGCTCCGTTCCCTGCTGCAAACTCACGCGAAGACTTTCAATGTTCTGTACTGCTGTTTCCAACATCGGATCACTCACCTTACCAGATTCTGCCTCAATACTAATTTGTGAATACACACGCGCAGCGCTCTTTTTTAAATTTTTCAAAACCTCCCGCGTATCAGCAGGGTGGATGAACATACCAACATCCATGGGAAAATCGATATTAATAATTGGTGAAAACCAATTATCACTCAAAAAACGCGGATATGCCACAGTAAAGATCGTCGCAGCAAGAACTTCTCCAACCTGGATATAGTCTGGCTGAATCTGCAATGCGCTTGGCGCAATCAAACCACGTACTGTTGCCACACCCTTCTGATAAAATTCCTCATTTTCAAGAATTTCATTACGCGGTCGCGTCAGTTTTGTTTTTAATGCAGATTGTGCTTTTTTTGTCTTCTTCAGAAGCGCCATATTTTTTCCGATTTAGCGATTATGTGTTTTTGTATCTCTATCATAAACCCTCCACTTCTGATTGTTCAATATTCTTAATTGTTGATTGCGCAAATTCTGATGGATTATACATACCATAGTACAGCTCAATTAGCTCATCCGTATTCAGTGTAGTAAAATTCAATCCTGTTCCCCCTAGTGCCGCTGACACATGATCTACGCGTTGCCATAACTGATTTTTATACGTCTCAAAAAGTGCTTCACTTTCTATAATTTTATCTGTTGGCTGTATGAGGTGTGACACCTTTCCTAAAACACCCTGTTGCGTATCCTCCACCGGCGCAAATGGGATCACAATATAAAAAAACTTACTCATAATGTTCGTTACCTCCGTTAAGTTTTTCACAAAATCCTGATATTCCATGATCTGCAACTTCAAGAGCTCATTACGCTGTGCACGCGCCTGCTCCTGTAGGAGGTCAATATATGGCTGCACATTCAATTTACGTGAACTGATCACGATCTGAATTTGAAAATCCAAAGAGTTGAGAAAATTTTGATACGCACCGATAATCGCCCGCTGCTCATCGGAGGATTTAAGATCAAAGTTCACCGTTGATACAAGTAAAACGGATCGTAATGTGCCGTTTTTCAAGACCACAACACCATCCTTGATTGTCTTAATATCTACATATCGCAGTGTACTATTCCCAACTGATGCTTCTTTTTGTTTTTTTGATGATGAAAAAATACTCATAATATTATTATTTTTGTTTTGCGCGTTCACGAATAATTTTTTGGATACGATCATTACGTTCTGCTCCACGTGTATCCAATGTTGCTGCAATAGCCACAACATCCTCTACAGCTAATTGTCGTTTTTCTTTTTTTTGAGATCTCTGCTTCTGCTCAATTGTTTTCTTTGGTGGTTTGACAATCTCATTTTGCCATGTGTATACCTTGGGACGGAAAAGGTATGTGAATCCATAACCAATAAATGTAATCAATGACACACCATTTGGTCGATAAAATGCCAACATAAATGTAGCAATTGCAGTCGGCACAGCGATAATATAAAACGTTACTGTATCTACGAGATTCCACAATATAGCCAGGATTGTTCCACCTGCAAAGAACCAACCGATATGTTTCCATGTGAGCGGCCCCGCAATTTTATCTTCCACATCAATATACTGCGGTACAATCTGCATATAACATTTTATATTACTGACTTCGTGTGTATTTTATCACCAATCACGTAAAATACAAAGTCTCTGGAATACTTCCGTGTATTGTACAGTACATCATGATTTAAAAACTTCATGAAATACCTCACGGACCTTCTTAACCCCTCTCAGAATTTGGCGCGAGATACTTTTTCGTTGATTGTAGTGTGTGTTTTTTCTTACGCTCAATTGGTAAATTATGATTTGAGCTGAAAGAAATCACACCTTGCACCACAGCATCCTCCTGCACAACAGGTAAACGATCTGGCGCATGCACTGTCGTCGGAACCATTGCGCCGTAACCACTTTGTAGTGCCATGGCACGTGGTGCCTCTAAACCCTTTTGAGGTGCTGCTGGGAGGCGTGACGGTTGCTGTGTGCGACTCTGTGGCGGAGTCATACCCCGCGAGATTTTCTGTGACACCTGCTGCGTCTGTGATGATGCTTTTTTCCGTGGTGCACTCTGCGATGTTATCACAGAATTCGACACTTCTTTTTCTGTAGTGGTATGCGTCACCGGCGTTTGTCCCCACTGTGGGCGGTCTTCCGCAGGTTTCTGCAATCCACGACCATTCATGTCTCGTCGCTGTGGCACAAATCCTCCCGATGATCGCACACTTTGCACAGCATTACGGATCGTATATTGCGTCACATCATGAGGAAAGGCTGTGTTGCGACGCACCATACCCTCACGATCCTGAACAGTGCGTGGTGTAGTACCATTAATTGACTCTTCTGCAAAAGATACTGTACTCGCACGATCTGCATCACGCTCATTATCTACATCATCCTGGGGCTGTACATCAAAAACGAGTGAGCGCTGATCACGATCAATTGTTAGTGGCATGTCTTCATCACGCGATTTGAGGAGTAGTGCTAACTTTCGTCGATCATCCTGCGATAATCCTCGCGTCGGCTCTGCACGAAAAACAAAATTTCCACGCTCAAGAGCTGTATGCTTACTCGCGCCAAGAACTTTCTCGTACACCATAATCCAATTTTTTACGCTTGGCTTGAGTGGTTGTGGCAGTGATCGCATCACGATTTGCACACTCGTTACCACCTGATCCTTAATTGCAGGGTATTGTCGCAATGCCTGCTCCAGTGGTAGTGATACGAGGTGACGTCGTAGTTGTTGCGGTTCATCATCCTCTTCTTCATCGCGCTGCGGCGCGGGTGTGATGTTTACCATTTCCCGCAACATACGCAACCCCTCCTGCGGCGGAATCCCACACACCTGCGCGATGTGTTGCACAAACGCATCCTCCGACACTTCGCGAAAAAAATATCTACGCACACTACGGGAAAACTCCTCCGTCTGTGCGTCATTGAGGTGATATTTTTGTTCAATGGTGAAAATGTATTTGGTAATTTCCCGTGATTTGAGGATCTCCTGAATACGCTGTGGAAATGTGCGAAAAACTTTCCATAGATGAATATTCTTTTCCGAAAAAAAGTCCTCCTGGTTTACACCGGCAAGCATGGGAAAATATTTCTCTTTCTCATCAAAAATGTCCATAGGTCTTATGAATTCATTTCACGCATTGTCTTCCTTGCTTCTCTGGCAGCTATTCTACTACCACCTTTCTCAAATGCAACTTGCTCATCAGTATTCATGGCATCCATAAAATCCTGCTGACTTCGCGCACTCCTGAGATTCTGATATCGATCATAAACGAAGTTAAAATCGTCTCGATATTGCGGATTTTCTTCGGCGCCATATTCCTTGATCGCCTTTTGTTTTGCAAGAGTTTTCACTTCCATCTTACCATACACATTTTTCAGTGCCTGCTGCCGTATCTCCGCAGAACTCAAGCTTACCTGACCCATTCTTGCCTTTTCTGCTTCCTTTTTTGTAATCTCACTCACCTCTAGTTGTACGACATTGTGTCCATAACCACTTTCGCGCATCTTCCTCTTTACAGCCTTTTGTGTTTCAGTATCAAGTTTATCAAATGTTTTGATAAGTTCATCAACCTCCTCATTTAATAAGTCCACCCTCTTTTCCGAGAGGACCTGTGCTTTTGCCTCACTACCAATATCCGTTGCTGTATTAATTGGCGCTTCCCGCATTTTCTTCTTTTCTTCTTCAATTTTCTTACCCTTGCTCCTCTCCAGCGCCTTTTTATCACCACCCGCCCACTCTGGACCTATTGAAACACCACGTGCAATAGACTCATCTATAGTTGATTGATATTGCCTTGCAGACTCATCCTTGAAATTCCTTGCACGCGTCGGTAAACTACGTAAAACAGACATACCCTTTGCAACCCTTCTATCTAATGCACTATTTTCATTATTCGCCATATAATTAACCCCAGATCCAACAAGGCGATCCGTTGCCCTCCATCCCAAAACGGCACCTCCCTTACCAAGTCTCTGAACCCTATTCCTCGCCTTACCTGCCATATTTAATGCAAAACCCGTGCCTTCCGCACCAACTTTTTGCGCAGCAATAATCGCCCCCCACATCACAAGAATAGCAATTAAATACTGCAACAATGTAAAAACAATATTAGAAGACACGCTATTCTCACCGGACACTGTTTTTGCTGCACCCCAAATTTGCATCTGCCCCAACTCATCCAAGATGGATATGGCTAATATAATGGCAAATAATGTAATAGGACCCACAAGTAGCTGCTTTGTAAAACCACTCCACCATTGAGAGGAATACGACTGTGTTGAGGGAAATGCTGCCATGACATAACCAGCGGACGCAAAGATGAGATAGATTGTTAACGCCACAACACGCACAATTAAAACCATTGCAATTGTACCAATGGTTAAGAGGAAGATGATGCCGACAATAATCCCCATGATCAGTGATTGATAGACACCCTCTTTATTCATTTGAAGTTTATGTCCTTTGAAATAAGCATCTCCGATAACCAGTTTTGCAAATTGCGTCCTATCGGCAAATTTTCCCATAATACCACTCCCTGTCACACCACCACTTCCACTATTACCACTCCCATGAAGAATATACGTCATGGTAACGTTGGATACATCCACCAAGACGCGCGTGATTGGCCATGAGAAATTCACCAAAAGTGCCATCACAATAATCATCACCCACGTATTGCGAATATGATAGCGCGAAATTTGAAAAACCGTGCAAAATGCGGAGTAGAGAAGGAAAAAGATAAAAAACATATTCAAAATATCCCGCACTGTCTTCCATCCGGTATATACCGCACGATTATTCAAAATATCCATAACCTGCGGTTTCAATGTTAAATCAATCAGTGAAACAGCTAGAGAAATCAGCCATCCTATAAGCCCAATAATTGCCAAAAATAGATTACCGACAAAATCTTCAATACCTAATGCTCCGCCGCCGGTAGCCTTTGGGTCTCCAGATCCAATATTTGCCTGCGCATAGGAAACCTGTACACACAAAAAGACTTGTGTAATAATTAATAGGATAAAAATTATTCTTTTACTCATATTTAATATTATTCCCCACCCATGAAAATATTATAACATAAAATATCCCATTGGAGAAAATTTCTCCAATGGGATATGTAAAAAACAGTATTTTTACATTGCCATTATCTTACCACCAGCACCATAGTTATTGGCGATATTCCTATAATCCCTCAACTCCGCTTCATATTTTTTTCGCCCCTCCTCATCACCAACATGGTAACATTCCAGTCCATATTGATCGGAGTTGTGTGAGTCTAACTTAAAAACAGTTCCCTCCTTAATCGGTATAATAATGAGAGCGCAAACCATATCTCCCTCTTTTTGTGACTGAATCCCATACCTCATAACAATCCAGTGGATATTTTGCTTATACGTGTAAGCTTCGATATTGGATTCCGTAATTTCAGCATCCACCCCAAGATCCTTAAGTAAACCAATAATAAAAGGATCACTTATCGCCCTAAGTCGATCATCATCATTTACAATCTTCTCATCTGAAGATATTGATGATGGTTCTTTTCCTCCACCAGCACACCCCAAAAAAAATAGAGGTGCTAAAACTGCCATTACTAAAAAAGTAATATTCTTTTTCATAATATCCCCTCCCAAGATTTCATGAAAGAAAAAATCCCATATCGCGCCACAAATACATATTCTTGTATTTTTAAGGGACGGCTGGGATCTGTTTATCCCGTAAAAACCACCAACTACGTTTTCTGTGACTTTTACGGAAATTACAGATATCAAGCGATTATAGCATTATTTTCATTTTCTGTCAATAGTTTTCCGTATTAAAATATTAAGTGGAGATATTGCATATTCAGTTAGCGCTAATAACAGTATACCGCATAGCAACCACCTCTGTAAATAGTAGTGTAATGTAAATTCGTGAAATGTGAGTAGGTTATATATCATATAAAATACCTAATGAGGGTATTAGTATATATTTATATAAATCTATTATTAGTTACTAGTATTGTGGATAAGTAGATAAGTGAGGAAAGTCCCTAAAGAATCACGTTTTAGTGTTACTAGGAGATGTTAGTGAATACGGAGTGCGTTGTGGGGAAAACCTAGGGAATTCTTAGGTTAGTTATTTACCCACATATCACACTGAGAATATATTCTGTTATACAGTGATTGTCGCGTGGTTATACCAAGAATGCTGTATACTTATAAACAGGTTATGTGGATAAAGTATAGATGTGTGGATAAGTTGTGAGTGTGTATATAGTTTTTTAATTTAAATCGAGGTGAGTAGATGAAGATCAGTAAAATATTGATCTTTGTGAAATTTTATGTTATGATTGGCATTTATTAGCTTGTAGTATGGCAGAAGAGTTTTTTGTGGAAAATATGGACATCGGTATGCGTGTAGATCGCTTTTTGGCGCAAAAATATACAAATCTTACACGAGGGGAAATTGCGCGAATGTTGCGTTCAGGACATATCGTTGTAGATGGGGCACAAGCTAAGCCGAGTTTCGTGTTGCGTGGTGGTGAGCATATTTTTATGAGCGAGAGAAGGGAGAAGGTAGAATCTGTTATACCAAACCACGGTCTTTCTATATGTATTGTGGAGGATATGCGTGATTTTCTTGTGGTTGATAAGGCGCGTGGCATACAGGTACACCCAAGTCATCGTGAAAAAGAAAACACACTTGTCAATGCTCTTGTGGCACGTTATCCACACATTACCACTGTTGGTGATGATATAATGCGTCCAGGCATTGTGCATCGTTTGGATAAGGATACAACAGGATTGATGGTGGTGGCGAAATCACAGCGCGCGTTTATGGCGCTTAAAAAAGCATTTCAGGAAAAACGCGTGTACAAGGTGTATCATGCTTTGGTGTGGGGTAATGTGAGAGGGGATGAGGGTGTAGTGGATGCGCCAATTGCACGTGCCACGTCATATACTAAACAAAAAATCGCCTTCGGAAAATATGTTGGGGATGCTAAGGATGCAAGAACGCGCTACCGTGTAGTGGCGCGTTATGATGTGTGTGGTGGTGAGGTGTCGTTAGTGGAATTATATCCCGAGACGGGTCGCATGCATCAAATTCGCGTGCATATGGCGCACATTGGGCATCCCCTTGTGTGTGATGTGCGTTACTATCGCAAAACAGAACAGAGATTACCCATACCACTGCCAAAAACATGTGATCCATCTACATTTTATCTGCATGCCAAGGAGTTAAATTTTACACTTTTCGATAAAAAATATCATTTTACATCAGAATATCCAGAGAGATTTCACTGTGCAGTTGATTTTTTGAAGAAAGGTAATATATGATAATGGATTATGGGAAGAAAAAATAGTAATCATGAGATGTATGAGGTAAAGCGATCGTATACTGGACTAGGGCTTTTTGCAGCGCGTAATATTGCACGTGGTGAGTGGATTATTGAATACACGGGTGAGCACATCACACATGATGAGGCGAATCGTCGTGGTGGGCGATACCTTTTTACATTAAACAGTGACATCGTTGTGGATGGTAAGGGGCGTGATAATGTAGCACGTTATATTAACCATGCCTGTATACCAAATGCAGAGGCGGTAATTGAGGATGATGCGCATATTATGATCTATGCCATTGCGGATATTGCTACTGGTACAGAGATTACCTATGACTATGGATCGGAATATGTGGAGGAATTTATCACAGGAAAATGTCGATGTATACAGTGTTTGCGTAAGTAAAATATGTAGTAAAGGTATAGAGGATAATAAAAAACCCTCACCAGTAGTGAGGGTTTTTTATAATACTGTGAGCGAGTGAGCGGAATCGAACCGCCATTTCTACCTTGGCAAGGTAATGTAATAACCATTATACGACACTCGCTTTTACTAACAGGGTGTTCTGCTGTGGGACTAGCAGGGTTCGAACCTGCGACCAAGCGGTTATGAGCCGCGCGCTCTACCTCTGAGCTATAGTCCCAGGCGCTGTTGCTTGTGTCGCCACGCCACCATGTTATCCGATTTTTAGCACTGCGTCAATAAAATCATCATGGTGCCGAGGGAGAGAATCGGACTCTCGACACAAGGATTTTCAGTCCTTTGCTCTACCACTGAGCTACCTCGGCATGACGTAAATATCATAGCACATCATAGTGTTTTGTGCACGCTGAGAGACTCGAACTCCCGGCCCTCTCGGTGTAAACGAGATGCTCTAACCAACTGAGCTAAGCGTGCAGTATAGATCCTATCCCATTATATACTGTTTTAAAGGTATGCGCCACATATAGTTTCTTTTGGAAAATCGTACTATCTGCATAGATCTGTGCCCAGGGCGGGACTTGAACCCGCACACCCCGTGAGAGGTCTAGGCCCTCAACCTAGTGCGTATACCAATTCCGCCACCTGGGCATCACATCCACAGCACAGTGCTGTGGGAGGGTTATACAACCTCCTCTTCTACTGGTGTCGCTGGAGGAGTTTTTTCTTTACTTGTAACAGCTGTGTCTTCTACTGCGGGAACATCAGCATATTTAAAACGTAAAGCCTTGTTTGCTTTTTCGCGGACATAATACAGCTTAGACTTTCGCACATGTGCACGTTTGACAATCTCAATTTTATCAATATTTGGAGAGAAGATTGGGACAATGATTTCCACACCCACGTCATTAGACACTTTTCGTACAGTCACAGTTGGTGAGCTACTTTGGCGTCCCTTTACAGCAATAATCATTCCTTCAAAAATTTGTATACGTTCCTTCTCTCCTTCTCTAATCTTTCGATGGATCTTCACGATATCACCAGCGCGTAGATCGATGGTCGTTTGCCGTTGTGATGTATTAAATGTGATGACTTCGTTATGCATAGCAGTTACGTTAATTTATGGGATAAGACCTTCTCAGGGGAAGTACAAGATTGTGAAACACGGGATCATAAAGTAGAAAAACTGCCTTTGTGGCAGCTATATGCATGCCCTCATTTTTCAAACCTGTTGTTTATGATAGAATAGGATGACGTTTTCGTCAATATCTTGCCAAGAGAAGGTTTTTGGTGTAGGCTGAGTAAGTAATTTAGTTATTTTTCTCGTGTAGAGCGGTTACATAAACATTGAGAACGGCTCTATGGCAGAAGTAAAAATGTATGGTATTGACAACACGTCAAAAGAAGAACGCAACAAAGGATGTTAAGCGACATGATAGCGATACGGGGTCACCAGAATATCAAATCGCTCTCTTTACTACCCGTATCAATAAACTTACAGCACATCTCAAAAAAAATAAGCAGGATTTTCATTCTCGTCGCGGACTACTCAAGATGGTAGCAAAGCGCAAGAAATTAATGGACTATCTCGCACGCACCGATCAGAAGGCACATAAAGCAGTTATAAAAAAACTTGGTTTGCGGGAGCGTAAATAATACGCTCTTTTGCATTTATGTAGTACGGTAATAGAAAATATATTTTTATGAAATATAAAGATCAGCGCGTGGCTGTTTTAGTGGATATTCAAAATCTCTACTACAGTGCACGTGTGCTCTATAGTAAAAAAGTCAACTTTAAAAATCTCCTAACAGCTGCAGTGGCGGATCGTAAATTAATTCGTGCAGTAGCTTACGGTATTTCTACAGAGGAGGCGCAGGAGGAGAAGTTTTTTGATGCCTTAGAAAAGGTGGGTTTTGAAGTAAAGGCAAAAGATTTGCAAATTTTTGCTGGTGGACAAAAAAAAGGTGATTGGGATGTCGGTATTGCAATTGATGCCGTAAAACTTGCAAAGACTGTAGATGTAATCATTATTGCATCTGGTGATGGTGATTACGTACCACTTGTAGAATACATCCAAAATACAAATGGATGTCGCGTTGAGGGTATTGCTTTTGGCGAATCTACAAGCACGCGACTTATTGAGTCGCTTGATGACTTCACTAATCTCTCAGATGATAAGCGGAAGTTTCTTATCTAGAGAAATTCGTTCACTGCTGTGATGTAGCAGCTCAGTATAGTGATAGTTATCATGCTCTTTTAAGGACAAAGCGAAAAAGAAAAAACCACTCTTTTTATGTATTAGAGTGGTTTTTTCTCAGACATCTTCCGGCGAATCTCTCTTCCCCATAAGAGGTCTGGAGTAAGATTCACCGGGCGCCAAGTCGCCCGAAAAAAATATTTTATGGGCATGGCGCCCGGTATAGTTCGCATGCACGAACATGTAACCTTTCGAGATTTTCTCGCATCGGGTGAGGTATGCGATCAATCTACTAGTGGAACATGTATTTTCTGTACATGCATTTTTACGCATGGTATTCCCAGGTTACTTTTACCTGCGTTTTCTTCCACCATCCTACGGATTTCCCCTAATTTTTCTAAAGAACTTTCCACATTTTTTTATATTTTTGTTTGTGGCGATTACCTCCGACAATGCGAAGATAATGTTTTTATTTTTGTTTTGTGTACGAAGCCGGGAACTTTGAAAGACTTCGTGTGTAGTAATAATTTTATTACTACAGTAGGACAGGGGAAGAATTTCCAATCACAAATAGGGGGAAATTGTGATTGGAAATTCTTCCTCCATCAAGATATGTTGTAAAGGTGCGTGTGAATAGTTCTCCTTCACTAGCTGTATACAACCATTATAGCATTTTACATACGCATCGTCAAAGGTAGTGAGGTTTTTTTATGATAAACACAGACTTTTCTACGCTCTTTACGATTTAAAAAATACTATCACAACCACTGCGCAAAAAAGAAAGAAAGACTCTTTATAAGAACAGGTGATTTTTATCCACACATTATACACAACTTCACAAGTTATCCACAGAATAGATGAGAGTTTGGTATGAAGAAGAAAAACATCACGCACAGAATCACTAGTTTCGTACGGATGTAAAAGGAAGGTTTGAAGTGGTATTAGTAGCTAAACTCCGGCAGTGGTTCCTGATACGATGTTTTTTCATGTAACATGTCAAAAATTGCACGTAGTGTATTTTTTGATGTTCCGATAAGCCATTGCTTATTGAGTATGGCATAATCAATAGAGTAGGTTTCTTCCTCATTAAGATTGGTGTAGCGCAACGGTTTATTGTAATAAGTATTGTCTTGAAAGACAATGGGGTGTGTAGATATAACCTCAGATGAGAGAAAAGGTGCTAGCGCCTGCGAAAGCAGATGCTCTTGTGTTACGAGGGTTGATTGTAGTACAAGGGGATCTTTAATATCTACAACGAGACCAAAGCGTATACCTGTTTCAGGATCGTTATAGGCATACAGTTCAAAGTTTTTATCTAAAACGGAGAGAATGTCTTCTGTGAGACCGAGTTTTGCTGCAAGGGCAAATTGGTGAAAAGATATGGGTGTAGTAGTGCTGTCAGTGACAATGAAAATTACTGGATCTGTAGGTGACTGTTGTGAGAGCTGTGTGCGTATTGTGGAGAGCTGTGTTGTAATTTCTGTGGCAACAGAGGGGCTGGCGAGATCAATCGTAAAATAATTTGGTATACTCAGAGAATATGTAGAAGGTTCAGGTGTTGGATCTTCTTGTAAGGTGGGTATTTCTGGTTCATGTGGTGTATCTGGTGTAGGAGGAGGCGTCTCTTGTTTTTGTGTGGAGATATAATAATATGCCCCACCAGCTACAAAGAGTATAAGGAGAATACCGGCTGTAATAAGAAGAATCTTTTTCCAGGAAGACTTTTTCTGCTCTATTGGTTGTGGAGCATCTTGTAATTCTGGAGAAATGTCAGAAATAGCGTAATTGATCTTCTCTTGTTCACTGCTGGATGTTGGGGCAAAAGTATTTTTACCAATACCATCAGTTTCTGCTGATGGGGTATCAGAAAGGAAGGGGTTTGGTTCGGATGATTTTTTCGGTGATGAGGGTGTGGGTAAGGGTGTGTCGTGAGATGCTTGCGCGTTTTGCTGTGGTTGTGATTTTCGCGCAGCATTATCACTCTGTAGAGTGTGAACTTCGAAGGGCGTGGTGGGGTTTTTTTGATTTTTGTTTTCCATAATATAGTAGGTGAAGCTAAAGACATTGCATAATGCAATGTCTTTAGTGTAGCATAGAATGCTGTGAAATAAAACTATGCTTTTGGAAGCAGGGCCTTCATGGATAAATTGATGCGTCCCTGACTGTCAATCTCTTTTACTTTTACGGAAATAGTATCGCCAAGCTTTACAATGTCTTCTACGCTGTTAACGCGATGGTGTGCAAGTTCACTAATGTGCACAAGACCATCTTTACCAGGAAGAATTTGTACGAACGCCCCAAACTCCATAATACGTACAACTGTACCTTCAAATACCTCTCCTGCCACAACATCACGCGTGAGGTTGTGTACCATACTCTGTGCTGATGCAGCACTTTGTCCATCTGGTGCGGTAATAAAAACCGTACCATCATCCTCAATGTCGACGCAAACACCAGTTTTATCAATAATATCATTGATAATTTTTCCACCAGGACCAATGACGTCGCGAATCTTATCCGGGTGAATATGCATTGTGATAATGCGTGGTGCATATGGTGAGAGGTCACTATTCGGCTGTGGGATTGTTGCGAGCATTTTATCGAGAATGTGCATCCGTCCACTGCGTGCCTGCTCAAGTGTTGCGCGGAACATTTCTGCAGTAATACCAGACATTTTTACATCCATCTGTACGGCAGTGATACCTTTTTCTGTGCCTGCGACTTTAAGATCCATATCACCGTAGTGGTCTTCTGCACCCTGGATATCAGAGAGAACGGTGTAGGTGCCAGATGTATCACTCATCATGCCCATAGCAATACCACTAACAGGTCGTGTAATAGGAACACCAGCATGCATTAGCGAGAGCGTGGACCCACAGGTTGCTGCCATTGATGATGATCCATTTGATTCTAGAATTTCTGATACCAAGAGCATTGTATAAGGAAAGGCATCTTTCTGAGGTAGTACAGGAAGGAGGGCTTTTTCTGCCAAAGCGCCGTGCCCGATTTCACGTCGACCAGGTCCGCGCATAAAGCGTACTTCACCAACAGAGTATGGAGGAAAGTTATAGTGGTGAATGTAGGCTTTTTTCTTATCCACCTCCATTGTATCAATAATTTGTTGATCACCTGGCGCGCCAAGTGTTGTCACGGTTAGTGCCTGTGTCTCTCCACGTGTAAATAGAGCAGAGCCGTGTGGACGCGGCAAGATGCCAACATCACATGTGATAGGGCGAATTTCATCAGGCGTCCGTCCGTCTGGGCGACGATTGTTTTCGATAATATTACGATGCACGATAGTATCGCAGATATCATCATAGACTAGGGAGAAAATGTCGGAAAAGTACTCCTTCTCATCTTCCTCAAGTGTCTCTTCTACTGCAGATTTTGCTGTATCATACACATGTGTAGTTTGTGCTGCAATCTCTGTTTTTGTGCCGTAGAGCGCATCTTCAATGCCGTGAGAGAGGAGTACCTCTTTAATGCGATTTTCCAGATCATCGCTACCGCGGAGGAGCGTTGCAGCGCGTTTTGGCACACCAACCTCTGCGACAATCTCACGAATAAACTTTGTGATTTCCCCAACAGCTTCATGACCTTTTTCGAATGCGTGCAATAAATCTTCTTCGGGCACCTCTTGTGCACTAGCTTCTATCATGTTGATCTTTTTATCAGTTCCAGATAATGTAAGGTGTAGCACGCTATTTTCTTCTTGAGCGGTTGTTGGATTGATAATAATTTTTCCATCAACCATGCCGACGCGTACAGCGCCAACAGGACCATCCCAAGGAATATCGGAAATTGCTAGTGCAGCACTTGCAGCAATGATTGAGATGATATCAGGATCGTTTTCACCATCAATAGAGAGCACAGTAAGCACAACCTGGACTTCATTACGCATGCGCATATTAAAGAGAGGGCGAATCGTGCGATCCACCGCACGTCCAGCTAAAACAGCATCATCACTTGGACGACCTTCACGCTTGATAAAGCGAGAACCCTTAATCTTCCCTGCAGCGTAATAGCGTTCTTCATAATCAACCATTAGCGGAAAATAGCCCATAACACCGCTTTTGTTTTTACTCATTACAGCAGTGGCAAGGACCTGTGTATCACCGCAGCGCACCATTACAGCGCCGTCAGCTTGTTTTGCAACGCGACCGGTTTCAATAGTGAAATCACGGCCAGCAATTGATCGTGTCCATGTACGTAGTGGATGTAGCATGTTTCTGTGCCGCACACATAGACAGTCTATAAATATACAGATATCATTCGCATTGAAGATCGTGCGACAGAAATCTGTATTTTCATAGGATGGCTATGTACGGCAAAAATAAAAATTATCTATGGTGCAGTATGACATGGATGGAGATGAAAGTCAATTATATGGTATACTGAAAATGTGATCTTTTACCATGGATACAGCATGACTTCTTTTGAAAAAAAACTCATTGTAGAGAGTAGCCGAGAGTCTATGTTTCTGCGTACATTGAAACACATAGATTTTGGTGTATCTATGATACTACGTAATTATGGCGTAGAAGATCTATTCAATACCCCTGTGGATGAATTTGTACGTAATACATATGCATCAGAAAAAGAAGACGCGGCAAAACTGTCTGATACAGAGAGGGCTGTCTTAGAATCTAAAATTACAGCGCAGCACTCCATTGAGCTTTTACAACAAAGTATTCGAGGGTATTTTTATGCAGCTGCCACAGGCATTAAAAATCGTAAGTTGCGCGAACAGCAAGCACGTCATGGAAAAAACTTTAAAGAAGCGGAGTTTGCACAAGCTCTTGAAGAAGCAACGCTTGCTGCCACTCAAAACCTCTGTGATACAACATATACACAATTTCATCATGATATGATACAAATGGCTGCTAAGCATGGCATCACACATGATGCGGAACTTTATTTTACGTGGCGTATTGAAAAAAGTGGCCTACCAATCGTATTTACAATGGACACGAGCGACTCTGGACCACGCCTTACAGCACCTGACTTTTATACAGATTCTGCGCTGCAAGAGTTTCACGCGTGGAATCGTGAAATGTCAATGTAATACAGTGAGGTTATGATGGCACAAAAAAAGCAAAAACAAAAGATTGCAGAGCTGCTTTTAGAACGGGTTGATCTTGGTGATATTACGGAGACCAAGAAACTCTTTCTTTTGGATAAAATTAACACAATTCTCACCAAGCGTATTATTGCGGCGCTTATTCTGCATGCTCCTGCAGATAAAAAAGATCTTTTTGTAGAGAAGATTAATCAGCATAAAGATCAGCCGGATAGGATCATTCTCTTCATTGATCACTTCATTCCCGATGCGGACAGTATTATTGATGCCGAAATTACTAAGGTTTCCGATGAAATCATGCAGAGTCTACAGTGACTCTGTTAATAGTAAATCGGATACGATAAAGGTGCTTTCATAATAAGAGCATTTTTTTATTTGGAAAAAGGTGTGATATGTGTAGGGTGTTACTACAGAATAACTATTGCTACAAGGAAGCAAGGTAAACCATTGACAATGAAACAAAAGTATGCTATAATGGTCGGTCATGTGAAAAAATCGCATGATCGCGCTATCTGTGTGAAAAGCACGCACAAAGTAGCACAGGCGCGGTAAACCGTGAGTCTCGTTCATGAGGTTTATCATTATCAGTATACTTTTTCTTGCGCTGGGTATTATGAGTACAACACCTGCGCATGCTGCAGAAATTCAGATCGTGCAGTTCCCTACAATCTATCAGTACATGACAGAAATGCTTAATATTACACATATTGCACATGCAGAGAGTATTCCTGTGCAGCCAGTTGCTTATATAGAGCACTCCGATACATTTACAATTAATGCATCCGCATACACGGCCGCTGCTGATGAGTGTGGTAAAAGTGATGGTATTACTGCTTCCGGTGCAAAAGTTACACCGCAGCGCACACTTGCCTGCCCCCCGTCATATGCCTTTGGTACGAAAATCCACATTGTTGGTATGGGCGAGTATGTCTGTGAAGACCGTGGCGGTGCAATTAAGGGCAATAAGTTTGATATCTATATGGAAACAAAAAAAGAGGCATTCGCATTCGGGCGTCGTCAGCTTGAGGCATATGTCATTCTATAATATAGACAATGCTATAATAAAAAATGCAGAAACCACTTCGTATTATTATGAAGTGGTTTTTGTGTGTGCCCGGGGCGAGACTTGAACTCGCACGAATTATGCATTCAAGGAATTTTAAGTCCCTCGTGTCTACCAGTTTCACCACCCGGGCAAGATGATCGGAAATGATATCATTTTTTGAGGTCGCGCCCGGAATTGAACCGGGGTACAGGGTTTTGCAGACCCTTGCCTAACCACTCGGCCACGCGACCATTGTACAGGTGTAAGAGTATCAAATTGTAGCACGGTGGTCAATTGCCGCGCTCTTTAGTGATATGTGTGAGGATTTTGGGAATACGTGCGAAGTCTGCAAAAAGTGTGTCGCGCAGTCCTCCATTGTAGAGTGCTGCTGCAGGATGGTAGAGTGCATAATAGACACGCGTACCAAGTCCGTCAATAGTACGTCGAAATGCCTTACCATGATCAGAGGAAATGTGTCGGTCAGGTACAAAACGGTTGAGCGCATGGCGTCCAAGTGGCACAATGAGTAGAGGATCAATAAGTTTCACTTGTTCTTGCAGCCATAGCCAACAATCCGCTACTTCTTCTGGCAGTGGATCGCGGTTGTGCGGTGGGCGATATTTCACGATGTTAGTAATGTAAACATCATCTCTTTCTAGGCTGATTGTAGCAAGGAGTTCACTTAAAAATTTTCCCGCAGCGCCGACAAATGGTTCCCCCATTTCATCCTCCTTTGCCCCCGGCGCCTCACCAATAAACATGATGCGTGCGTATGCACTACCCTTTCCTGGCACGACGTTTGTAGCAGTTTCTTTAAGTGCGCATGCACACATGTCGTGCATAACAGTATTGAGTTTTTCAAGTTGTTGCTGCTTGTTTGCAGATGGCATAGGGCTGAGGTGGTGATTTTATAGAGGCACTCTTATATTATACCACGCGCCACCCGCCATGTGCATCAACCTCAATATGTCCAGGCATACTAAAGCCACTTGCCAAAGGATGTCCACCACCTCCCAGACGGTGTGCAATTGCTGACACATCGATATTGGCATGTTTTTCGGCGCGCAGACTACCCTTTATCATATTTTTTCCCGATTGATAGATAATAAGTGCTGCTTTTACTGTAGGAACAGTGGTCAGCATGGAGGCAATATTGGAAACCTCTGCACTGTTGATGGCATAGTGATCTCTATCATCTTGCGTGAGAGCAGTAACGGCAAGTCCACTCTCTTTATAGAATTTTGTTCTTTCCAGTGCTTTACCCCATAAATTTAACGTTTCAATTTTGCGGTTGGCAAAGAGTGTAGAAATAATTTTTGTAATAGAGGCACCTTTGCGAATAAGATCCGAAGAAATGTGTAAAATATCAGCTGTTGTGTTGGCGTGTTGAAATGCGCCTGTATCACCGATGATACCACCCAAAAGTGCATGCGCAATGTTTTTTGTTATAGGGAGTCCAGTGTGGATGAAGAAGTTATAAAGCACCTCACATGTTGCAGCATATCCCCCATCTACAATACGTATATCAGCATCTAGTGTAATGTCATGGTGGTGATCAATAATGATAGTTACACAATCATCGTGCAGTTGCGGAATAATTTTTTCAAAACCACGCTCTACACTATCACAGCCGATAGCAACATCAAACACCGATAAATCAAGGTCACTAGGGTGCACAAAGGGTATGTGTGGGTTGATGATTGTTAAGCTGTCAGGCATACGATCAAAGCACGCAATCGTGACTTTTTTGTGGTAATTTTGCACGATGAAGTCGTGAAGCGCAGTTGCAGATCCTACAGCATCAAGATCCGGATGTGTATGTGGCATGATTACAACGTGTTGCGCATTGCGCAATACGTAATCTACTGTGGAAAACTCTTTAAAAAAAAGGTTTTTTGTAGGCATAGAGCAACAGAGGTATCGGCGTTTATAGAGACAGTTCTCCCCTTCTATTCGTGGTTATCAGCATCGGATTGTAACAAGCGATCAATTACATCAACTTCATCACCACGTGGATCATGAGCAAAAGATAGCCGTGGCAATATACGCATAGGCATTACCTTATGGAGATTTTTTTGTAACGTGTTGCGTTCGTGTTCCAAAGTAGCCATGGCATACGACAAGTCTTTTTGCGGAAAGACACGCACGAACACGCGAGTGTAGCGCATATCATCACTTGTGTCAACCTTTGAAATTGTCACAAAAACACCGGGTTTAAAGTTTATATCACGCGCCATGATTGCAGAGAGTTCTTTTTCGATGACGGCGTTGATTTTACGGATGCGCTCATGCATAGAGATGCTATAAAAAGGATAGTTGTATGCGTGTTTTTATACAATACACGATGGTGTCTGTCTCGATCAAAGTTGTGGTGTGCCCCATAGTATTTTCTGTGCGCGTGTTGTATAAAATCAATGCTTGCTCTAGTTTTTAGGTCTCTGTGACTAATATCACAGGTCGAAAAGTGTGTACGTGGAAGTTCTTTGCGGATGTCACCACCCCAGATCTCAGAAAAATCATTCTTGCTATGTGGTACGCTCTGGTGCTTCTTTCCAGTTGGCACAAACTGAGTACAGTACAGTGTATGTTGTAGAAAGAAAATGCGATGGGAGATAGGCCATCACAGCAATGGTGGCTATGCGTGCAGTTGATAACGTGAATACTACAGATAGTGTGTAAAGCCTTTCTTTAAAGGCTCTTCCCTATTTTTAATGTAGCATACTATGAATAGACGTGTAAAGTGCGATTTTCATGACGAAATAATGTGCTACATAGCACGTCAACTCACTCAATGTAGTAACGTAAAATCCATGGATTGCTGTGTGATGTTGTAACACGTGGACCTATAGATGGGTAAGTTCCTCACTCTCTACAGGCTTCTATCAGTGTAAACCCTTGGTTTAAAGAGATTTTTGGTGAGATTTTTATGAGAGGTGCCCTTGGGAAGAATCGAACTTCCATCTAATCCTTAGGAGTGATTTGTTCTATCCATTGAACTACAAGGGCCTGGGGGACCCCCCCTTCCCTTTATTGTAGCGATTTTTCTGGAATCTTTCAATGAGGCTACGCAAGTGGTTATTATTAAAATATATTACATAAAATATGTCAAGTTTAAAATCCCCTATTTACTACACATTCTCTATAGTTGCACGATAATATTCTTCTCACCATGTTCCACGTGGAACAGTGTGTATGCGAATATATTTTCTACGAACTATGCAGTTTTTCCTTCTCGATTAAGAATTATACAATGATCTTTTAGTGATTTTTATAGGGTATTTGTAAATTTTTCATGTTCCACGTGGAACAATAAGCGAAAAGTAGTAATTTAGGGTTTTTCAGGATGTGTTCAGGTCATGCATATAGTATGATCTTTCCATTGTTCCACATGGAACAATGGAAAGATGGGGTAATCTATAAAATAATATACTTACCTATGTTCAGATACTTAGTTTATTGGAGAGCCTAATTTTTTAGGGAAAAATTATACGCAGTATACCACAAAATATATCTTTGGATCTTTTTGATAAAAACTTTCTTTGAATTTCATATTGTTCCACGTAGAACAAAATAAAGAACTATAAGGTGGGGGCTTTATGGAGAAATACCACTAAAAGGTTCCACGTGGAACATTTTAGTGGGCGTATAGCGCATAAGATGCACTTTTAAGAGAATCTATCAAAACCTTACTTAGGGATACTGTTCTACGTGGAACAGTAAGTTAAGTTAAAATAACGCTCTTGATCTAGGTGTGGGATTTTTTTGTGAAGACGTATCGTTCTTTCAAGATATATATTTAAGAAATAACACAGTATTATCAAAAAAGCATTTTTAAAATCTTTATAAAAAGGATATTCTGAGCGCAGTGTTCCACATGGAACAGTGTGCAGCGGTGTGCACAGAGATATAATCGAAAAATTGCCCTTGTGGTATGATTGGATATAAAACCACAATATATAGTATGTTTGCATATCCTGTGGATAGGCTTCGCTTGCATCGGTTTTTTGAAAGTGCTACAATGAAAATGTTCAAAAGTTGAAAAGGGGTAAGAGTTTTTTCTTGCTTTTTTCTTTTATGCCAAAAACCCATATGACAGCAACAAAAATCAAAAAACGAAATGGAACAATTGTGGATTTTGATGTGCGTAAAATTGAGCGGGCAATTACGAAGGCCGCAGAGGCGTCGCGCCCAACAAAGAAGATGGATGCCAAAAAGGTTGCGCAGTATGCGGTAACACGAGTTGGCAAAAAGTATGGCGATGCAATTCCTACTGTGGAACAGGTGCAGGATGCTGTGGAGGAGTCTCTGATTAAACACAATTATCCACAGGTGGCGAAGGATTATATTCTCTATCGACAGAAACGTACGGAAATACGTGAGGATCGCAATGTGATGGTGGATGTGGAGAAAACCATGGGAGAATATCTTGATCAAATCGATTGGCGGGTTAATGCGAACTCTAATCAGGGGTACTCGCTGGGCGGAATGATTTTGAATACTGCAGGAAAAGTAACTGCAAATTATTGGTTGTCACATATGTATCCAAAGGCAATTGGCGATGCGCATCGCAATGCGGATGTGCACATTCATGATCTTGATATGTTTTCTGGTTACTGTGCTGGTTGGAGTCTACGCGCGCTTTTAGAAGAGGGATTTAATGGTGTAGATAATAAAATTGAGTCCAATCCACCTAAGCACCTCTCTAGCGCTGTGGCGCAAATGGTAAACTTTTTAGGAACACTGCAAAATGAGTGGGCGGGTGCACAGGCATTCTCTAGTTTTGACACCTATTTAGCACCATTTGTCAAAAAAAAGGAGATGGAGACACGTGCTGCAATCAAAAAATATAAAATGACTTTTCCGTCGCCGAAACACAAAAAGGAATACATTCATAACCTCGTCTATGATTATGTGTACCAGAACATGCAATCATTTGTCTTTAATCTTAATATTCCGTCGCGCTGGGGGACACAAACGCCATTTACCAACATTACATTAGATTGGGTTTGTCCACCTGATCTCAAAAAAAAGACACTCCTTTTAGGAGGTAAGCCATTTACACACACATTCGGGGAGCTCCAGAAAGAGATGGATATGATTAATAAAGCATTTATTGATGTGATGATGGCAGGGGACTCCAAGGGGCGTACGTTTACATTCCCAATTCCAACATATAATATTACGAAAGACTTTGATTGGGAGGATGAAAAGGTGTTGCCACTGTTTGAAATGACTGCGAAATATGGTACACCCTACTTTCAAAATTTCATTAATTCAGATCTTGATCCTGGTGACGTGCGATCCATGTGTTGTCGATTGCAGCTAGATCTCAAGGAGTTGCGTAAGCGCGGCGGTGGATTATTTGGATCTGCGGAAATGACGGGATCTATTGGTGTAGTGACAATTAATTTGGCACGTATTGGTAAGATGACAGCGGGTGACAAAGAAGCGTTTTTGGAGCGCGTAACGTATTTGATGGAACTTGCAAAAACATCACTAGAAATTAAGCGAGAGGTTATTCAAAAGTGGATTGATCGTGGGCTTTTCCCCTACACGCGGCGGTATCTCGGAACACTTAAAAATCATTTTTCTACGATTGGTGTAAATGGAATGAATGAGGCGATTCGCAATTTTACGAATGATCGGGAAAATATTGCATCGCCATTTGGACAAGCATTTGCCAAAGAGGTCCTAGAATACATTCGTGGGAAAATGTCGGACTTTCAAGAAGAAACTGGTAACCTCTATAACCTGGAGGCAACGCCTGGTGAAGGAACAACATATCGCTTTGCTAAGGAAGATCAGAAGCGTTTTAAGGATATTTTGCAGGCCGGTACAAAAGAAACGCCATATTATACGAACTCTAGTCAGCTGCCAGTGGGATATACTGATGATATATTTGAAGCATTGGATTTACAGGATGATTTGCAGAAGAAGTATACGGGCGGAACTGTGTTTCATGGGTATATGAGTGAGCGCATTAGTTCTGGTGCGGCATGTGCGCAGTTAGTGAAAAAGATTTTGACGAACTATCGATTACCTTATATCACCATTACACCAACATTTTCCATTTGTCCAAAACATGGTTATCTAGCAGGAGAATATGATTTTTGCCCGAGGTGTGATCTCGATCTTGGCATACGCAAGGAGCACTGCGACAGTGAATTTCGCGGACGCTACGAAAGTGCGCATGCGGAGCGATAGAATGACTGATAAATTATGATATACTATAAATAATTAGTAAAAAAATAAAACTATGGCATCACAAGTGCTAAAAGGGGATAATAATGAGGGGCGTACACCGTGTGAGGTGTGGACACGTGTAATGGGGTACTTTCGTCCTGTGTCATTTTTCAACACTGGCAAGAAATCTGAACACTATTCACGTAAGCATTTTCAGGAGTGTGTGAGTGCCAACGAAAGCTTTACCAATAAATATGCTGATTAGCGGGATTCAACCATTTACACTTCTGGATTATCCGGACAAGGTGGCAGCGATTATTTTCACCCCAGGGTGTAATATGCGCTGCCGCTTTTGTCACAACAAAGAATTTGTTTTGCCGGAAGAAATCGCCAAAATACGCACAAGCTTCATTGCGGAAAAGACTATTCTGAATTTTTTGCGATCGCGCAAGGGCAAATTGGATGGTGTGGTGATTTCCGGTGGTGAGCCGACGGTGCAGCCAAACTTGCGGAAATTTATTGAAAAAGTGCGCGCAATGGGTTTTTTGGTGAAATTGGACACTAATGGCAACTTGCCGGACGTACTGAAAAGTTTGGTAAAGGATAGGTTGGTGGATTATGTGGCAATGGACGTGAAAACGACGCCGGATCGCTATAAGGCGCTTGTTGGTGATATGGCTAATCCAGATAGTGTAGTGAAAAGCATTGCTTTCCTTAAGAAAAATCATGTACCCTATGAATTTCGTACAACATTGATTGCCGGGGAACACACACCAAAAGTGATCAAGGACATGGCAGATCTCCTTGCAGGTGCCGATACGCTGTATTTACAGACATTTCGCCCGGAGACGACACTGGATCCGGCATTTGAAGAGAAGGGGTTTATAGCCGAAACTACTGTGAATCGCTATGCGAACATTTTTATGAAAAAGAGTGTGCGCTGTGTCTTTTTGCGATAAAAAAACACTCAATTTTGTAAATTAAAGAGTGTTTCTTTAAGATTCCGAAGGAAGAAGATTATTCTGGGAATCTTTCAGTTCTTACAACACCGCTCCCATCAGAATACACTTCTTGTTCCGGTACATTATCCATAATCTTTCTGCGTTCCTCATCAAAAACCTGAATCACACTTGGAGCCTCTTCATCGGAAACCACTGCAAGTTTTTCAACCAATGCCTTGAGCATTAAGACATCTTTGTTTACACCATCACCCATATACGCTCTAACTATCTGTTCCTTTTTTTCACTCAGCTCCGCCAAGAGATCATCACTAAGAATCTCTTTTTTCGGGGACTTAGATTCAAACATGTTCATAGTATTTTGTGAAATTAATAATAATCACTACTTCTTATAGTATAATAAAAGGCCCAAAAAATAGCAAATACTATTTTTTGGGCTTCATATTAACTTAGTGCACTTAACTTAGTGCGCACCGTGACGTGCAACGGTGCAATAAGCCTGAAACAAGGGATTATTTTTTAATTCCCCCATGTCCAGCGGCTGGTTATCTGTTGACTGTTTTTTTTCATAACAGATAATTTGCTGGTAGATTTTTCCCCAGGTATTATCCGGTAGTTTTTTGTACACCATGCTGAGAGAAAATTGCTGGGGCGGTGTGTTTTTTGTGATTTCTTGAAACGCTTTCATAAACTCACAAAAATCGTATTCTATGACCGCATTGGTCTTCCCCATCCCTTGAAGTGTTTGGTAGTTTTCTACCAAAGACTCCTGCAAGAGCATAATTGCAGCACGTGCCACAATATCCATCTCGTTCTCAGTTGTCATAACAAAGTTTCCTCCACTGTAGTGTTTGAATGATAACGAACATTGGTCTCTCAAGCTTATAGATTATAGGGTATTTTACAAGTTTGTCAAGGGCACGTATACTTAATTTTAGGTATAATATGCAATAAAAAATATCCTATGAACAACAAAGTAACAATTATCGGTGCGGGAATGGTGGGGTCAACAGTGGCATATAGCCTTGTGCTGCAGAGCTTTGTAGACGAAATTGCTATGATTGACCTCAACCAAGACTTATTACGTGCCCAGGTTATGGATTTGCAGCATACAGTACCATTTGTGGATCGCGCAGAGGTGAAAATGGGCACATATGCGGACTGTGTAGATAGTCGCATGGTTGTCATTACATGCGGTGCAGCACAAAAACCTGGTGAGTCGCGTCTAGAATTAGTACAAAAAAATGCGACCATTATAAAGGAAATTATGCCAAAAATTTTTGAGCATAATCCCAATGCAATTGTGCTCATGGTCACCAACCCTGTTGATGTGTTGACGCGATTAGCTGTATCTCTTTTTCCTGACAAAAGGAACCATATTTTTGGCACCGGGACTGTTTTGGATTCTGCACGCTTGCGACATTTATTGGGTCAAACACTGCATATTAGCGCACAGAGTATTCACGCATACATGCTTGGTGAGCATGGCGATAGTGAATTTCCTGCATGGAGTACAGCAACGATTGGCAATATGCGGTTGCAGGACTGTAAAATGCTACACGATGAGGAGAAAATGCGTATCTTTCAAGAGGCGAAAAATGCTGCGTATACGATTATTGAGGGCAAACAGTCAACGTACTATGCTATTGGCGCAGGGTGTGCACAAGTAATTTATGCTGTTATGCGAGATGAAAAAGTTGTACTTCCAGTGTCGCACATGATCAAGAATTTGTACGGCATCTCGGAGACATGTCTCAGTATGCCAGCGATTGTTGGCGTGGATGGCATTGAGGATCGTTTACACGTCCCACTCAATGAGCACGAGCAAGATCTTTTACGAAAGAGCGCAGAAGTGCTACAAGAAACTTTTGCAGCAGTTCATAGCTAGAACGTGTACGGAGTTGCAGCGCCTCTATATGCTTTCACTGTAAATAGCAGGAATCAGTAGATAACGACAGGTGTTCCAACAGAGGCCCAGTGGTAGATTAATTCAGAGTTTTTTGCATCGTGGCGAACGCAGCCAGGTGAGACTGCGCGTCCAATGCTTGCTGTACTCTCCTTGCCGCCCTCAGGCATCTCTTCATGGCCCTCTGGCCAAATAACAAGTCCGTGGATGCCATACTCGCCGTTTGCTGTGAATGCCATCCAGTATGGCATGTAGACGCCGAGGAGGTTTGAGAGTGCATACGGGTCTTTATTGTGAATTGTAAATGTTCCGGTTGGCGTTGGTGTTGCTGCTGCACCGGATGAGTTTGCAAAACTTGTAATATATTTTCCATGATCAAATAGTGTTGTGACTTGTGCAGCAAGATTAACATCAATATATTTTGTGTCAGTGATGCGTGGCGCTGTAGACTTTTTTGCAATTGTAAGGCGTTCATCAATAGGTGTCGGCCATACATCCGGTGTAGATGTGACAGTAGTAAAAGTTTTTGTAGTAATGGGGTAGAATGCCTGGGCCGGTGCAGATGTGTGACGGACAAAAATGGTGACATTATGTGATCCGGCGATATGTTCTGGTATAGTGCCAATGCGGAACTGTGCGGCGTTGGGGTTGTCAGTCGGCACCCTTTCTACGTCAATAGAGGGTTGTATAGTCGCACTGAACTCAAAGGCGGAGATGTCACGATCGAATGTGAATGTGATAGTGTCGTCTTCTTTAAGATAATCATCGTGATCAATGATTGTACTCGCAATGACATGTGGATAAGTGTGGGTAGTGAAATGAAAAATTTGCGATAAATTGGTGGGTGAGACAGCGGATCTAAGGGGTAAGGCGAGAGAGTAGGTCGTTTCTGCATCCCACAGTGTTTGGGGGATGATGCGCAACTCTTGAGGTGTGATCCATGTAAAACGTAGTGTCTCAGAGGGAAAACAGGTAACCTGCTCCTGGTATGCAGATGGATTAGTGATCGGATGGGTAAAAGTGATGATAATCTCTTCATCAAGTGCAATAATCTCATCGGTGATTACAAGAGGTTCTGGCTGTACAGAATTGGGAGGGTTGTGTATAGGCACTGTCAGCGCTGTGCTAAAAGAGGATAGCGGTAAAAAGGCAAATAGCAAAAGCGCTACATTGGTGCGCAGAGGTGTGTGGCGTGGTTGCCGAAGGTTTTTTTTGTGTGTCAGCGATGAAAGTACAGGCATAGGTATAGTTTGGATACAAAAAAGAGCTGCTCACATTATGAAATGTGACAACTCACCCTGTAACACATCTATTATAGCATTTTTTTATCATTCATTCAAGCACTTGTGTGCATAGTGTCTTGCAGGCTAGTTGCACAACTTATAAAGAAGTTGTTGCATAAAAAAAATGTGCTATACTGTAAAGTAGTAAAAATAAAATTTTTCTTGTGTCTATACGATTTAGCTATAATACAGTGGCATTTGCAGTATTTTGTGTATTGATTGTTGCTGCATGTACAGTGTATGTTGTTGCAGATGAGGCAAAAAATCTGACGCTTTTTGAAGATTTTGATCAGGACGGCCTCTCTAATGGTGAGGAATATGCTTATGGCACTAATCCATATCTTGCTGATACAGATGGCGATGGATACTCTGATGGTGTAGAAGTAGAAAGTGGGTTTGACCCACTCAAGCCTGCACCTGGAGATAAAATTATTAAAAAAGATACGACGCCTAGTGTTGATCCAGCTCATACTACAGCAACAAATATGACGCAGCGTATCTCCAATAGTCTCATCACGTATCTTGAGGATCAAAAGGAAATGGGAGCAGAATCTATCAATTCAGAGGATTTATCTGATGTTGTTTCCAAGGCCATTGATCAGGATGCAGCTTTTGTAACTCCCGATGTTATTGATTTGTCACATGTTTATATTAAAAAACAGGATTATGACAAAGTGTCCTCGCGAGAAAAAAAGGAACACATGAAGAAAGATATCGTAGAGTACTTTACATCACTGTCCTATGTTTTTATCAGTAGTTTTCCGCAAGGGTATTTTGATCGTGCGCCAGAGGAAGTGCAGAAGGAATTGTTTTTACACATCTCAGAATACTCTTCATCACTGACATCGTACAGCTATTTTGAAGATATGGCACGTCGATCTATTGAGGCGCAAAAGCAAATGCACAGCCTTACTGTTCCAGAGAATGTTCTGGATATACATATGGAAACGTTATATCTCTTGCGATATATGGAAGAGATTTATAATCAAGGAGATTATAAAAAAATCAACACAGATGAAGCTTCTCTCATTGCAACATTGGCACAGGTGCAGGCACTGCTGCAAAAAAGCATGGATCTACAGACAAAAGTAGAGGCACGGCTCTTAGAATACGATTTACCTATTGATTCTTTTTTGCAAATATAACTCTATGAGCACTTTACAACGAAAAGCCATTGCGCTAGCACTACTTGGACACTTGATTATATATACAACATGTGCACCTGTTGCTAGGGCAGGGTATTGGTTTGAAACATATGGATCGCTGACGTATAAGCAAATGATGGAGGAAATGTCACAGCAGGTTCGGGATGCTGTGAATGCTGCAGCAAAAATGGCATCGATCAAAATGGTGACATCCATGATCGAAAAATTACTCTATGGCAATAGTTCTTCGCCGCGTAACATTCGAAATTTTAATGATTTTTTGATTGCGGATCCACGTGATGTTGCTGTGACATACGGGCAAGATTTTCTGACGCAAACGCTGCGTGGTATGGGGTCTGGTGACTACACCTCGGCAAGCGGTAGTGTGGGCGGAGATTTTTTGGCGCAGATCTTGCAAGATTCCGGGCAAGCTGTTCTGGATCAGTGGCGTGGCAAAACAACGCCGACCGTAGATTACATGAATTACTGCAATCTCTCCGGATCATCTGGAGGGTATAGTGGCGCAAATTACTTTACGGGAGAGGGGGGTGATGGTGGTATTTTTGCCGATGGGAATTTCTTGTGCTTTAGTTCTATTTTTTCCAATCCGCTCAATACACCCATTGGTTTAGCACTAGCAGTTGACACAGCAACAGCAGCAAAATATCAACAAGAGCAGGAGATTGCTAAACTCATGGCAACGAGTAGTGGTGTGTTGCCAGATATTGATATTAACGGTCTAGTGAAAGTGCCTGCGGATATGGTAGCATATATTCAACGTGCCCAGGCAGATTTGCCATTGCAGGCGTTAGCGGCGGGGAGTGCAAAGGTTTTTTCATCACTTATTCAAGCCTTTGCTGTAACAATGATTGTGGGAATTATGCAGCGCGGACTGGGTGAGGTGAATGAGGCGACTGATAAAAATATTGCTGCGTTCCAGCGGCAGTATCAAGAGAAGTTCGGTGATTTGATGAACAAGGTTGGCCCTGCTGCATCATATGCAAAAGATGCCTACACTGCTGCACAGCAACAGCAGCAGCGACAAGAGAAGCGATCTGAGGTATGGGACAACCCGGACACGCCGGAAGATGAATCTCGGCAAGGACGCCCAGTGATATGGGACAACCCGGACACACCGGAAGATGAGTCAAAGCAGGGATCACGATGAAATATGTTCTAGTAGACCCTGTGCGTGATAAAATATACATGAGGTAAAAATTCACACCACGCCATGTAGAGACGTGGTGTGTTTTTCTGTGGACGGCACAAGAGTCGAACTTGTGACCTTCTGCATGTCGAGCAGACGCTCTAACCAGCTGAGCTAGCCGTCCTGATAAGACACAGACAGTAGAAGTATCTGTGCCTCTCTAGGTTACAGCTCTTTGTTTTTATCGTCAACGTTTTGTGGGGCAGCGTTGGGATCCTTGCCTTCCATCATGCGGGCAAATTCTTCTTTTTCAATCGTCTCTTTATCTAAAAGACGTTCTGCTACAGCGTCAAGAATAGAGCGTTTCTCTGTGAGGATCGTACGTGCTCTTTGCTGCGCATCACTGAGAATTGTGGTCACTTCACGATCAATGGCCTCTGCAGATTTTTCTGAATAGTCTTTCTCTTCCGCAACTTCGCGTCCTAGGAAGATTACATCCTCATTTTTACCAAATGTGCGGATGCCAAGGCTGCTCATACCGTAACGCGTGACGATGTTGCGTGCCATGTGTGTTGCGCGCTTAAGGTCGTTAGATGGTCCGGTTGTAACATCACCAAACACTAATTCTTCCGCAACGTAGCCACCGAGAAACATAGATAACTCATCGAGGAAGTAGGCGCGTGAATGGAGACTCTTATCTTTTTCTGGGACAGCTAGTGTGTATCCACCAGCACTACCACGTGAAATAATAGACACCTTGTGTACGGGATCAGTGTGCGTGAGGCTTGCGCCAACAATAGCGTGCCCAGCCTCATGGTAGGCAACAATTTTTTTCTCTTGGTCGTTCAAGCGATTGTTTTTATGTGCTGGTCCAAGGAGAACTTTTTCAATAGAGTCTACAATATCAATCATGGCAACCTCTTTTTTATTACGTCGTCCAGCAAGTAGAGCCCCTTCATTCATCAAGTTCATCAGGTCCGCTCCGGAGAAGCCTACTGTGCGCTGTGCAATACGCTCTAAATCTACATCTGCGGCAAGTTTTTTTCCTTGTGCGTGAATAGCAAGGATGGCTTTACGATCCTCAATATCCGGAAGGTCAACAGTGACACGGCGGTCAAAGCGGCCAGGACGCAGGAGTGCCGGATCTAAAACATCAGGACGATTGGTTGCTGCCATAACAATCACGTTTGTCTGATTGTCAAAGCCATCCATTTCTACAAGAATCTGGTTTAATGTTTGCTCGCGTTCATCATGACCGCCGCCAAGGCCGGTTCCGCGTTGGCGTCCGACCGCATCAATTTCATCAATGAATACAATTGCGGGAGCATGTTTTTTTGCTTGCTTGAAGAGGTCGCGTACGCGTGATGCACCGACACCAACAAACATTTCAACAAATTCTGAGCCACTAATAGAGAAAAATGGCACACCGGCCTCACCAGCAACAGCTCGGGCAAGGAGTGTTTTTCCTGTTCCGGGACGACCAAGAAGTAAAACACCTTTAGGAATTTTTGCACCCAGATCACGAAACTTTTTCGGCTCCTTAAGGAAGTCAACAATTTCAATCAGCTCTTCCTTCGCTTCTTTATTACCGGCAACATCGCTAAATCGCGTGCGATTTTTTGGGTCTTTTGGGTCAATCATGCGGGCACGTGATGTTCCAAACATCATTGCTTGATTATTTCCACGCATAGCCTGCTTCATCATGAAGATGATGAGAGCGCCAATAATAATGATAGGAAGTAGTGCGGGAATGAGAAGTGTGCTCCACATGGACCACCCGGAACGGGTTTCTACAGTGATAGGGACATTTTTAAGCTTTTCGTGATCAACGCCAAAGTTGCGCAATGTCTCTGTGAGACTAGCATCTGCTTCCTTGTTTGTTTTTTGTTCCTTACCATCTTTTAGTGTTGCTGTAACCTTATTATCAGCAGAAACAGAAATTTTTTCAATTTTTTCCTCATTAATCTCTTGGGATAATTGTGTGAGAGAAATCTCTTCGGGCTTTTCTTTTGATCCTGTTGAAAGAAATACAAACATGAGCAGTACCATGCTCACGATGATAATGAGGGAAGAATTTTTGATAAGCTTATCCATAGTACTATATCAGAAATAGTTAGTAAAAATATACAACAAGAGAAGTGTTCATTTCTTCGTATGTACAAGGTATACTGTATCATTTTTTTTTGTGAGTTTCAAGTGTTTGCTTGTAAATCTTGGTGTTTTTGTCTTTGTACTAGAAATAATTTTACGTAACTCATCAATGTGGCTTTTTGTAATATGTGGAGATTGGTCGCACAATGCTGTAATGATTGTGTGCAGGGCGTTACGCTGCTCTGGTAGTGAAAGTGATGCAAAGTGTTTCGCGGAGAACGTAGTTGTATGAGATGCATGATCAATGTGCCAAAATGGTGGTGGTGTTGTAGAGTGCTCTAAGATATGTGCTGTACGGGCAAGAGTTGCGACGATATTGGGATTGTAATATCGTGCGAGATAGGGGATGAGATGATGGCGAATACGGTTGCGAGTGTAGGAGAGATCGGTGTTTGTGACGTCAATGCGGAAAGGGATATCTTGCGCGACGAGATAGTCATGTACAGTGGCACGTGATACTTCAAGAAGTGGGCGCGCAATATGTGTGGAGGACATAAATGTCATACCACGCAGACCACGCAGACCTGTTCCACGCAATAGGTGTAGGAGAATGGTTTCTGCTTGATCATTCTGTGTGTGGGCAACGATGGTGGCACAGGCATGATAGCGTATGCGCAGTTCTTCAAAAAATGCATAACGTGTCTTACGTAGTGCATTTTCAGATGTGCTATGATTTTTTTTTACATGGAGAGTATGGTAGTGCATGCCATACCGTTTTGCAGTCTTGGCAACAAGTTGTTCATCAGCATTAGAATCTGCGTTGCGTAAATGGTAGTTAACATGTGCAACGATAATAGTTAAATGCTCTTTACGTGCAATGCGCATCATGATATCCAGTAGACACATACTATCTGGTCCGCCGGATACACCAATGATGAGCGTAGCGCCGTCGTGCCACATATGGTGTATTGCATTTTTATGCTGAACATGGAGGACAAGGTTTTTCATGAGAAAAAATAATACTAGGATGTTGTGCGACTGTGTTTGCGGATAATGTCTTCAACAGCGGCAACAGCATCATCAAGGAATCCTTGGCGGTTGATAACGGTGTAATCATAGATGTCCGTGTGTTTCAACCACTCCTTGGTGTATGCCATGCGTTCTGCCACATATTCTTCCGTCACGTCACTGCGTCTACGGATACGTTGCTCCAAGATCTCCAATGATTCTGCCATGAGAAAAATAGCAATGATGCCTGGGAATGTCTTTTTTGCTGTAATCACGCCCTTGTAATCAATTTTCCACAAGGCGATTTTATTGTGAGAGGTAATATCATCAAAGGCTCTGTGCGTTACACCGTAGTAATGTCCATTGTATTGCTGTGCCCACTCCACAAAAGCCTTCTCGGCGATCAATTTTTGAAATGTTTGCGTAGTGACAAAATGATAGGGATTTCCCTCTGATTCACCAAAACGCATGTCACGTGTCGTGGTTGTAGTTACTGTGAGGATATCGGGGTGTTTTTTTGTGAGTGCTTTGATGACGGAGTCTTCGCCAGCGCCGGATGGGCCGGAGATAATAAAAATGTTATTGTGATTCATAGGTAAGTGATGTAGATAAAAGTGGAATGTTGTGCGCTGTGATACAAAGCGCGCCCAGGCTGTAAGCATGAGCGCGTTGTGAGGCTATTTCTTGGCTGCTTTTTTCGACTCTACATCCTTTTCTTCTTTCGTCGAGGCAGTTGCATCTTTTGTGCTTTTCAACTCTTGCATTTTCTTGTCGTCAATGAGTACGAGTCCCATGCGATGTTCTTTGGGTTCAATAGAGAGGATTTTCCACATGTATTCTTTCTTGGATTCAATTTTTTCATCTAGTTTTTTGCCTGGGTACATTTCTTGGAATTCGCTGACATGCGCCAAGCCGTGGATGTCACTATCAAGATAGACAAATGCGCCAAAATGCGTTATTTTATCGACCTTGCCTTTATAGATGTTGCCAACAGTGTATTTATCTGTAATTTTTGTCCACGGATCTTCTTTCAGGGCCTTGATAGAGAGAGAAATACGTGTATCATCAATACCAATAATTTTTGCCTCTGTTTTATCGCCGACCTTGATGACTTCACGCGGGTTATCAATAAGTTGCCACGCAAGTTCGCTAATGTGAATTAACCCCTCTAGACGATCATCATCATCTGTGGAGTCAGTGTGTGACGGGAAGAATTTGACAAATGCACCAAAATCCACAACACCACTTACTTCACCGGTAATTGTGTCACCAACGGTGAGACCAGCAATCACCTTGCGTTCGCGGTCACTGTGCGCAGCTTTTTCGGAAACAATCAGCTTTTCATCTGTCTGATTGATGTCAATAATGCGTATATCAAGCTCTTGTCCAATGAGTCGCTTGAGGAGTTCAAGGATTTTATTTTTATCACCATCTTCTACGCGCGGGTAGTTTTTGCTAGAGAGTTGTGATACAGGTAAAAAGCCTGTGACGCCGTTAATTTCTACCATCAAACCGCCCTTATTCGCATCCATGATTTTTACGGCAATAGTTTCTTTATTGTCCATTTTTGCTTGCAGGTCATCCCATGCGCGCTCGTAGGACGCTTCACGGATAGAAAGCTCGATGTAACCGTCATCGTTATCCAAGTCAACAACGGCTGCCTGTACTTTACTGCCAGGGCGTAGTTTTGCATCCTCTGCTAAGCCGCTTTTGGCTTCGCGTCCAATCACCATACCAGTGCCGATTGGTCCAATGTCCAAAAGGACGATATTTGCAGAAATATCAATTACTGTGGCGTCAATCACATCGCCAACGCGGGGAATGTGGAGTTCTTGACCATCAAGTAATTGCTGCATTACTGATGTTGTATTTTGCGATGTTGTAGATGCGGTTTTCTCCTTCGGCTCTGTTTGTGCTGTGGACTGATCTTGTTGTGCGGTGGTATCCGCCTGTGATGTGTCTGCTACGATGGGTTGATCAGCTTTTTTACTTCCAGCTTTTACTTCCTCTACAATTTTGTCGAGAAGACTTTCAAGTTTTGACATAGTGCATTTAGGTGCCCACGCTCCAATTGGGCGTTATGTAATTACAAATGGGGAGCAAAACATAAAAATTTCCACGATCAAAGCGGAAACCATCAAACAGTTTTCGTCGCGAGATTGTGTCATCCCCGACGTTCACACGACCGTGTGCCGCATGAATCTTCACTTGTCTAATAATTATCCTCTTTCACTGTGTCTTGTCAGTATAGGGGAAGATGGTAAAAAATGCAAGAGTTGTGTATGTGGGCAGATGCTTGGATTAAGTGCTTAGGCCCCTTAATTGTACCCTCATGTCGCATTTTTAGTGAGGATACTTCGGAGAGTGTTTGTCTCTAAGTGCTACAGCTTTGGCGCATCGTTAGGATCGTCTGCTAAAGATTGACTTTTATGCATAAAAAGAGTAAAATGTATATTCTTTAAAATTTTCATATTAATACGTCATGTAGAATGCCATATCATTGCCAAAATCACCAGAGGAGGACACTATGGATCGCATTGGTCTTGTGTTGACAGCAGGCAGTAAGAAAAACGTTTGGATGTTTGGGAAGAAGCTCCCAAACATCATCACTTGGCCGATTTTCAAAATTTTGTACCCTCTGTTCGGGGTCCGTGTCGAACTGATTCCGGAACTGAAGAAAGAGACAACTTCTCGACTGGAAACTGCTCTCGATCTCTATAATAAGGGAGTTGTGGATCAGCTCTTTCTTGCGGGGGGATATTCAAAATTTCGGCAAAAAACAACTACTGTGCTGATGAAAGAGTGGTTGGTGAACAAAGGTGTTCCCGAATGGAGTGTTTTTTATGAGAGCGGATCTCTTGATACATCCGGCAATGTGGAAAACTTCTTACATTGGATGAAACAGGGGCGCTCTCACAATCGGCGTGTTTTTGTTATTACGTCCGATTATCATCTTAAAAGAGCAGTCTCTTTTCTTGTGGAGGGAGGAGTACAGAGAAATGAGATTGTGGAGGTAGCGGCATTGCCACCGAAATTTGATAGCTTCTTTCAAAAACTCAGTGATGAGTATACGTACAATACCATCACTGAATGTCTGAAGAGAATCGCGGGGAAAAATTCTCACATGCTTATATTCTTTAAAAAAATAGAGCGCTGTTCGCGCAATAATTATACACAAAAGTAGCAAGCATCACCCTGCATGTTGCATAATGCGACATGCAGGGTTTTTGTTTTTAGTGTGTTTTTTCGCGGGTTCAGGCATCTACACCCAAACCATGTGTTTCTTTGTGTACGTGGCCTAAATACGGTTGTGACAGGCGATAGTGTCATTTGAGAAAAAACAAAAACCCCGACGACAGCGATCTGTCATCGGGGATAGTTATGATTCCTTAACGTTGCCTAGCGTACGCGCGCCACTCTCTAACAATTTCCTCCTCTGTGGCAGAAAACCCCGGTACCTCATAGATTTCTCCTTGTGGCGGCATACCAAACCAGGTGGTATTATCGAACACTAATTTACCCCCTATTATTCGTGTAAGAAAAAGCAAAAAAATCCGCACTTGATCGTGCGTCATACGGAGGTGAAAGCGGATAATTACCGACAATTTCTTGAGGTGTTGTGGCGGTTGGCGGAAAAGCAAGGTTAGTTTAAAAAACTATTTTTTACAAGAAACATGCGGGAAAAGATAGTGGTGCTACAATGGTAGTATGGAGTATTATATGATGCACTATGGGATCGTGGCATAAAAAACGCGTGAAGGGTGATGTGGTGGGGCATGCGGTGGGGCGCGTGGGAGAGGATGCGGCGGCGCGGTTTTTGCAGGACAAGGGTTATACGATCGTGGCGCGCAATTGGTATAATCCGCGCGGGCGACGCGTGGGTGAGATTGATATTATTGCCAAGGATGGGTTGCAATGGGTATTTGTGGAGGTGAAGACGAGTGCTGTGCTCATTGATGCGCACCATCTGCCGCCGCAAGAGAATATTACGGTGCATAAAATGCGTAAAATGGAAGCCGCGGCACAAGCGTATTTGCGTGCGCATGATCAGTTTGATGCGTCGTGGCGCTGTGATGCTGTGGCAGTGTATATGACGGATGGTGTGGTGGTAAATATTGTGCATTTGTCACATATTTTTTCGTGAATAGATATCTTTTTACCTAGACATGTTATGTACACCTTGGTATACTGGAGGCAGATGTTTCATTTTTTAGAACTATGCATATGACACTTGATGATGCGACACGAGAGGCACTGCACAAAACATTATTGGCGGACAAGGAGGATCTGGAAAAACAGTTAGCACGATTTGCAAAAAAAGGAGATTGTGCCGGTGGAGATTGTTATGAGACAACATTTCCGGAGGATTTAGGCAGTGAGATTGGAGAGAATGCGTCAGAAGTAGAACAATATGTGGGCAATATCGCCCTAGAGCATTCACTGGAAACGCAGTTGCGCGATGTGAATGATGCATTGGAAAAAATGGAAAAAGGTACGTACGGTATTGATGAGGAGACAGGGGAGCCAATTGCCGTAGAGCGTCTCAAGGCGTATCCTGCAGCTCGCACGAATATTTCTACATAACGCTTACTCATTGTATGACAACACATCATCGGATGTGGTGGTTTCTTGCAGGGGCTGTATGTGTGGGTCTTTTTGTCGTCATTGACCAACTAATAACGCAGTATGTTGTAGCATCTGCGGTCTATCTGTGCAACAAGGGTATTGCGCTTGGCGTGATTCTCCCTCGTGCAATTTTTAGTGTAGCATGGGTTGGTATTGTCGGATTACTGGGGTGGCTGTGGTGGCGCGGTATGTTGTGGAAGCCTATAGATCATGTAGCGTTTATGATGATTTTTGCGGGAGCATGCAGCAATCTTGTCGATCGTGTTCGTTATGGCTGTGTCATAGACTATATTCCTTTTTTTACCATATCATCATTTAATGTGGCAGATGTTTTCATCACCTGTGGCGCAGCGATTATTGCGTGGCATGTGTTTGCTGTATCACGTCGCTAAAAGAAGTATATGCCATCAAAAATTTTTTCTGCAGCAACAGTTGGATTACATGGGGCAATTGTGGAGGTGGAAGTAGACGTACTGAGTAGCGGTATGCACCATTTTACGATTGTAGGGTTGCCAGATGTTTCTGTGAAGGAGTCACGGGAGCGTGTGAGTAGTGCAATTAAAAATAGCGGCTTTACACCAGCGCACCATAGTGGGCGTATTACGGTAAATCTAGCTCCTGCTGACTTGCAAAAATCCAGTCCAATTTACGATGTGCCGATGGCATTAGGATTTTTGATGGCGACGGGACAGCTGACATTTGATTCGCAGGGAAAACTTTTTGTGGGGGAGTTAGCATTAGATGGTACAGTGCGTGGTGTGAGTGGCATCTTGCCTATCGCGCTTTTTGCCAAGGAGTCGGGCATGCAGGAAATCTATGTACCACAGGATAATGTACGTGAGGCAGCAGCAGTAGATGGGTTGATAGTGTATGGCGTTTCGTCGCTACGCGATCTTGCTGAGCATGTAATAGGGCGCGCACCGTTGATGCAGCAGGCGTATCAACCTATTACACCTGAAATTGATATGCGTACATCGTTGGATTTTCGTGATGTGCGCGGTCATGAACATGCGAAACGTGCACTGGAAATTGCCGCTGCGGGAGGGCATAATGTCATTTTTCATGGTCCTCCTGGGTCCGGTAAAACACTACTTGCCAAAACATTTGCATCTATTTTGCCGACATTGTCGCAGCAAGAGGTGCTGGATATTACAAAGATTTATTCTGTTGCTGGACTGCTATCGCATAGTGAACAATTAATTACACAGCGACAATTTCGCGCACCACACCACAGTGCGTCGGCGGTATCGTTGATTGGTGGCGGTACAAATCCTAAACCTGGTGAAATTACACTTGCGCACCGTGGTGTGTTGTTTCTGGATGAGTTTGCGGAATTTCCACGCGCGGTGTTGGAAAATTTGCGACAGCCGCTGGAAGATGGCATTGTAACTATTGCACGCGCTCGGTCTCGCGTCACGTATCCGGCACACTTTATTTTAATTGCGGCAATGAACCCGTGTCCGTGTGGTTTTGCTACAGATCCCGAAAAAAACTGTACGTGTAGCGCAGCACATATTGCACGGTATACGCAGAAAATTTCCGGACCGATTCTGGATCGCATTGATTTACATGTGGATGTACCGCGGCTGCATGTGGATAAACTGGATAGTGATGCAGTGGAGGGAGAGGGTAGTGCAACGATTCGTGCGCGGGTGGAGGCGGCGCGTGTACGGCAAAGTGCGCGATTTGGTGCACGTAATGTGATCAATGCGGAGATGAACCAAAAAGATCTTGCACGGTATTGCGTACTAGATACATCATCACGTCAAATTTTGCGTGCAGCTGCGGCGAAGTTAGATCTCAGTGCGCGTGCGTATTTTCGTATGATTAAAGTAGCGCGTACCATCGCTGATCTTGCCGGAGAAAAGAATATTGCACAGGCGCATATTGCGGAGGCATTACAATATCGGCCGAAGGTATAAGCTGCAATCATGTGAGAGATGACACTGTGCTATGCGCGATATTTACCGCGTAGCCAGTTCCATCGTACACGTAAGATTTGTTGTGCCATATCTAAAGATTCCTTGACGAACTTACTGCCGCGGTTTTTAGTGTCGGATACGTCCTCATCTTCCCAGTGAACGGGAACTTCTTTGATTTTATAACCACGTTTCTGTGCCATAAAAAGAAGCTCTACATCGAACGCTGTTACAGTCCAGCCTTCAATTTTCATTGCGACAGCATCTAAGAGAGGGAAAAGTGTCTTGGCGAGGTCAGTGCGATACATTTTGAATCCACACTGCGTATCATTGATATCGCGGAGAAGAAAGGTTTTACGAAAAAGGCGAAAGAGTGTGGATGCTGTTTTGCGTAGGAAGGAAAAATTTTCGCGCTCTGTACCGCGTGATCCAATGACAATATCATAGCCCTGATCAAAAAATGGGAGCATCTTTGTAACCTCTGAGACAGGCGTGGACATATCCATGTCTGGCGTACAGATCAAGGTGCCGCGGGCATGTCGAATGCCATTGAGGAGTCCTGCTGCCTTGCCGCCATGATCGCCCTTAATCAGTGTAAAGTGTGGATGTTGTGCTACGTACTCTGCAACAAAGGCATCACTGCCATCTGTTGATCCATCGTCATTGATGACAACTTCCCATGTATAGGGCTGTTGTTCTAAAAACGTGCGCACGTCATCCAGTACACCGCGTTCCAAATTTTTCTTCTCATTGTACTGCGTGATCACGATGGACAAAAAAATGGGCTGTGAGGATTCCATAAGACGCTATTTTAGATAATTGCTACCTTTAGTATAAAACGAAAACATGTTTTTGCGCAATGCTTTTCTTTAGATGACGTTGTCCTTTATAATAGACACATGCATAAACGTGTGCGAAAAAAACTTCTGCAGCGCTATGGGCGTATTTTTGGTCAAATGGTTATCGTGATCGTGTCTTTGTGGTGGGTGTGGGCTTCTACGGGGTATCGATTTTCAGAGTATGATTTTGTGGAGCGTGTAACGATTGTGGATGATGGGGTGGTATTCGTTTTTGATCATCTTCATGCATATACTGTGGATGACGTGCTCTGTGCTGCTGGGATAACACTGGCACATGATGACCGTGTTTTTCCTGCACGCGAAGATCGGGTGTTCTCTGAGGATGTGATTACGATTGATCGTGTACACACCGTTACTATTACGGTAGACAAAGAGCAGTATGTTGTACAGACATTTCGTGATCGTGTTGGTGATGTACTTGTGCGCGCGGATGTGCATCTAGACTCTGACGATCTTGTGGAGCCATCACGTGCGTATGTTGTGATGGGTCATATGGATGTTGCAGTGACGCGTGTGGTGATCAAAGAAGAGGCGGTGACACAGAAGATTCCATTTGACACGAAGGAGGTGGAGGATGCAACGATGAGTTTTCTTAAAAAAACTATTACTCAAAAAGGAGAATATGGCATCAAAAAGATTACGTATCGCGTGGCATATCATGATGGTGTGGAGGTAAAACGGAGTGTTATGGGCACAGAGATTACAAAAGAGCCAGTGACAGAGAAGGTGGCACAAGGTACGAAAGTGACAGTGCGTAAAACACACAGAGGTGCGTGTTCCTGGTATAGCCACACAGGAACACTGTCAGCGGCAAATCCATGGATGGCCATTGGGTCGTATGCACGTGTGACAAATATGGAAAATGGCAAATCTGTGATTGTGCGCATTAATGATCGTGGCCCGTTTGTACAAGGACGTATCATTGATTTAGACAAAGTAGCATTTGAAAAAATTGCATCGTTGGGGGCTGGTGTGATTACAGTAAAGGTAGAGGAGATCTACTAGGCTAAACGTAAGATTATTTTTCTTCTGTTAGGTACCCATAATGTGTCGCCAAGGATACCATCAATAAAAATTGCACAGAGTGGCATATTTCGGGCTGTGAGTGAAGCCTAGCGATGAGGTAGTTGTCAAAATTCTATATAGTGAAAACTTGTGCAGCTAAGGGTTCTCCTCTAGTATAATGATACTATCGTATAAAGAAATGAACATGGTGGCATTTGCATATAACAAATCTCTCGGACAGCATTTTTTGCGCAATACAGAAATTGTGCATGACATTGTAGAGATTGCGAAGATTACATCTCGTGATATCGTTGTAGAGGTTGGGCCTGGTGACGGTGTACTAACTGCAGCGCTTGCTACGCATGCAGGCCAGGTGATTGCTGTTGAAAAAGATGCGCGACTCATTGCGACGCTACAGAAACGCTTTGCCAATATGGCGCACGTAACAATTATACATGACGATATCTTACATAGTAATGTGGAGTCTATGATTGACCGTGCTACAGCAACGCACGGGTCTGCATATAAGGTTGTGGCAAATATTCCTTACTACATTACGGCGCCGATTTTACGATTATTCATGGAACAATCTCATCCACCACACATGATAGTGGTGATGGTGCAAAAAGAGGTGGCAGAAAGACTATGTGCTGCACCGGGACAGATGAGTGTGTTGAGTGTTGCAGCACAATACTACTGTAGTGTGCATTATGCCCGCACAGTGGATCGTGCCAACTTTGAGCCTGTTCCTGCTGTGGATAGCGCTATTGTAGTGTTAAAGCGACGAGCACATGTACAACCAGACGCAGAATTTTTTCGCATTGTGCGTATCGGATTTAGTGCGCGACGTAAAACACTCGTCAATAACCTTGTAAATGGACTCCGCCTCTCAAAGCATACCGTGACTCAACTTCTTGTGGACAATGATATCGCGCCACATGTACGCGCACAAGAGCTATCTGTGGCACAGTGGCAACAGTTGGCACGTGCTGTTAGGAAAGTACACGAAAAAATACTATAGCAATGCTCATCGCATAGATGGTGACGATACCAAAGATGGTCCAGAGTATGCTGTGTGGTGTAAAGCGGAATTTTTGTGCACGGTGTGCGGTAACAGCCCAAAAAGCAACACTACCACAGCAGAGGGCAGGTATGAAGAGCATGCGAACGTTAAGGAGAAAGACGCTAAGGAGGAATGCTATGAAGATGCCGCTGCCGATGATCACGCGTCCAGTACGTTCACCGAAAAGCACCGGTATGGTAAAAATCTGGTGTTTCTTATCTCCGCGGATATCTTTGAGATCTTTTAGTGGTAGTGATATCGTATAGGCAATAATGAGAAGGATACCAATACGCATCGGGAAATTCTGTAGATCATGTGCAGGGTTGATGAGAATAAATCCAATCGCTACGATGAAGAATGATGCAATTGCTGCAAGAAATGTGGCGATGACAGGAAAGCGCTTGAGGCGTAACGGTGGTGTGTTGTAGAGATAGGAGAGTGTATGATAGCCAATGAGGAGTAGAGCGGCGTGCGGGAGGAGGATGGCGATATACACACAGGAAAGTATTGTGAGAAATACACCCACAGATCGATAATCGCGTATCGTGATGGCGCGGGTGATCAGCGGACGCCGGGGATTGCTAATGCGGTCAATGTCGATATCAACAATATCATTGAAGATAACAGTGGCATACCATGCCATAATCACAGCAAGCAGTGCAACGATTATAGCCATGACGGAGAAGGGGTTCCACAAGATGGTTGCATCGGTAAAGTGCCAGGCGATGAGCATGCCTAGAAGCAGTAGCCCGCTGTGATAGAGCGTTTGCACAGGCCGAATGTTGCGCAGTAAAGCTATGCACTGTGTGGGGCGAAATGTATACCATAGCCATGCGACCAAAAACGGAATGATAATGGCATACACAAGTGACATTTTGATATTGCCCGAGCTTGTGATGTCGGTAATAGGTGTTGTAAGGATGGTTGTTGGAGAAATGATGAATCCCGCTACATCAGCTCCTGTAGTGCGCAGGTGTGTGTCATGGAGGAGTATTGTGAGGAGAGAGGGAAACGCACTCATGATGAAACAGAGTATGTAGACAGCGCTACCGGCAACTATTGCACGCCACGCTGTACGCGTCACGGCATAGACATAGCCACTTATACCAATGATGGCAGTGGCAATCATGATACGTGTGCCATAGGTGATACCACGTGTTGGACTGTCACCAAAGAATGTCCACAGACTCTGCCAGAGTCCTGCAATACCATCAAAAAGTGCGTAGCTCCAAAATGGTACGCCACTATAAAACCACTGTGCAATCAACATATCTAAAACCGGTGGACAGACAGTTAGCAAAAAACCATATAGCAACACGACGGCCGTAGCTTGTACGGTTTTACGTGTAAGGGCAGAGACAAGGAGAAGGCAGGCAATGAAAAGCGTAGCAAAAAAGAACACAGTATGCGTCGTCTCTGTCAAATAAAAGATGCCACTACGTGGGGCAAAGTGATGTATCCATGATTCTATAAGCAGTCGGGTTGCAATGATAGCGGTAAAGGTTGTGACAAGGGCACGAAGTGATAAGGGTGTTTCGTGCAAAAATGAATAAAGGCGCATAAAAAAAATTTATAAACACCTCTATCATAACATAGATTTTCTTCTTTCTGGAGAGGAAGCATGGTCTGAAAGGTTGTTTCAATGGTACAATGGCTTAGTATGAAAGAAAACATCTTAGCACAATTGAATCCGGAGCAAAAAAAAGCAGTTGTGGCCTACGAAGGTCCGTATTTAGTACTCGCTGGTGCAGGATCAGGAAAAACAATGGCATTGACGCGGCGCATTGCCTATCTTATTCGACATCATGGCGTTGCGGCGCATAATATTGTGGCGGTCACATTTACCAATAAGGCAGCGCGCGAAATGCGCGATCGCGTTTCCACTCTCCTACATGGCCATAGTGCATTGCCATGGGTGGGCACGTTTCACAGTACATGCGTACGGGTCTTGCGTGATCATGCCGACCGTATTGGGTATGATCGCGGTTTCACGATCATTGATGCCGCTGATCAGTTGGCACTGGTAAAACGTGCGATGAAGGAGTTGGACATTGCAATCACACAGTTGTCACCGCGCAGTGTGATGGAGAGTATCTCGCGTGCCAAAAGTGACGTACTGACACCGGAGGCATATGCAACACATGCGGACAACTATCGCGACGAACGGATTGCGCGCATCTATGAGCGCTATCAGTACACTCTGCAGAACAATCACAGTATGGACTTTGATGATCTTATTCGCCTGACGATCGCGCTTTTTGAAAAACACCCTGATCTTCTACGCACATATAATGATCGGTGGCGATTTGTATTAGTAGATGAGTATCAGGATACCAATTATGCACAATACCACTTGATTCGTCTCTTAACGCGACAGCATCATAATATTTTTGTCGTCGGGGATGATTGGCAGTCAATCTATAAGTGGCGCGGTGCGGATGTGCAAAATATTCTACGCTTTGAGAAGGATTTTCCTGGTACAACGGTGATTGCGTTGGAGCAGAATTATCGATCACCGCAAAATGTATTGGATGTTGCCTATGGCATCATTGAGCGCACAGTGCATCGGACTGACAAGCGCATTTGGAGCAAAAACGGTGCCGGTAAAAAATTAATAACGTATGAGGCAGAAGATGAGCTTGATGAGGCAGCGTTTGTGCTTTCAACTATGCGGCAGCTGATGGAGCAGGAGGGCTACCGTGAGCGGGATTTTGTGGTGCTGTATCGGACCAATGCACAGGCGCGTGTTATGGAGGAGCTGTTGGTGCGCGAGGATGTAATGTACCGTATTGTAGGTGGCATGAAATTTTATGATCGGAAAGAAGTGCGTGACATGTTGGCATATGTGCGGCTTGTTGCCAATCCGTCGGATGCGAGTGCACTGGAGCGAGCACTACGTGTGCCAAAGAGGAGCATCGGACCAAAAACATTACATGCGTGGTTGACTGCGGCTGAGCGGATGGGCGTTAGCCCCATTGCCTTAGGTGCGGATGCGACGATGGCAGACCACTTGCCACGTAGAAAACGCGATACGATTGCGGCATTTTGTACAATGATCATGGAGGCACGTACCTTTGTGGAGACACATACGATTGCAGAGCTGATTGCACATCTCTATACGGCAAGTGGCTACAAGGCATTTTTGAATGATGGTACGGAAGAGGGATTAACTCGTGAGGAGAATGTGCAGGAGCTGTATTCCAGTGTGTTGGCACAGGCACAGGGTCTTGAGGGATTGACGGTATTTCTAGAGCACGTGTCACTTGCTAGCGATACGGATGCTGTGGATGAGCAGAGTGGCGCGGTGCATTTGATGACGTTACACAGTGTGAAAGGATTAGAGTTTCCTGTGGTATTTGTGATCGGGATGGAGGAGGGGCTTTTGCCACACAGTCGGGCAATGGCAAATGAAGCAGAGATGGAGGAGGAGCGACGGCTGGCATATGTAGGTGTGACACGTGCCAAAAAACAAGTCTTTTTTGTCCATGCACGTCAGCGTGTGATTTTTGGCAGCCTGCAGATGAATCAACCATCGCAGTTCTATGATGATATGCCGCAGGAGCTTTTAGTGTCCGCGCATCCGAAAAAACGCGCGCGTGTGACTTATGGCGCCAACACGGTTGTGCCGTCTGATGCGAAAACGCGCGATGTCCAGCAAATGTTTGCGGATGGCGATGCTGTGGAGCACCCACAGTTTGGCACGGGGATTGTGGTGGCGCAGACGGAGACGATTGTGCATGTGGTGTTTCGCGATGTCGGTCTCAAAAAACTTGCGCGCGGTATTGCACCGCTCGTGCGTCGCACGTAAGTATCAGAAGTGTGTATATGTACTATGCTGTGTGATGTGTTGCGCTGGGATATGCCATGTCGCATATTGTCGTAGTGGGTTTTTATGCTATAATGCAACGTACGATACAAGGAAGTTCCTTACCAAATAGCTATCACATTTTACAGTGTGGTATTTTTTTATAAAAAAATGGAGGATATGATGAGAAAAGAAAAAATGACCATGGGAATAGTTATAGCGAAAGTCTTTTTAGTAATAATATTTTCGCCAATACTCCTTTTTTTAGGAGTGATGTACTTTATCGCAGATTACTGCGATGATGTACGTCGGCGTGGAAACACCATTGTACCCTTCTAGGCATCAGACGTGTGCGCACACACGTCTTTTTATGTATTTTTTTTACCGTGAAATTTTTTGTGAACGTCTTTGAGACCTTTGTTGGTGACGTGTGTGTATACTTGCGTCGTAGTAATGTTGGCGTGTCCGAGCATGGCTTGCACAGAGCGGATGTCGGCACCATTGTGGAGTAGGTCCGTAGCAAAGGTATGACGCAGGGTGTGTGGGTGGACATTTTTGACAATACCGGCCTTAGTGGCGTATTTTTTGACAATACGTTGAATACTACGTGTTGTGAGGCGCAATCCGCCGCTTTCGGTGTCTTTGCGTCCACGTCTGCTGTCACGTACAAAGAGTGCTGGGTCAATATCGGTACGTCGGTTCAAGTAGAGTTCTAGAGCCTTTTTGGCAGCATCAGAGATAAATACAATGCGCACAGCACCGCCTTTACCGCGTACGCTAAACTCTTGGCGGTCAAGATTGATACTCTCTCGGTCTAGGGCAACAATTTCTGATACACGTAGTCCTGCAGAAAAAAGTAATTCCAAAATTGCACGGTCGCGTAATGATGATACATCTGATCCATCAGCGGCAGAAATCAGCCGTATAATCTCATCATCTTCCAGAAAGGTCACAGGCTGCTCGGGATTTTTGCCGATGTCTATTTTTTCCGCTGATAGGGTGGGGATGTCGTTTTTTGCAAGGTATTTGAGGAAATTTCGCAGAGCAATGGCGTGGTAGTTTTGGGTAGCGATACTGAGGGGTTCACCCGTATGCGGCACAGTTTGGCGATTAAGGAAAACGCGATATTTGCGTACGATATCCATAGTGATATCGCCTGGATCGCATGATTGGCAGTGTGTATCAACAAAATCTACAAAACGTTCCAAATAGTGGTCGTAGTTTTGGATGGTTTTTTGGCTGCGGTGGAGCTCTGATTCCAAATACTCCAAATACTCCATTTTTAGGTCGTAGAGATCTTTTGCCATAATATACTCTATACAAGGTGTTTTATACGTATTTTACCACAAAAAAATAATAGTGCGGTTTTGACAAAATGCCAGATGTCCTTATAATAGAAGAAGTCTAAAAAATAAGGTTTGCGCCGATGGTGATCAATATGCTGTGATTGCCTTACGTGCATAACCATGTAAAGGACGTAGAGATTATCTCACGATTTTCCAAAATCTGCCGTGCCTGTCGCGGCATGTTCTCACGGCTATACCACATATATCTTGCGATTGAGCGTGCTGCAGTCGAGTCTTTTCGTCAACGATCTTTTTTTGGGATTGGTTATTTTATCCGCAACAACGGTAGCTTGGCAGTTCTTGTGGCAATTGCAACGCTGATTGTGTTTGGCAATATTTCTGCACGTGCTAATGATGATGATTCGTATCTCATGGGATACCTAACGACATACAATAAGCCAACAGGTGTTATTGGGAGGACAGGAGAGTCAAGTCTTGTTTTGGATAATAGTATTGTGAGTGATTCACGTAGTGATGTGACGACGGCAGAGCTCAAAGAGAAAGCATCACAAGAATCGCAGCTACATGTGCTGACAAATGCTAGCGAGGAGCTGCTGGGTGATGCGGCAATTATTCCACCGCGTCGTGAAGGAGCGAGTGATCCGGATAATGAAGGTGATGTGATTTTGTATACCGTGCAAATGGGCGATACACTCAGTACGATTGCGGCACGGCATCATGTGACAACAGAAACACTATTTTGGGCGAATGAGATTGAAAATATTGATGATATTGCACCAGGTGACACGCTCTTTATCTTGTCAGAATCTGGTGTGAAGCATAAAGTCGTAGCTGGCGATACCTTGGACAAGATTGCTGCGCAGTATAAGGTTGAGCGTAAGGATATTATTGCCTATAACACCTTACCGGCAAATGGAGAGATTGAGATTGGTGCAGAGATCTTTGTGCCGGGAGGGCGCAAGGAAATTCCACGTCCAGTGGAACAGCCAATTCTTGCACCGCGCGATTATGTGGCAACGGGTACGGGGAGTGCTAATTTAGGGAGTACTGTTGTGACAAATACATCTAAAACGCGCCGCGCCGGGAATAGCTTTCCCTATGGATACTGTACGTACTATGTAGCAAATAAGCGCACAGTGACGTGGCGAGGCAATGCCGGTACATGGCTGTATAATGCGCGTGCAGCAGGCTATGCAACAGGCAAAACACCACAGGCTGGTGCTATTGTCGTCACAACAGAGGATGCACGTTATGGACATGTAGCATATGTAGAATCTGTAGGTAAGGATACAATTACAATTTCGGAAATGAACTATAAAGGGTGGGGCGTAGTGAACAAGCGGACATTGAGTAAAAATGCTCGTGTGATACGCGGTTACATTTACTAAAAATACGCACACCGTGTGGTGTATGCGTATAGCAGTGTATGATCTTTCTTTGGGGTATTCTTGTGGTTGCAACAGTTGGTATGCTTATGGCCCGCGTGCGGACAGTGTCGCGTCAGACGGCGACATTTTTATATACACTGATTATGACATGTGCCGTTTGTGCACTCATTGTGTTGCGTGCACCACTGCTTGATGAACATATGGTGACGCAGCTACGCCTGCTTTGTGCACCACAGCAGCAAGGTGATACGCACAGATCTCATGCAGAGGCGATGGGGGCTGCTGGTGAAGAAGATCGTCATCAGAATATCACAGAGGAAGGTATGTTTGCTGTTGTTTCTGTTGTGGATGGAGATACGGTGAAGGTGCAGATGGATGATCGCAGAGAAACTGTGCGCATCATTGGTATTAATGCACTGGAGTCTGTGGATCCACGTCGTGCGGTGGAGTGTTTTGGTACAGAGGCGTCAAAGCGGGCTACAACACTGTTATCAGAAAAAATGGTCATTCTTGAACGTGATAAAACACAGGCGGATCGTGATCGGTATAATCGTCTCTTGCGTCATGTACGACTTTCAGATGGACGTCAGTTTGGGGAAGTGATGATTGCTGAGGGGTATGCCTATGAATATACCTATGGTACGGCTTATGCCTATCAACAGCAGTATCGTGCGGCGCAGCAAGAGGCACAGATGGCGCAACGAGGACTATGGGCACCCGATGTGTGTGCAGAGCATTAGTGTGACGATAAAAAATTGACAGTGGCATTGTGCCATGGTAGGATGGTTCTTCTGTGGGTTAGTTGTTTTTTAATAAAAGAGAGCGGAAGGAAGAGGGGTTGATATGGGAAAAAGAGATCGTCCTATGCGCTCAAAGAGGCGTGAAGGTGGGTGGCGAAGCAAGCGCCCGCAAGATTTGCTCAAAAAAATCAGAGATGTGGAAGAACGAGAGAGTAGACTTTCTCGTATGTACTGGGAAGTAACTAAAGAACTAGCGCAACTACAAAGATCTTTTTGCGCATTGGAAAAACAGTCTGTGCAGGATCGAGAGACCAGGATACGCATGTATCAAGACGCAATTCATGTCTTGGCATGTTGCGTAGAGGCATGTCGTGTTGCTACAGAGAATGTGCAGCCGCCTGGATCACATCTATCGCTGCAGGAGATGTATGTGCGACAGAAAGACGCACTACAAAAAATTCAGGAGGCGATTGCAGAGTTGGACGATGCGCGTCTCATGAAAATTTCCGATCATATCTAGCCAAAGATCATAGCACAGCATTTGCCTATGGTCTTTATTTTTTTACTGCGTCAATAATGGCATTGATTGCTTCAAGATCCGGACAGCCGTATTTCATATGTGCTGAGTAGAAGCGACGACGTGGTCCGTGACAGCCGCCGTTATCTTGTGGTAGAGGGGTGAGCAGCGGCAAGAGAAAGCCGACATCTTGAGTGATAAACGTCGTATGCAGTTTTTGTAGAGTGGCGTGACGCCTGTCTGTACTCATGAGTGCAAATGTGCTCATATCATCACCCTTGATACCGCTCCAATCCAAATGTACAAAAACATTATGGGCTTTTGATTTAAATGTATCGTGCCACAGCAATGCCCAGCACCACCCTTCTTTTGTCGTATTGTTATACCAGCGAGAAAAACATGGATGATCCTCTACCGTGCCGTCGGAATGCAGTCCAACGCCACCTTCAATAAAGTCAAAAAAACGTAAATATTCTTCATCGGTAATATTGTTGGTTTGTGCACCAATGATAATAGAGATGCCTCTACTTTTTGCATATGTGCGCATATCATCCAATATTACCTGCACGGATGATTTCTCTAAATCCTCTTCTTGGTGATACACTTGCCCAAATAGAAAAACGCGGATACCAATATCCATCGCGTCACGGGTGATCTGTGACAGGTATGCACGGTACTCTGGCTCTTCTAGTGACGGTTTGCACGTATGTTCACCCCAGAAGTTCTTGGAACCATCTTTGCACATTGCGGCGAAGTTGAAACGACGATTTTCTGTGTAGTAGAAATAGTTTTCTTTCTTATGAATGGCTTCGGCGATGAACATGCCATAGAGTACGTCGGTGCGCCCGATGTCATCCATGATTTTTTGCGCCTTTGCAAAATCTGGAGAATCGCGCCATGTCTCAATAGCGCGAGAGAAGAAGTAGCATGAACTGTCGCGTGCCACCTGCACATCTTTGCTTGTGCGATTGTAACCGCTCAAGAGTCCATCCGCAACACAGCCCTCACGCTTCATGCGGTCAATATTTGGCACGGGCCATATTTTTGTGGGTGGTGTTAGTGGTGGAGCAGTTTCGTTGTGTGTAATACGTGGGGGTACGGCAAACGTGGGCACAGGTTCACTACGCGGTGCACTGTGTGGCGCAAAGAGAACCACTCCTGCGCATAGCACATATATGGTGATGCGAGCAGTATGGTAGCGCGTTGTAAAAAAGTGTTGGAACATAGATCAGGTATTTCAATATAGAAACAGTGTACGCTTGTGCATACTCCAGCATAGCACGTGCTGTGTGTTTCGTGAATTCGTGTGTTTGACGACTGTGATTTTTTCTGCTATAATAGACATATGAATGATGAAATCGGGTGAATCATCAGTCACAGACTGTCACCCGATTTTTCTTTGGTCAGGAAAAAAGTGGTGGCATGCAATATATTGCAGTGTAATCCACCATATAACAATACACATATGTCAGATGAAATGAAATGCCCAACATGCGGTTGCAAGTGCAGTGCCGCAGCAGTGGGCGCGGAACAACAAGCACCGGTTGTAGAAACACCCGATGCACCGCAAATGAAAAGCTTTCGTTTGCACCGCCAATCTATTCAGGACACAGAATTTGCCGTCTTGCTTGCGTTGGTCCCCGCGATGACGATGACACTCTTTAACTTAATGGGACTGTTGTAATTCACCATACGGTGATCTTCCAAACAAAACACCCTCCTTCTCGACCGGAAGGCGGGTGTTTTTTATCCGTGATAGGAATTTTTTTATATATCCCCGGACAGTACTAAAATCCAACCCAGGGCATGTCCTAAGATGGATCTTGCGCGCAATAAGAGTATTTCTAAAAAATATACATGTCACCACAGGATGGGAAGTCTGAGCTAATCAGACAATTGGACAGAACGTGTGAAAAATAAAAAACCCGCCATGTCCTATACGAAGGAGTGGCGGGTATCTTTCTAGTATTTTTATTTTTACAAGTCTACACAATCATAGGCATCACCTCCTCGATAATTCGGCTGGTGTCATGTGGTATAAGAGAGCACGTCGTTATTGACGCAAGCTCTTGACCACATGATACCCATGCATAGTTGACCCATGCATAGTTGTGTGCTGTATGTGATTGTTAAAATAACGACACTCATACCATAACGGCATATTATAGCACTATAGTACAATCTTGTCAATAGCACAAAACCGCATAAAATGCACATTTTTTGACAGGGGACGATGCCGTGCTATAGACAATCCCTCTCACGGACCATTCCCACAGGATTTTTTGTGATCCATTGGCTCGGAGCTATTGGCGGGTATTGCGAAATATATGACGTGCTGCCAATAAAAAAACCGCATGTCGCGGATGATAGGTGGCTCAATTTTAAGAGCGAGGCTGTAGATACAACATCGCTCTTGGAAGCAGGGGAGCCTCGTAAGGCTATGTTGGTCATTTTACGACCATTGTCTTGAAGGTCTCATCGTACCCTACTTCCCTAAATGTTTTTTCGCCCTGGCAAAGGGCATTCGCGCTATGCGCATGTGAGATTTTTTTTCATAGGCATTACTCCTATAAAAAAATGAATAAAGAGAACCCTCTTAAAATCTAGAGAATTCACCCAAATCTCTACATATTCTAATTATAGCACACTTTTGCATTGTATGCAAGCGACGTGGGAATTAGCGCGTGAAGGGTGTAGACATTTTTTTTGGAAAATGGTACTGACTGGCGGTATGTGCATGTACAAAAAGAAAAAGCGAGTGGAGGGCACTCGCTTTTTGCTGGATTGTACATGCTATAAGATGGTAGCGGCGGCAATGGTGTCACTGGCGCGGGGCTTCATGATGCGCACACCTTGGGTTGCACGGGAGAGTGTAGAGATATCTTTGAGGGGTGTGCGGATGATTTGTCCGGCGGCGCTGGTGATGATGATGTCGCTGTTGTCATCTGTGCTGACGACGTAGGCGCTAACAATCGGACCGGTTTTTGGCGTAATTTTTGCTGTTTTGATGCCGCTGCCGCCACGTCCTTGGATCTTGTATTGTGACATCGGTGTCTTTTTGCCGTAGCCGTTAGCCGTGAGGATGAAGAGTGCAGTACCTTTTTGCTTGGCAAACATCACATCCATGCCGATGACGTAATCATCGCTGTGTAGGCGGATACCGCGCACGCCGCCGGCATTGCGCCCCATGGCGCGCACGTTGGCTTCTTTGAAGTGGATGGCCTGTCCGCGTGCCGTGGAGAGAATCACGGTGTCTTTGCCGGTTGTGGGCTTAACCCAGCGTAGTTGATCGTCTTTGCCTAATGTGATGGCGATGAGACCGTTGCGACGCACGTTGCTGAAGTCTTTGATTTTGACTTTTTTTACAACGCCGCGCAGTGTTGTCATGAAGAGGAAAGAGAACTGATCGTCTTTGTTGAATGGAATAATGGCAGTAATGCGCTCTTCTTGCGACAATTGGAGGAAGTTGACAATAGCATTGCCCTTGGCTGTGCGAGCGGATTCGGGGATTTCATAGGCCTTGGTCTGGTAGACTTTGCCGGTATTTGTGAAAAAGAAGAGATCATCATGTGTCATGATCGACAGCATATGCGCCACGCTAGTGTCTTCTTTAGTGGCGGCACCAATCACACCTTTGCCGCCGCGTTTTTGTACGCGGTAGACATCGGGATTCATACGTTTGATGTAGCCATCTGTGGTGAGTGTGATGATAGCTTCTTCGTTGGGGACAAGGTCTTCTTGCTTGAATTCACCGACGGCGGATTTGAAGACTTTGGTACGACGTGCGTCGCCGTATTTGTCAGCAAGCTCTTGCAGCTCGTCTTTCACGATCTGTTTTTGCAATTTTTCACTTTTCAAAATGGCCTCCAGTTGTTTGATGAGGCGTAATTTTTCCTTGAGTTCATCTTCCAGTTTTTTACGTTCTAGCCCTGCCAGTGTTTGCAGGCGCATTTCCAAGATGGCGGTTGCTTGGACATCGGAAAATTTAAAGCGTTTACGCAAATTGTCGTGAGCTGTTTCTTTGGTGCGTGATTTCTTGATGGTGTCAATGACTTCGTCGATGTGGTCAAGTGCCGTACAGAGTCCTTCCAAGATATGTGCTCGTTCGCGTGCGCGGTCCAAGTCAAACTGTGTGCGGCGCACCACAACGTCGCGACGGTGGATAATGTAGTATTCCAAAATTTCTTTGAGGTTCAGGATACGTGGTTCAATGCCATCCACAAGCGCAAGCATGTTGACGTTGAAGTTTTTTTGCAAATCTGTGTAGGAGTAGAGTTTATTGAGGACCTTTTGCGGATAAGCCTCTCTCTTGAGGTCAATGACGATACGTACACCGTCTTTATTAGATTCATCGCGTAAGTTTTTGACACCAAGGATTTTTTTATCTTTAACGAGTGTAGCAATTTTTTCAATCAACGTTGCTTTATTCGTTAGATAAGTCATTTCTGTCACAATAATGGAGAACTGTCCGCTCTTGCTCTCTACGATATCTGCTTTTGCACGCATTGTGATTCTGCCATGTCCCGTGGCGTAGGCTTCGCGAATTTCGTTGTGGTTGTAGATCATGCCACCGGTGGGAAAGTCTGGACCGGGGATGAACTGCATCAGATCATCAGTATCTGCCTTAGGGTTGTCAACAAGGTGCGCGATGGCACTGGTGAGTTCGCGGAGGTTGTGCGTGGGGATGTTCGTAGCCATACCCACAGCAATACCCATGGTGCCGTTCAGGAGGAGTTGTGGCAGTTTTGCCGGCAGGACAGTGGGCTCTTGGTGGACGCCGTCAAAGTTCGGCTGGAAGTCTACGGTATTCTTTTCAATATCCAGAAGGATTTCGTCGGCAATTGGCATGAGTTTTGCTTCGGTATAGCGATATGCAGCCGCGCTGTCACCATCCATGGATCCAAAGTTGCCTTGCCCCCAGATGAGTGGATAGCGCATGGAGAAATCTTGTGCCATACGTACCATGGTGTCGTAGACAGCAGTGTCGCCATGCGGGTGATATTTTCCCAGCACTTCACCAACAACGGTCGCGCTTTTACGAAACTTTGCTGTGGAGCGTAGGCCTGTTTTCCACATGGAATACAGAATACGACGGTGCACAGGCTTGAGGCCGTCGCGTACATCTGGAAGTGCGCGTGCAATGATGACGCTCATAGCATATTCCATGTAGGATTTTTGCATTTCTTCCACAATAGGTTGTGGGGTAATATCTGTGGGCTCGTGCAGTCGTGCAGGTTTTTTTGTCATAAGAGTATTTTAGTGATTGCAGGTTAAGATAATACGAAAAAAAAGAGAAAAACACCATGGGACATGTGTGATGTTCTTTCAGTTGTCTATACTTTTTTGTGTTGCTCTCATGCGACAGTCATTCCCCCGGGGGACGCTGCATGTCGCATGAAAGCAGCACGTGTCTACTGTGAGAGTGTATCAGGTTGGGAAAGTAGGTCGCTAATAGATACGTTACTGTCTTGCTGTTGTATGCGCTGCGTTGGTTCATTCATATTCTGCTGCATGTGTTGCTGAAAGCTTTCAATAGTAGCCTGTGAACGATCGTTATTGCGTAGAACAGCAATATTGATGCGAATGGACATGATCCAGATGATGATGATCAGGATCATGGAGACAGCTAATGCTCCCCACATATAGCGCAAACGTACATGTTCTGGTTGCTGACGAATGTCGTGAATTTTTTTTTCCAGTGTTTCAAACATAGTGGTTATACAACAGCAAGTGTAACAATACGCATGCTAACATTTTCAATATCTGACTTTCTTACCGTGTATTTTTCTTCAGTTGTTTTTGGGCAGTTGCCGATTTCGTCACAGAAGTCATCAGGAGAACGTAGTTGTGTGGATGTGACGCCTTTGGTCTTGTAGTGAATGGGTATAATGATGCGCGGTTCAATTTTACGTGCAAGGGTTTCCGCAGATTTTCCATCAAGTCCTTCTTGATCGCCAACAGGAAGCAGGAGGATGTCGATGTCATTGAGGATATCCATTACGTGCGGTGGAGGGTCCATGCCAATACCGCCGAGGTAGGCGACTTTCATGTCTTCCACATCTACAACAAAGACAACGGTATTACCGCGTGTGATGCCACCACGCAGATCAGCAGGGGCATCTCGCCCAATGATATTGATGCCCTTGGCGGAAAATTCGCCTGGACGATCGAGTACAATAGCGTCACCCCGTAGTCCGGAAGCGTGATTAAACATCGGATCATCTAATGGTACGAGGACAATGTCTGCACTGCTTTGTAGAGGACGTAGCCCAAAATCTTTACTGTATGGTGCAAAAACGATTGTCGCATCATCACTGCCACGCCCGGCAGTTTTGGCAATCAGTTTCACACAGGAAAGTCCATGGTAAGTAATATGCATAACAGAAAATAAATCAGATAATAGAGGTTTTATGTGCCATTACGGCACCATCTATACTTTTCAATGGTAGCATGTTTACTACTGTTCGTCCATATCCTGTGGCTCTTTCGTGTCTTTGGATGTTTCACATAGGCACATATACTAAAGTCATGTACAATGAAGATACACGCCATTGAGGGTGCAGTATTTGTAATAAAAAATTATGCATACACTACGTGAAGTATTGACGCAGGCGCGACAGCAGGGTATTGCCGTCGGACATTTTAATATTTCCAACCTAGAAACGCTATGGGCGATTTTTGAAGCGGCACGCGATCTGAAACAACCGGTGATTATCGGCGTATCGGAGGGAGAGCGTGCGTTTGTAGGTGCGCGACAGGCCGCAGTGCTGGTGAAGAGTTTGCGCGATACGTATGACTATCCAATTTTTATGAACGCCGATCACACACATGATATTGCAGGCATTGTGGAAACGCTTGATGCGGATTTTGATAGCGTGATGATTGACGGATCACAGTTGTCGTTTGATGATAACGTCGCCATCACAAAAGAATGTGTGCGCTTGGCGCAGGAACGTAGTACACAGGCGGGGCGAGAAATTCTCACCGAAGCGGAGCTGGGCTATATCGGGACATCGTCGGCGATTTTAGATGCAATTCCCGAGGGTGCCGGTGCGGACATGACGGTGCCAGAGGTTGCGGCGCAATTTGTGGAGGCAACGGGTGTGGATATTTTTGCACCATCGGTGGGAAATATTCACGGTATTGTCACGAGTGGCAATCCGCACATTGACGTGGATCGCGTACGTGCCATTGCAGATGCGACGTCGGCGTATTTGGTGTTGCATGGTGGCAGCGGTATCAGTGATGCGGATATTCGCAATGGGATTGCGGCAGGCATTGCCATTGTACATGTCAATACGGAGTTGCGTGTGGCTTTTCGTGGTGGTGTGGAGCAGGGCTTGGCGGCAGATCCAACAGTAGCGCCCTATAAGTTTATGGCGCCGGCACGTAAAGCAGTGTATGACGTCGTGCATCAAAAAATACGTCTTTTTGCCAACCTCTGATAACGTTTTGAGATTTTTATGACATTTCAGGTGACACAAAAGCGTGATGCGGCACGTATAGGCATGTTGACGACACGTCATGGCGCTTTGACGACACCGTTTTTCATGCCGGATGCCACGCGTGCAAGTGTGCGTGGGCTGACAAATGCACAGCTGCGCAGCGTGGGTGTGGTGCCAATGGTGGTGAACACCTATCATCTTTTACTACAGCCCGGCATGGATCTCGTGCGCGGTGCTGGCGGTATACACAACTTTATGCAGTGGGATGGTCCACTGCTGTCGGATAGTGGTGGCTATCAAGTGTACTCATTGATTCACAAAAATGCCGCACTAGGGAAGATTACAGAGGATGGCGCTGTTTTTAAAAGTGTTTTGGATGGGCGCACACATGTGTTGACGCCGGAAAAGGCCATCCGCATTCAATTTGATCTTGGCGTGGATATGATGGTCATGCTCGATGATCCGCGTCCCAATGATGCGACACGGACGGTGTTTGAGGATGCTGTGGAGCGTACGATACGATGGGCGCAGCGGTGCAAGGATGAGTATGATCGTCACGTTGCGGCGCGTGACATGGATGAGGCATCACGACCGTTGCTGTTTGGCGTTGTCCAGGGTGGTCCATTTGCGGATTTACGCGCGCGATGTGCTCACGCACTGCATGCTATTGGCTGTGACGGCTATGGCTTTGGCGGGCGACACGTGGATATGGACGGGCGATTGATGGAGGAGATTATTACACATACTGCGGCAAGCATTACTCCTGATGCGCCACGGTTTGCACTTGGCATCGGCACACCGTCGGATATCGTGCGTTGCCATGCGGTTGGGTGGGACCTGTTTGACTGTGTGATTCCCACACGTGAGGGACGGCATGGGCGGTTGTTTGTGTACACACATACGGACCATGCGCAGATGCACAGTGCGCCGGATGATTTTTATCACACCATCAATATTGCCAATGCGCAGTATCGGCAAGACTTTTCGCCGATTGATCCAACATGCACATGCTATGCATGTACAAACCATACGCGAGCATACATCCAACACCTGTTTCGCGTTGGCGAGCCGCTTGGGGCGCAATTGGCAGCATTGCATAATTTGCGATTTTTTGTACGATTGATGGAGATGCTGCAACATCTTTCAATCGAGCCGCGTCATAACACATAGAACTTATGTTTACATTTTTTGAGGAACATGAAAAAATTATCGGGGCAATGTCAACAGCGCAGGATGGCAACATGAAGCTCCGTGACGACCATGCCCAAGACGATATTATACAAAACCGTAAAACGTTTTATGACAAGCTACGCATACCGCATGAGCGTGTTGTGTCAGCTGGTATTACGCATGGGGCATCAGTTGCTATCGTGCCAGATGTGGCACGTACGTGGTATCCGCAAACAGATGCACTCGTCACGCGCGCCACGGAGACATACCTTGCGATTACGACGGCAGATTGTTTTCCCGTGCTGCTGTACGATCCACATGCAGAAGTCATTGGCATTGCGCATGCGGGGTGGCGCGGTATCGTGACGCATATTGTGCCAAAAACCATTACCATGATGGAATCCATTGGCGCTAGTCGTGATGCTATTCACATGGAAATCGGTCCCGGTATTTCACAAAATAGCTTTGAATTTGACTTTAGAGAAATGATTACGCACTTTGGTCTGTACAACCAGGATAAGTACATCGTACCTGGAAGCACCATTGAAAAAGTGCGTGTTAATTTGCAGCAGATCATTTTGGATCAAGCGACGCAGGCCGGCTTGCAGCTACATGATATTAAAGGGTGTTCGGCGTGTACATTTTTGGATGAATCACTCTATTCGGCACGGCGCCATGGCGGTGACTCATTTAGCGCCATGGTGAGTGTCTTGGGGATGCGTAGCAATGCGTAAGTCTGAAAAATATTGCGCACGATCAAGCAACACAGGGCTCACGTGCAGATGCGTGAACCTATAAAGTTGTCAAAATAGTTTTTTGTGCGTAGAATAGATGAAATTACACATGAAATACCGTTATTTACGTATAGCGCCCTATGGCAAACGAAAATCTCACCAAGGCAAAAAACGCCAAAAACGACGAGTTCTATACGCAATTTGAAGATATCCAAAAAGAGATCAACGCGTATTTGGAATACGACCCCGATACCTTTCGGGACAAAGTCGTCTATTGCAACTGCGATGATCCCTATGAAAGCAAATTCTTTCAATACTTCGTGCTTAATTTCAAAGTTTTGGGACTCAAAAGCCTCATCACCACCAGCTACAAGCCTTCTCCCATTGCCAATACACAACTATCCCTCTTTGGCGATCACAAAACCATTCGTCCCAAAAAAGGACGTCCAAAAGTCACTGCCAACCGCTTTATTCTCAATGATGTGGGGGATTATAACAACGATGGTGCATTCAACGCCAAGGACGTCGCACTGCAACTACAAGAAAACAAAAACAACGAATGGGCACCACTTGAAGGAGATGGTGATTTTCGCTCTGAAGAGTGCATCGATCTTCTTCGGCAAGCAGATATTGTCGTGACCAATCCGCCTTTTTCACTCTTTCGGGAATACATAAAGCAATTGTCAGACTATGAGAAAAAATTTGTAATTATTGGAAATAAAAACATCATAACCTATAAGGAAGTTTTTCCTCTTATTAAAAACAATAAAATGTGGGTTGGTGCAACTAGTTTTAATAAGGACATTCTTTTTATAGCTCCGCCAAATGCTGATCTTAGCAGTAAACCAAGAACGGCAATTCGGGAAGTAGATGGTGTTACCTATTTACGGTCGCCTTCTGTTTGGTTTACTAATCTTGACCACGGGCGACGTCATCAGTCACTTGAATTAATGTCTATGGCAGATAACCGTAGATTTAACAAAAAAGTTGCTAAAAGTAAGACTGCATATAAAAAATATGATAATTACGACGCAATTGAAGTGCCGTTTACTGATGCGATTCCTAAAGACTACGATGGCGTGATGGGCGTGCCAATTTCATTTCTTGATAAATACAATCCAGATCAGTTTGAGATTTTGGGAGCGACAGAAAGCGAGGGTAGAGGTTTTTCAAATGGACTTTGGGACGAATCAAGTAAAGTTTCACAGCCGCTTGTAGGCGGTGGCAGGGTTTACAAAAGGATTTTTATTAGGTTTAAGAGGTAAATTTTACAAATTATGGAAACAGGATATCTGTGGCCAATAGCTTTGGCTGTTGTGGGATCTGGTTTTGTGTCAACTATTTTGACAATTGCCAATAGTTGGGCAAAGGATTATTTCTTAGCAAAAAGAGAAGCGAAAGACGATGTTTTTAAGATTAGAAAAGATATACATAATGATTTTGTTGAATACATGGATTTTTTATATAAAAATGATTTATCAGACAATGAAAGAGCCAAAAAGAAATACCATTTTTTGAAGACCTACAGAATGATTTTTTTATATTCTGCCGATGAGGATGTGAAAAAAATAAATAAAATGATTGAAGCAAATATAGACCTTGTACAAAAAGATGATCCGTACATGCAAGACAAGAAAAATAAAGTTGCTGAAAGTTTTTTACAACTAAGAAAACACACAATAAAAGATACGTCTTTGAGTGTGGATGATTTTCTGCATATAACTTAATAGACGCGTGGCATAATAAGGAGGTGAATTGTATGAAAAAAAGGTATATAGGGAAAATCAAATTAAATGGTAAAACATTTATAAACCTAATTTGTAATAGCAAAGGAGACTATATATTTTCCTTTCCAAAATCTAGTGATATTTTAGATGAAGGGGGCTATTTCAGATCACATCTTACACTGCACATACAAAACAATCGATTAACATGGAAGGTTACAGACTTTGGAAATTCTACAAAAGATTTTAGCGATGTACTTGGTGTTGCCGACAAGGAGGGTTTTTATGTATCTCGAAATCAGGGATTATTGAATGACATTGATCTTTTAAAAGGAGAAAGATATTTAGATTTAGAAGATCCCACACATGTTGGGAAGGTTATTACTTTTGCTGAGAGAAATATACATAAAAAGGGAAGTGGATTAGATTTTTTTTCTGACCCCAAGAATGATGAAAAAAAATTTTCTGAAATTATTAATCTTCAGATACCAAAAAAAATTTCTGCTGTAGAGTTAAATATATATGCTGCAAAGAATATAAAATATAATCTAAATCGTATCTATAACATGCGTCAATCTAATTGGAAGTCAGGCTGTTTTATTCAAGATAATACTAAAAACGCAAAGTATACTTTTGTTGTAATAGTTGAGGATTCCGTATTTAATCCTATTGGAGGTTATAATTTCTGTTAATTAGTGCCAAAGTCCTTCGATCCATTGTTTTTTGTAGTCATATCTTTTTTGAATGACATGTGTAAACAAAATAAGAAAAATCGTGAAAAACGGTGAAAAAAGTTGGTCAATTCACGACTTTCTTGCAAAAATCGTGAAAGTAGTGTGAAATAGGGGAAAGAAGCAGAGTGCTTTTTGGATGAGGGCGCGCGAAAAATTGGCACGTGCGGTGATCTTGTCACGCTTAACTAATCAATACATCACAGTAGCATCACATGAAAACAACATTACGCACCGACATTACGGTGAGAGAACTTTGCGATGGATTTGTGTACAACGAATTAGAAGGTAAGGGGCTTTTTGGTTTGTCGGGGAAATTAACGATCCAGCCGGAATACCAACGTAACTATATCTATGCCGACGGCAAGAAGGATGTGGCAGTGATTGAGTCAATTTTAAAGGGTTATCCTTTGGGCTTAATTTATTTTAACAAGGTAGAAGAGGACACATTTGAGGTATTGGATGGGCAGCAGCGGATCACGAGCATCGGACGCTACGTAACAGGAAAATTTGCAGTAAAAGATGAAAGTGGGATGGAGCAGTTTTTTCATGGCTTAGCAGCGGATAAACAGAAGAAAATTTTGGAGACGACCTTATTAATTTATGAGTGCGAGGGAGAAGAGAGTGAAATTAAAGATTGGTTTAAAACCATTAATATTGTGGGTGTGGCGTTGAATGAGCAAGAGAAGTTGAATGCGATTTATTCTGGACCGTTTGTGACACTAGGCAAGGAGGAGTTTAGCAATTCGCAAAATGCCAATGTGCAGAAGTGGAGTGCCTATGTTTCCGGCAGTGTGAATCGGCAGGATTTTTGGGAGCGGGCGCTTTCGTGGGTGAGTCGGGGAGATGTTGATAGCTACATGAGCCGGCATCGGTATGATGACAACATTACAGAGGTGAAGACGTATTTTACCAGTGTAATTGATTGGGTATCCGGTGTGTTTGTGGATGTGACAAAGGACATGCGCGGGTTGGAGTGGGGGCGCCTATACGAAGCCTATCATGAGACTGCATATGATCCGTCGGAGGTAGCGGCGCATGTGCAGCGATTGTATGCAGATCCCTATATCAAAAACTATAAAGGTATTTTTGAGTATATTCTGGGTGGCTTGACGGATACAAAACTATTGCATGTGCGGGTGTTTGATGAGGCAACAAAAAGATCTGTCTATGCTGCGCAGACGGCAGAAGCAAAGAAGTTGGGCAAGTCCAATTGTCCGCTATGCGCCATTGGGCATGATGCCAACAACATCAAAATATGGAACAGTACTGACATGGATGCTGATCATGTGACGGCATGGAGTAAGGGCGGTGCGACGGACGCGGCAAATTGCCAGATGTTGTGCAAAACACACAATCGCGCAAAAGGTAATCGCTAGGTGCGTGTTTTATGGCATGATGTGTGAAACATTGTACTGATCGTACATTGATTTTTTGTGTGCACTATGCTATAATAGATGTGTAGAAGTCAATACTAAGGTTCGTAAAACGGGTGCAGAGCTCGTTTTTGTGTATTTCTATGGCACGTAAAAAGACCCAACAATCAAAGAATAAGTGGTATGCTGTCCGATTTGTGCGTTCGCCACAGGATGGTATTGCTGTAGTTTTTGCGGTGGTGTGTAATATTGTAGTTTTTGGATCACTTGGCATGTTGTACTACACGCAAAAAGACATTGCGCTGTCTATGGAGCATGTTGATCATTCTATCGCCGTGATACAGAAGATGTATGATCCAAAATTTATACAGGCGCGCAATCTTGCAATTGAGCTCTATGGTTATCCGATGATGCATATGGTCCCGTACTTAGTACGCGAAGATCCCCAAGTGGTGGCATTTTTGGTAGCGATTGCCAAGAAAGAAAGCGCGTGGGGCAAGCGGGCGCCGGTACTGAACGGCGATGATTGCTATAATTACTGGGGATTTCGGCAAGTACGTACGCGCATGGGTACTGGGGGACATACATGCTTTGATGGTCCGCAGGATGCTGTAAGTACGGTTGCTGCGCGCGTGCAGGATCTTATTGCCAAACAATACGATACGCCACAGAAAATGGTTGTGGTGTGGAAGTGTGGTTTTTCATGTCAGGGGCATACGGAGGCAAGTGTGCGGAAGTGGGTTTCTGATGTGAACTATTACTATACGCGCATGTACCATCATTTTTAGCAGTCCTTCTCAATCGTCCTTGCGGTGATGCAGGGTATTTTAGAATTGGTCACACGGTGGTGCGATCTCACCGCTGCCATTATTGGCAAAGGTGAGGTCTGATGTGGTGATGACGGATGCAAAAAATGGTCGTGGTGTACGCGGAAATTTGGCATGACGTGCACAGCGGATACCATAGGTGGCATTATTGGTGATGGTGAGATTGTTGAGCGTTACCTTGCCTGTGCCAACAGATGTGAGGAATGCCAAGCCATTTTTTCCATTTTCGGAAAATGTGCTGTTTTCTACGGTGAGATCTGTGTCATAAATTTCTGTCTCCAAGCCACTTTCGCCATTGTTGCGCGCTATGGTGTTTGTGACGACAGTCTTGGTATGCGGATGGAGATCAATACCTTCTTCACCGTTTTTTTCTACAAGACATGCATGTATTTTGACGATGCCGTCGCGTAAATAGAGGCCTTGTTTGGCATTGTGGACGATGTGACTCTGTGTGATGGTGAGGGATGTAGCGTGATCTTGTGGAATGATATTGATCATGGACGCATCACGATCGTGTGGTTGAAATACGTCATACCGTTCTGCCTCGTGGTTGTTTTCTGTGTCTTGTGCACGGTCTTTTTTGCTGCCCATGAGCACGCCGTATTCCAATGCACTGGAAATGACGGCGCGGGTGATGTGCGTGTGCGTGCCATAGGGTATGACCACTGCGTCACGTCCGCCTTTTATATGAACATTGATAACGGCGGTATTGTGCGCTGTTGTGAGGGGGAAGCGCAGAAGCGCTGGATCGTCGGTGATGGTAACGGATGGCATACCATCTTCTGTGACGCCGACGCCATACAGGACAATACCGTCTTGCAGTGTCACACATTCTTTATAGAGGCCCGGCGCTACGATGATCGTTGTGGGTCCATGTGCCGCTGCAACGGCGTCGGAGATTGTGTGGAAAGGATTGTGTAGAGAGCCAGTTTTTTCGTCGTAAGGGGGCGGCATGGAGCTTATGGGATCGTTGCGGTCAACAAACAGGACGCCTGGTGTGGGTTGTGCCAACAGACGCGGCGTGTAGCGCATGTCAACAAACACCATGAAGCCAAAACCGCACGTGGCGCCAATGATGAGGTACAGTGTGATACGCGCCAAAAACCATATGCGTGTGGAGGCCATAGAGTGCTGTTGTTATAAGTTTCACACATACACTATACATACACAATGGGTTTTTGTCACGGTGTCTTTGGTATAAATACAGACGTGCCATGCTGTATGCAGGACATCTGTACATGCGATGCGGTGTGTCATGCTGCACGTGCTTTTACAACTCTATCATGACTTACAGAAATCTCTTGCAAAAATCCTCTTTTCATAGTAGGATTGCCGTGTATGAACTTTTCACGAGAACACGACAAGATTATTCCGCAGAAGTGTCCTGTGTGTGGCGCGGGACGCGATGTGTTATCGTACGTGCCAATTGGACATGATGGGGATAAGACAGTTGTGCACATCACGTGTGCAAAGTGTGCTGGTGCAGCAATGGTGCTGGTATCACATAGCGATATGGGCGTGATGACAGTTGGTGTGCTGACAGATACGACGGCTCATGAGGCGCGAAAGTTTCTTAATGAAAAAATTGTATCGGATAATGATGTGATCGCCGTGCATCAGTACCTGAATCATTATGACGGCGCAATGAGTGAAATGTTTAATGCATCAGCGACAAATCGTTAGTATAGTTAGTAATTTGTGATGAGAGCTATGGAAAAAATTGTATTAAAGGTAAAAAAACGCAGTGAAACAGGCAAGGCAGCGCGACGGGCTGCTAACGGACGTATTCCTGCCGTTCTCTACGGCAATAATGTGTCTACGCAAAATATTTGGGTAGATGCATTAGCACTTGAACGTACATTTGCTGTAGCGGGGACAAATACAATCGTATCACTTGCTGTAGAGGGTGGATCACCGGTGAACGTGTTGATTTATGATTATCAAACGGATCCGATTGCAAATCACTTCGCACACGTAGACTTTTATGCAGTCAACATGAAAGAGGAAGTGGAGGCAAGGATTCCTGTGGAGTTCACGGGTGTTGCTGTGGCAGTAAAAGAATTAGGGGGCACCTTGGTGAAGACATTGGACGAGCTTTCTGTGCGGGCACTGCCATCAGATTTGCCACGTGAGATTATAGTAGACTTGAGTGCATTGAAGACTTTTGAAGATCGTATTACGGTTGGTGATTTGCAAATCAGTGACAAAATAGAGATCCTCGTGGAGCCAGATACAGTGGTTGCCATGGTAGATGAGCCACGTACGGAGGAAGAGCTAGCAGCGCTGGATGATGCTGTAGATGCAGATGTATCCAAGGTAGAAGGCGTTGCGGATAAGGAGCCTGCTGATACTGACGATGATGCGTCCACGGAGAAAAAATAATCGTTGGAGACTATACTGTGGGAGAACACTACAAAAACCGGCTATGCAGTCGGTTTTTGTTTTTTGTGCTATAATGGGAACATTCTATGACTACGAGGAAACGACATTACTATGTGGGGATAATGGCATGTGTCATGTTGTGTAGTGCACATGTGGGTGTGTTTGCGGTGGAAGATGTGACGGAGAAGACACAAGAGGAATTGGAGGCAGAGCAGCGCCTGGAGCAAGAGCGTAAAGAGCAAGAGGATGCCTATGAAGATAGAAAGGAAAAGATTGAGAACGATATTGAACGTAAGCAAAAAGATAAGAATATTTTGGAGGTTAAGTATAATAGCGTGCAGCAGTCACTTGGCACTACGCAGCGCACGATTGCAGATGTAGAGGCGGACTTGGCAGAGACAAATCAAGAGATTGACCGACATGTTGCGCAAATTTTATCGCTTGATGATCAAATTGCACTGTACCGCTCATCGCTGGCATACACATTGCGTGAGGCGTATTTTGCACACAACGATGGTGGTGTTATAGCTGTGGCGTCAAACGATACGTCGCAGCGGTTTTTAGCGCACAGCGATGATTTGGCGGGCATGCAGGCGCGCATTGCACAGTATGTGCGTACGGTTGATGCGGCACGTGCCGCACAGGAGCAGAAGAAAAAAGATGTAGAGCAATTGCGCGACACCAAAAAAACACTTTTGAAAGAGCATGAGCAAAAAGCCGCAGCGCTTGCATCACAGGCAGTGGGTGTGCAGAGGGAGATTGTGAAGGTTGATGCGTCGTTACAGGAGCTGCAGGCAAAGCTATCTGCCGTAGAGTCCAAATTGTCGGCACTGTTAGGTAAATCATACAGTACGGATGACATTGTGGAAGCGGCAAAATTTGCAAGTAAGAAAACTGGTGTACGTAAGGATTTCATCCTAGGGATGCTTGTGGTGGAGACAAATCTTGGCCGCTTTACTGGCGGATGCACCTATAAAGAAAGTCGCATGAGTCTTGCGCGTCAAGAGGCTTTCAAAGGTATTTGCAAGAAGTTGGGCTATGATTATAAAAAGCAAAAAGTATCATGTCCGCCGAAGAACTATAAAGGCACAGGCGGTGCTATGGGTGTGGCACAGTTCATGCCGGATACATGGAAGGCATATGAGTCAAAAATTGCATCACATACGGGGCACAATCCACCGGACCCATGGAGTTTGACAGATGGTGTGATGGCAATGGCGCTGAAACTCGCCAACGATGGTGCCACAAAAAAGAGTGGCGAGTGGCAGGCTGCAAGTCGTTACCTTGGTACGTGCTCTACAAAGAGTACACGGTTCTACTGTGAGGATGTTCTCTACTGGGCGGATAATTATGAAAAGAAGCTATAGTTGACTGCCAGGGTTATGCGCATTGACGACAGGGGTAGTATATGCTATACTTACAGGGTAGGTCGGGTGGATGTGAGCAGTGCTCACGCCCGATTTTTGTTTTTTAACAGCAAAAGAAGAAATCCGTTGCGTGATTTTTCGTGGCGCGTGTTTATTAATATTGAGATGTGAAAATCTTTACATCTGATCGCTGCATGATTCCTTGTAATCACAGCGACCACATTCTCACAAAGTGTGCCGCGCGGGCACAGTGCTTGCTCGCGCGGTTTTTTGTATACACGGTAGTGTAATGTGTGCGTACCGCTATGCGGTGCGATGGTGGCGTTGCTGCTTTGTCTTTCGCATCACTACGTACATCAAGATGGTGGCGACGACGAGAAGCAGTGCGGCAACTGCCCAGTACAGCCACTGTGGTTTTTGAGGTAATGTCACAATCGCATTATAATGTTCGTTGACGACAGTGTCTTGTGTGAGCATGACGGTAGATTCTCTGCTTTTACCGCCATATTCTACTACGATGCGATGTTCGCCAGGTGTGATGTTGGTAAAGGTGGCAATACCGTCATGATCTGTGTGTGCGTGCTGTGGATCAGAGTAAAGTGTGACAGTGGTGTGCGCGATCGGATGACCCTGTTGGTTGATGATTTTAATTTTGACAACATCTAAAAGCGCATCTTCTTTAGAGGTGTGCTCCTCTGAAGCGGTGTGCATGTCATCCTGTGTGTTTTCACAAGGTAGAGCAATCTCTTTTCCAATAGTGAGAAGGCGATCAATATTTGGGTAGGTGTCTTTGTTGAGATCTATAATCTCCTGGTAGCGTGACATAGTGCCGAGCTGTCTTTGTGCAATGGCACCTAGGGTATCTCCCGATTGGATCGTATATGTGCATAGTGCAGTAGGGATTTTTTTGCCTAACTGCTGTGAGGGTGCGGGAGATGCTGCCTGTAAAGCGCGTAGGTCTGTGTTGCTAGGGCGCTGTGAGTCAATCGGAGTGTTGCGTATGTTGTTATTATCATCAGATGCAGGTGTTGTGATTTTTATAGCGCGCGACCAGGAGCCTTGTACGCACTCATTCACAGCACGTACCTTGATATAGTACGTTGTGCCCGGCGTGAGATCGTTGATTATATAGTCGCGACGCTCTTTATGGATGTTTTTTATTTTTTTATCATGAGCATCAGGGGTTTTTCCATATTTCATTTGGTAGCGATCAACATCTCCTGATGCTTTTTTGAACGCGACGAGGATGCGACTATCTGTTGTGCTGTTTACTGTGATATTTTTTGGTTTACCGGGTTTTGTTTTTGTGCATGCAGGTGCTCCTACTGCGACATCTGACATCTCAGGATCTTGTTGTATAGGTTCTTCTTCTATTGCGTCATGCACAGTAATGGTTCTCGTGATCGGTGTTGCGGCATTTCCCGCGAGATCCGTGACAGAGTATGTCAAGATATAGGTGCCAGGTGTATGAATATCAATGGAGCCGCTGAGGGTGATGAGCTGACTGAAATCTTCCCCCAGTGTATTTGTTGCACGTGCACCAACGCCGGTAAACGGTGTGTGTAGAGGGATATCAATGTGATCACTGCCAATGAGGGAGAGGGTTGGAGGGGTAGTACGTATCTTTATCTGTAATTTTAAGGAATGGTTGGATTCATTGCCCACAGAATCCTTTTCTGTGTACGTTACTGCATAGTTACCATCTGTCAGTGCTGTGGTGGTCTGTATGGCTACAATGCCAGATGTAGTACATTGGAGGGTTGTGTGAGCAGCATCGTCAAGATAAAGCGTGATCATGCTATCCTCTTTACTGCAAAATACATCAAATACCGGTGTAGTAATGTTTGTAATGTTATCTGTGTCGGAGCTACCGGAATCAGACGAGGATTGTAGCCTTGGCGCCGACGGAGCTCCAGGGACAGAAGTGTTAACTTCATAGGTTCGCGCCCGTGTCCCGGTTGTTGTATTGCCGGCGATATCATGTGTTGTGATGCTGGTAGTGATCGTGCGGCTGCTATCTGCGAGAAATTCACTGCCTGGAATGCTGTGTGTGAATGTGCCAGACGTTACCTGCGTGGTGTAATTTTGATCATTGAGAGTGATGGTTATAGTATCACCATCAATGACATTGCTAACTGTCCCAGTGACGGTGATTGGCGCAGCAAGTTCTGTAATGTTGATAATATTATCATCGGTGATCGGATCAATCGTGATACGTGGTGTAGGAGGATTGGCAAGTACTGTGATGGTCAGAGCGGGGGATGGAGGTGATATATTACGCGCAGCGTCGGTTTCTCTGTAGGTAATATGATGTATTCCATCTTCTAGTGCTGATGTCATTGCAATTTCCACTGTGCCAGGCGTTGTGCAGGAGG
>JAXGYI010000001.1:73800-130057 GCA_040772365.1 Candidatus Moraniibacteriota bacterium
TCTTCTAGTGCTGATGTCATTGCAATTTCCACTGTGCCAGGCGTTGTGCAGGAGGTTGTGGTATAGTCTGTGTGATCAATGTATAGGGTGACGACACTGTTTTCTTCGGTGCACAGAACATCGAATGCTGGTGTGGTAACATTTGTAATGTTATCTGTGTCGGAAGTGCCAGAATCAGAGGAGGGCTGTAAGTCTGGTGCGCTACTTGGTGTTTGTGGTGGTGTAAGATCAACAGTGATATTGCCGCTGTCTGTCGTACTATTTCCAACAGGATCAGTGCCCGTGATGACAGCAGTATGCACACCTTCTGTCAGTGCGGGCACAATCGATCCAGTTGCTAGTGTCCAGGTACCATTGAGATTATTCTGTGCGGCATAGGTTTTTCCATCAATGTCTACGTGAACCGTCGCATTATTTTCACTAATTACCCCTGTAATTTTGGAGAAGTCTTATTGGTCAGAAGTGTATTGATCGTTGCAACAGGAGCTTCTGTGTCCTTGAGTAACGTCGTAGACACTGAAGTGCTATTGTCTGCAGCGTCGGTTTGTTTTGCGTCAATTGTTACCGTTCCATCGGGGTAAGAGTTCAAGTCAAGAGAAATTTGCCAGGTGCCGTCATGTGCACACTCTGCAAGGTGCGGTTGTCCGTTACTTGTTATGGTGAGATCTCCATCACCTGCTGTGCAGGTTCCTGTTAAGGGATAGCTCGTGGCATTTGTGGCAGTAATCGCTTCTGTAGCGGTAATTGTGACGACGGGGCTTATATTGTCAATGATGTAGTTGCCTTCATGGACGATTGTGCTGTTGCCGGCCAGATCAGTTGCTTTAATAGCGACATCACCAGAACCAGTCACGGCTATCGTACAGTTTATGCGTTTTTCGTCATGTGTGTCAGTTATGCAAGACAGGTTATGTGCTGTGGCTGTTGAACTCGCATCAATGACGATATTATGAGGTAGGATCGAGATATCATCATAGACGGTGATCGTTGTATCAGTAATGGTGGTTTTTTGGATTTTTGTGGGTGCATGGATTGTGATCGTTGGTGCAGTTGTATCAAAGAAGAATTTTTGTGCACCGCTGCCAATTGCTCCACTGCCCATATCTTCTGCTTCAATAATAATCATGCCAGTTGTGTGGATATTGTGAATCTCGCAAGTCACTTTTGTATTGTAGGGTGCTACGGTATTGTTATTTTTATCAATACAGGGGCCAAGCGCTACATCTGCTGATGCTGAACCGGAAATCACAATGTCATCAATGAGGTTGCCAGCTATTGGTGAGACAATTGTTACTGTGGCATCATTGATCGGTTGATTGCTGGCCATGGTGGGGGCGGTAATCGTAATGGTTGGCGGAAAGATCATGCGTCGAATAGTAAAGTTGCCAAGCCGGTCATACGCTTTAATTTCAACGACGTGCTGAGGTTCGTCAGGATCAAGATTGATGGTGTGTGTACCACTGGACTCTACTGTGTCAGTGGTCCATCCTGTATCAACGCCAGGTGCACCGTTATCTTTTTTGTAGATAATATCATAGCGTGTTACTCCTGATGGATCATCTGCGTTGAAATGCACAATAGGCTGGTGGAGACCGTGTGTTTCTGTGTCGACTCTGGCTACAGAAAAGTTTGGACCAACGGTATCAATAACATAACCAGATTCAACGCTCGTCGCGTCATAACCCAACATATCCCGCTGCAGTTATTGCGAGTTTTCCGGTGCTAGTAATGCGGATGGAACAGTGTATCGTGATGTGATTGGTTGGGCTGGGAGCATTGTTGATATAGGGAAAATCCACTGAATCGGTAGTTGATCCCGGTATGGGTGCGCAGGATAGGCTATCAGCAGCAGCGGTGCTGAGATTATCAACTGCAACTGAGGCAATTGAAAAGCGATCGCTGATTTCAATGACGGTATCCGTGATGGGTCCCGTGCTTGCCTTGGTGGTTGGAATAATTGTGACAATTGGAGGAACATCATCGACGTCACTGACAGTGATGATAAAGTTTTTTTCAGTAGTTAATCCAACAGCGTTTTTCGCTTGGACACGAATTGCATACGTGTTACTGCCCACAGATGCACCGAGGTCGCTAGGATTTTCAAAATCTGGAGCTGTGACAAAAGTAAGCGCACCTGTTTCAGCGTTAAGTATGAACGCGGTATTGTCTTCACTACCAACGCCCTCTACTAAGGTATAGGTGTGTGGCATGTTGATGCCCGTTGATGAAATGGTCCCGACGGTTGTCGTGTTTTCGGGAACGTTAGTGTTTGAAAGGGTGATTGACGTTGGGGGACAGGCCTGCCCCGCATCAGTAATTGTCCATCGGTGTGGAGTGCCAGTGAGAATATTTCGTGCTGCTTGAGCAGTGCAGTAATACTTTTCTATTGCTCCGAACGATACTCTTGGCTTAACAGCTTGTGTACTCCAGCTATTCAAAATACCATCATAGTTTGCAATGGAAAGACCTGACTCATTGAGCATCCCGGACATTGCCGTTACTGCAGTAACATTCCAGGTATTCAGCGGGCGATCAAAGGCGTTGGCACGAATGAACATGTAGCTCATATTGGTCACATTGGAAACATTCCATGTGTTTAACGGCTGATCAAATGACAGTGCAGTATTGAAGAGACTGCGCATGGTCGTTACCCTAGAGGTATCCCAAGTGCCTATAGGTTGGTTGAAGGAGATAGCATTGTGGAACATGTTGTTCATATCAGTGACGCGGGAAGTATTCCATGCACCGATCGTTCCATTGAATGTATTGGCTCCGTAAAACATGTACGTCATGGTGGTCACTTTTGATGTGTCCCAAGAATGTAAGGGTTGATTGAAGAGACTAGCGTTGCGGAACATATAGCTCATATCCGTGACGTTAGAGGTGTTCCAGGAGTTTATGGGTCGGTTGAATGCGCTGGCTTCATTAAACATGTGGGTCATAGTGGTAACACGTGCAGTATCCCATAAATGCAGGGGTTGATTGAAGGCAGACGCAGATTCAAACATGTATTGCATCTCAGTAACACCGGATACATCCCACGTGTTCAGTGGTTGGTTGAAAACAGTAGCACTACGAAACATGTATGCCATATCTTGCACTTTGGACACGTTCCAGTTATTGAGGGGCTGATTGAAGGATCGTGCACCATTGAAGACGCTGCGCATGCTTGTTACGCGCGACACATTCCAAGAATTTACAGGTTGATTAAATAGCGCGGCTCCAAAAAATATGTTGCGTATGTTGGTTGCGTGGGATGTATCCCATGCAGCAAAGCTGGCATTGCCAACCAAAGAGCTGGCTCCGGCGAACATGTACGATAGATTAGAAACTGAGGAAAGGTCAGGTGTGTCCGTGGCTGTAATATCAAGATTGCTTGCGCCGTGAAAAGCATTTACCATTGAGCGCCATTGAATCGCTCCCCACTGCTGAACTTCTAGGATTTTTTGTCGATCGCCACCGTTATTAAAATAGATTTGTGGGAATTGTCCGCGAATACAGACGGTGTATGTCCCCGCTGTGCCATAATCATGGGTTTCAGTGCCAGTTGCTCCAATGACATCAAATGTGCCGTCACATGTCCAATCAATATCATAATTATAGTCTGTACCGTGTGTTGGGATGGTAATACTTGTTGCATTTGATGTTCCGGGATTGTTTGTTTTCTATACCGTGACAAATTCTTGCGGTGTATAGGCAAGAGTAGAAGAATGAGAACTGGTTAGTGCCACACCAGCTACGCATAGGAAAAAGATTGCAGTGCGGCGATATATGAGTGTAAAGAATGTTTTTTTAGTGTGCATATGCTGTTTATGTGTGATCACGATGTATTTATATAGCAATATAAAAAACCCTGTGATATGGCTGTATGCCTATCACATCGTTCCCACTTACCATTATAACACAAATACATGATCTATGTAAGGGCAAAAAAAGATTTTGATACAGCGTTTTCTTGAAAAAAGAGAGGATTGGGACTATACTGACAACATATGCAATGATATTCTGCCGCATATGATGATGCGCTATAAATTGTACGGTAAAAAAGTGTATGTATAACTTTAGGGTGTGTGGAGGCAAGAAGCTAGAAGGGTGTATTTCTGTGAATGGTTCTAAAAATGCAGCTGTGGCGCTTTTGGCGGCATCTGTTGTCAATCGAGGGGTAACCACATTGAAGAATGTACCGCAAATTGAAGAGGTGAACCGGTGGGTGGAGATTTTGGAAAGTATTGGCATGCGTGTAACACGAGATGGTGCAACCATGACGTTGTCAGCGCCGGAAAAATTTTCTATTGGGAAGATCAATATTGCATCTGCCATAAAGACGCGCAGTGCAATCATGCTCATTGCGGCGCTGATTGGACGAGAGAAAAAATACAGTATTCCGCAGGCAGGGGGATGTAAGCTAGGCGCGCGTACTGTGAAGCCACATCTCTATGCGTTAGAAAATCACGGAGTGCGTATTGATGTTGTAAAGGATGGTTATGCTGTGACGGTAGATGCGCTACAACCATGCGCACGCAATGTTCTATATGAGTCTGGAGATACGGTAACGGAATCGGCGCTGTTGGCAGCAGCACAGATTCCCGGTAAGACAGTCATTTCCATGGCAAGTGCAAACTACATGGTACAGGATCTGTGTTTTTTCTTGGAAGCACTTGGTGTGAAAATTGACGGTATTGGTACATCAACATTGACCGTGCACGGTAAAAAGACACTACGCAAAGATGTTACCTATACGATCAGCGAGGATCCAATTGAGGCGATGTTTTTCATCTCATTGGCGATTGTGACAAAGAGCGAGCTTGTCATCAAGCGTGCGCCGATAGAGTTTTTGGAGTTGGAGCTGCTGAAGTTGGAAAAAATGGGGCAGCAGCATGTGATTGAACGGCAGTATACGTCGGCGAATAAGCGCACGCAACTGGTGGATGTGCGCATGATCCCGTCAAAACTCACAGCACTAGAAGACAAGATTCACGCCATGCCGTTTCCTGGGATCAATATGGATAATTTGCCATTTTTTGTACCGATTGCCATGATGGCAAAAGGGACGACACTCATTCATGATTGGGTGTTTGAAAACCGCGCGGTGTACTATACGGAACTCAATCGCTTAGGGGGCACAATTACACTGATTGATTCACACCGCGTGACAGTGGAGGGGCCCACGGTGCTGAAGTGCGCTGATCTGACGTCACCGCCTGCCCTGCGTCCCGCAGCAATTATGTTGGTTGCGATGTTGGGAGCTAAAGGTACTAGCACATTGCGTGACGTCTATGCAATCAATCGTGGCTATGAGAACTTGCAGGATCGTTTGCGCGCCATCGGTGCGGATATTACGCTTGTGGAAGAGTGATGGCATGGATGAAAAATGCATGAGATAGCATTTTGTGGACAAAACAATCAAAAATGCAGATAATAGACGATAGCGATATCATGTAAAAAATCCTTTATGGCAATGGTGGTGCGGAAAATTGGGATTGATTTAGGTACAGCAAATACGCTGGTATTTATGCCAAAACATGGCGTGGTGGCAGACGAGCCGTCGGTTGTTGCCGTATCCATGATTGACAATCGGATTTTAGCTGTTGGCAATGAAGCCAAAGAAATGCTTGGACGCACACCAGATACCATTACAGCATACAGGCCGTTGCGTGATGGGGTGATTGCAGACTACCGCGTGACAGAGGCAATGCTGAGATATTTCATCAAGAAAGTGACGGGGCGATTTATGTTGGTGCGTCCAGAAGTGATGATTTCCATTCCGGCGGGGATTACGAGCACAGAGCGGCGTGCAGTTGTGGATGCGGCGGAAAAGGCAGGTGCCAAGCGCGCTTACGTGGTACGCGAGCCGATTCTTGCGATGATTGGTGCGGGCATCAAGATTCATTCGGCACAGGGTAATATGATTATTAATATCGGTGGTGGGACAAGTGAGATCGCTGTTATTTCCTTGGGTGGGGTAGTGAGCTCGTACAGTGCGCGTGTCGGTGGCAATAAATTTGATCAAGCAATTTCTGATTATATTAAGCGCAAATATTCTTTGGCGATCGGTGAACAAATGGCGGAGGAAATCAAAATTACCATTGGCAGTGCCGTGCAGCAGGTAAAAGAGGACCGGATGGATATTCGCGGGCGTGATTTAATGGGCGGGTTGCCAAAAACCATTACGATTTCTGCCAATGAGGTGACGGAGGCGCTGCAGGATGAATTGCGTGAGGTGATTAATGCAGTGAAGAAGGTGCTGCAAAATACACCCCCAGAGCTGTCGGCAGATATCATGGACAAGGGGACGGTACTCAGTGGTGGTGGCGCGCTTCTCAAAAACTTGGACCAGTTGATCACGCGCACAATTGGTGTGCCGTGCTATGTTGCAGATGATCCTCTAAGGTGTGTGGTGCGAGGTACGGGTAAGGTTTTAGACAATTTAGATATTTACAAAAAAACAATTCTTGCTAAGCGTTCATGACAAAAAAAGAGAGACAATCGGTGAATATTGCCATTGATGCATCGCGTGCGTTTTTACATGAGCGTACGGGCATTGAGGAATATTCGTATCAGGTGATCAGGCATTTGCGTGCAGAGATTGGCAGTGAGCGTGTGACGCTATTTTTGCGTAGAGGTACGGCAGAAAATATTGACTTTGATCTACCAGAGTGTTGGCGTGTCAAGGAGTTGTGGGCACCGCGGCTGTGGACCTATGCGCGATTGTCGTTGGCGCTACTGTGGCATCGCCCGACACACCTATTCGTACCAGGACACATCGTGCCGCCTATTCACCCAAAAAATACAACCGTAGTAATTCATGGCTTGGAGTATGAAATGTGTCCGGAGGCGTATTCACCCTATGAACGATGGTCGATGCGGCGTGGTATTCGTAACTCATGCCGGTGGGCACGCAGTATTTTATGTGTCTCTAATAATACAAAGCGTGATGTCATGCGTCTCTACAATGTGCCACGCGAAAAAATCCGTGTGGCGTATGAGGGCGTAAATCCCGCGCCACAAGAAGATAAGCAAGTGACCCATGATACACTGACAACATTTGATCTACGTAAGCAGGACTATCTGATCTTTGTGGGACGAATTGAGGAGCGCAAAAATATTTCTAATATTTTGAAGGCGTATGAAATTATGCGTGCGCATTTTCTTTTGCCGCAGAAGCTCGTATTAGTTGGTAAGGCAGGTCTTGGCTATGAGCAGATTCGTGAAGAAATTGTGCACCATCCATTTGCTGTAGACATTATTTTGACAGGATTTGTGACAGATGCGCAGAAATGGTCACTTTTGCGCCATGCAGCAGTATGCGTATTTCCAACCCTTTACGAGGGGTTTGGCTTGCCGGTTTTAGAAGCGCAGCAGGTTGGTGTGCCTGTGGTGACTTCAGAAAATTCTTCCTTGCAAGAGGTGGCGGGCGATAGCGCTCTACTTGTTGATCCGGGTAATGTGGCACAGATTGCCGAGCGTGTATACACACTGATTACAGATATGGATGCGCGTTCTGATATTATCACACGTGGTTTTTCCAATACGAAACGTTTTGCGTGGACACGCCATGCGCATTTAGCGGCAAAACTTCTTTTGCGGAAGTAGTGGTGGGGTGTGGTACAATAGTGTAGTGTAGGTAATGTATGTTTTCTATGGCAGAGTCGCACACAACAGATATGCGCGTAGCACTTGTGCATGATTTTTTGCTCTATCCTGGTGGAGCGGAGCGCGTTTTAGATGCATTGATTGCACTGTATCCTGATGCGCCAGTCTATACGTTGCTCTATGATGCTGAAAAAATGGGTACACGCTATGATCATGTGGACGTGCGTACGAGTTTTTTGCAGAAGTTGCCGCGGTGGTTACGTCGACGATATAGATGGTTATTACCATTTTTTGCGTCGGCTGTGGAAAGTTTTGATCTACGTGATTTTGATGTGATTATCTCTAGTTCTGGCGCATGGAGCAAAGGTCTTGTAACGCGCCTGGATACCACGCATGTAGCCTATATCCATTCGCCAATGCGCTATGTGTGGGATGAGAATGAGCGGTATCTTGCGCAAGCAACAGGAAAAACGCGTGGGTTTTGTGTACGTGCACTGTTGAGTTATTTGCGCGTGTGGGACCATCAGGCGGCGCAACGTCCGGATGTTTTGATCGCCAACTCAGAGTATACGCGTGCGCGGATTGCAAAATATTATCGGCGTGATGCACGTGTTGTATATCCACCAGTAACGTGTCCTTTTACGACAAAAGAACTCACTCCACTGCGTACAGGGTCGTACTTCGTAGCTGTGTCACGTTTATCTACATATAAAAACATGGCCTTAATTGTCGAGACGTGTAATAAATTGCAACTGGATCTTGTTGTCATTGGTGAGGGGCGAGAATTGACGCGGTTACGTGCAATGGCGGGACCACGTGTTACGGTGCTTGGTGCAACGGATGAGCTTACAAAATGGCGTTACATTGCTCATGCGCGTGCAATGGTATTTGGCGCGGAGGAGGATTTTGGAATTGTGTGTGCTGAGGCGTTGTGTGTGGGAACACCGGTGATTGCATTAGGACGCGGTGGTGTATGTGAGATTATACAGCCAGGTGTCACAGGAGAAACATTTCGCGCGCCAACTGTAGAGCTTGTGGCAGATGGTATACGGCGATTTTTAGAGAAGGAAGGTAACTATGATAGATCGCAGATGCGTGTGACAGCAGAAGCATTTGCGCCAGATGTATTTGCGCGTAACATGTGTGATCGTGTTGAAGTAGCCCACCGTGCATCTCGCTGTAGCAAAACAGCATCATCGCAGAAAACATGTGTATGATTATTGGACATGAAAAACAAAGAGATTTCTTGGAGCGATTTGTTGCGGACGCGTCACGACACCATGCATTTGTATTTAGTGGGCCAGAGCATATTGGTAAACGGACGGTGGCGCATGCATTTGCATACATGCTGACACAGGGTGTGGTGGGCACGTGGGATTCTGTGGTGCAGATGCACACAGATATTGTAACGATCGCTCCGCCGACTGAGGAGAGGAAAGGGAAGGTGGTTGTGCGTGATATTGGTGTGGAAAAAATTACAGAAGTGCGCGGACGCTTTGCACTTGCGGCAGATAGCTCTGCAAAAATCCTGATTATTGATAATGCACATCGTATGACGATTTCTGCACAGAACGCACTATTGAAAACTCTAGAAGAGCCTTCACGTAAAGGTTTTGTCATTTTAGTGACACACCAACCTGGTCAGCTGTTAGATACGATTATTTCGCGTTGCGTACGTGTGCATTTTACAACGGTTGCTACAGATGTGATGATTGCGGCAGGCGTGGACGCACAAACGGCCCAGGATGCGCAAGGGCGCCCAGGTTTTGTACGGCGCATCGCAACAGATATCGCCTTTGCAGAATGCATTGCTGCAGCACGTACGGCACTGCAGACATTGGCGAAGCAGCCAGTATCTGCTCTGCTGGATACTGCTGCAGATTTGGCAAAAAAAGATGATGCCTATATCGTTACGTTTTTTACCGTGTGGGCGCATCGCGTGCATGCAGCAGCGCATGCAACAGGTAATGCAGCACTGCTGTTGATGGCGGATCGCGTTGATAGTTTTCTGCGCATGTTTCATACCACAAATACTAATAAGCAACTTGCTATTGAAGAACTGCTTCTCCGCATTAATCGACGCTCATGATTATGAAACGTGGTGCAAAGGCGCGCGGAACAAAAATTGTGCACTCGCGTCTCACGACAAAAAACAAGGCAACACCAAAGAAGAAGTCTACGACAGGACGGCGATCACGTCGGTGGATTTTCATGGTGGCAATGGTATTTTTTGTTGCGGGGACGCTCTATATTCTCTTATGCACGCCAATGGTAGAGGTACGTGATGTGCACATTACTCATACGACGCGCGTGGATGCTATGGCATTGCGCGAACGGATTATTGCGTCACTGGAAGGCCGTGCATTTGGGTGTACTGCAAAAAACAATTTTTTCATCGTACGGCCGCAGGTCGTAGCGGATATGGTGCGCGAAGATGTGCGCGTGCGGGACGTGCGCGTGACGAAAGTTTTTCCGCATGGGCTTGTAGTGGATGTGGAGGAATATACGTTGTTTCCCGTGTGGTGCGTGCGCGACGGTGAGCAGTGCCATGTGATGGAGGGCGGATGCATCGGACGACAGATTGACCCGACGGAAGACATCGTGCGGAGCAATCCGTCCATGATCGTCTATGACACAGGGCACGACACGGTGGTGGAGGGGACGTGTCCCGTGACGGCGGATGACGTGCAAAAGATTGCTTATGTGGGACAGGAGTTGACTTATGCCGTGGACACGCGCATCATGCAGCCGTACAGGGTGGATTTTCGCGGTAGTCGTGAAGTGACGTATACAACAGACGAGGGATGGGCGATTATGACGGATCTGGGACGCGACAGCGATGCAACGCTTGCGACGGCGCGGCTGTTTATGTCTACTGTAATGCAGGAACAAAAACGTAGCGACCTCGTCTACATTGATGTACGCTTTCCGGAGAAGATTTTTTATAAGATGAGGAATATGCCGGCAGAACAGCAGGTGGAGGATGTGTCAGCAGCGTCACAGAACACATCGCCGTCCGACAAAGTATCTGATGTACAAAAGTCCACAAAAGATCGCTAATGGTATGCTATGATGGAGGTGTATTGTCACGGGGATGAAAAATGTTTATAATGATGTACTGACGTATTAACTACAATCTATGCTTGCAAAACAATTAGAGGATTTTGGACTGAATGATAAAGAGGCGAAGGTGTATATTGCTGTATTGGAGCTGGGACAGAGCAACGCTGCGGACATTGCCAAAAAATCCGGCGTCAATCGCGCCACGACGTATTTTACGTTGGAGAATCTTATGAAAATGGGACTTGTGAGCGCGTCCAATGAAGAAAAAGTGCAGACATTTCTTCCGGAGGATCCGGCGCAGCTGGAAAATATTCTTGTCAAGAAGCAACAAGAACTGGAAATCAAAAAACAGTCTCTCGCCGGATTGGTGAAGGAGCTGAAAAGTATTAATAGCGCCGACGTTAAAAAGCCGATTGTGAAATACTATCTTGGCAAAGAAGGCGTGATTCGGATGGCAAGTGCAAGTTTTGATGAAGTGAAAGACGAAGAAATGTGGCTTGCTTTTTCAAAAGATGATTTGGATAAATTTTTAAAGAAGGAAGAAAACGATAGGCTGATTCAAAAAAGAAAGGCAAATAAAAATCAGCTGAGAGCTATTTATAATTCAGAAAATACAATACTATCAAGCAATGAGTCAAATGTTAGAGTTAGGGTAGATAAAAATCAATATCATCTACCAGCTGATGTTGCTATCTATAAAGATAAGATTCGGCTTACGTCGTATCGGGATCAGGTGGGTATTATAATAGAAAATAAAGATATTGCACAAACTTTAAAATCAGTATTTAGACTCGCATTAGAATCTGCCAAAAGAAAAAACTCTCAGAAAATCTAATGATTTTCTGAGAGTTGATTTACCAATTTTTTAGTTTCCCATCCCGTTCTCCTCCTTGGATTTTTGACGCTAACCAAAGCCCTCCTACTTGGTGACGACGATATTCTGTCGTCACCATTCGGTCGGTACAGCTCTTTGGTTAACCGCCCATGGCGCACCTCCTGTAGGGTGATTGCCGAAAAAGGGTAAAACTCTAAATACTAATGTAGCGTTTCTTTTACTCCTTTTTGCAACCACCAGAGGTTGCCATTTTTTGATGTTAAGGAACGTGCGTGGCATATGTTCCCACCTTGCCAACACCATAGTGTAGCAGATTGTCATTTTTTGTCAATAGTTGTGGACGTTGATCTGGGAAGATGTATTGCAATACGAGACTATTCCGCTTAGGAGATGGGTATCTATGCTGTTGATGTAGGGTAAAATATCCCATTTTGTTTATACATTTTATCTCTTTTATCTTCAAAAAAATCTTTTAAAAGCAAGGTTTTTTCTATTTTTACATAAAACTGTTGAAAAGACTTGACAAAAAATATGACAGGTGCTATACTTGGGTATTACGGTGATGAATCGCCCACGGGCACAATCGCTCCGTAATACAGAAGATAGTTATTGTACTCTGACAGATGACTGACCTGTGCGCCGCAATCCATGCAGATTGCAATAGCGGCAGGGTGGTTGTGGACATTTCTATGGCGTTGCAGTGACACGAATGGCGTAAATAATACAATAATTTGCCACGTGATCCGCACATGATTGCCATTACAATGACCACAGACGAGTAGAATAATATGGGACAACAGGCACGGATGCGGCTTTCCTTAACAATTTCATATTTCCCTCATCACACCGCACTGTAATGTGGGGCTGGATGAGGGGGATATGTCACAAGAAATCGTTGCTGAAAGCCAACGTTGAAGTGGAACCATAATCCAAAATATTCCACGCGCTTTCTTCTCTCTAAAACTTCGCAAAAGTGGAGAGTGTCATGAGAAAATGGAGGATTTTTCCCTTTTCCACGACGCGCGATACAAATTTTTGCGAAGTTTTTTGTATCTTACAAAGCTTTTGTGAAGTATTAGAGAGACGACACCTCACACGATCCGCGCTATGAGTATTTTTTCATCAGTGCAAGAATATTCATACTGCGGGTCTGTGGGAAGGTAGCGCTCTACCAACAGTGTGGGACTCGCCCCATTTGGGGAATCGGACATGCTATGTGTGCACACTTAGGCGTGTCTGTCGTGTGTTGCGACATCAAGGTCTGGCAGCCGTGATGTCTCGTGGCGGAACAGTGCGCCACCACATACACCGTGTCTAACCGATTTGCTGCCAGGGGGACACGGAATGCGCTACATAACGCTCTTCTTCCTTCCATGATTTAGGGGGAAGGAAGCAAGAGTCTCGGGAGCAATGCTCTCATCACCATAACCAAAGGAGGTGATGCGTTTTTCTGGAGATTGCAATCCTTGTATTGCAATCTCCTCTCTCTAAGATCGCACAATTTTTGTGGGATGTTAGAGGGAAATATACAAAATGATAATATACCACCAGAGGTGCGTTATGCGAACAGTTAGAGAGGTGATTGTAGTTACACTATCGTCTTTTGACATCACGTTTGACCGAAGTCTCGTGGAAGAAATTGAGGCGGAGGTTGCACGTATTTGTCATGGTAATCCCATTGGACTTGCGTATACGATTGCACGCAATAAATCTGCAGATATCGTCAAGCAGCGCATTAGTGTCAAAAAACGTATGGCACGGATTCTATTGCGTGAGGAACGTGATCGCAAAAAAGCAGAGCTCTTGGCAATACTCAAAAAAGAGTTTGTCGCAAGAGAGTCAGACATTATGGCTCTTACATCTTCTCGCACAATGCGAACAACACGACGCAATATCGATCTCTGCTACTTGCGTGCAATGGAAGGGCGAGGTATTGCGGAAATTCAGGAGAAGTTTTTCCCTGAATTGTCGCAGGAGTGCATTCGCAAGGGCGTTAGTCGGGGACGAAAATTGTTTTTGAAACAATTTATTTCTTCTCAACTGCGGGAAAAACTGACCGTTGGTCATCAGTCTATGTTGGTACGGAGGAACAAATGAAGAAAGCTACTGCGGTGTTCATTTTTGGAATCTGTATGATTGTTGCAGCACATGCTGCAGCGCCATATACAGAGGAAGAAATTTTGACACACGTGGAAAGCGGACGATTGCTGTCCGCAATGAACGGCTCGCGGCTGGATCAGACGATCCAGTCTCTGATCTCTTCTGACTCTTTGCACAAAAGAGAGTTTGGGGAGATTTTGAGGACGCAGCTGCAGAAGGAGCAAGAGCTGCTCCCGAAAATACGTGCAGATTTTCATAGGATGGAGGAATCCTATGAACGCGCAAAAAAATTGCGCAACATCATACAATAATCCTCGGTGGACAATCCAGTCTTTGCGTATTTACCTGGTGCATCAAAGAAATACGCAGCTCCACGTCATGAGCACTAAACTGACTCGTAATATCTCGGGGAAGCACCGAGACGCCGGGCAGAGCGGACATATGCTGGGCGGGAGATGCTATTTCAGGCATAGATCTCTCTAATAGTGCTGTTTTTGTCATATATGATGGTGTTTTAATCTTTTACGGCAAAATCAGCAAGCGAACAATTTCTCGGAGTAACTACTCTGAGGAAAATATAAAGCGGCAGGATAATTCCAGTCGCTTTTTCTTTTTGTGTAAGCGTTTCCTTAGTATACATGAGATATATTTTTTATTTTAATAAGAGTAGATTTTTTGACAAAACGATGAGATTGCACGTATGATGGACAGCATGTAAGGGAGATTTATGGTATTTGCAATTACAGATGCACAATTTGTTCGTGGAGTGGTGGGATCGCATAATCTTTTAGTAGATGAAAAACCGCAGATTGCTTTTGTGGGGCGGTCCAATGTGGGAAAGTCAAGTGTGATCAATGCGCTGACGGGGCGCAGGGATTTGGTACACTCATCTTCTACGCCTGGCAAGACACAGCAGATCAATTTTTTTCTCATCAATGATCACGCATACTTTGTGGATTTGCCGGGATATGGTTACGCTAAGGCTGGCGTGAAGGCACGCGAGAAGCTGCGACGACTGATTTTATGGTACATGATTTCTGCCGAGGCTCCGGTGACGCTCACGGTGCTTATTGTGGATGCTAAAGTGGGCTTGCGGGATTTTGATCGTGAGATGATTGCGGTGTTGCGTAAATACCACCACCCGTTTATCGTGGTTGCTAATAAAATAGACAGGCTTAACCAAAAAGAATTGCACGCGTCACTGCGTGCGATTGCTGCGAAAAGTGGTGGAGATACCACAGTCTTCCCATGCAGTACGCGTACGGGACGCGGTATTCCGCAGGTACTTGCAGCTATTGCCGAGGCGGCACATCTTGCGTAGGGCGTGTTGCAGTAAAGAGGGCGCCGATACACACTGCAACGGTTGTGACACCTACGTGCGCCGTCCATGGCCAGTGATCAAAAACGCCAATGATGAGCAGTGCGCCACATGCTGCGTACATGCCACTGTGTAGTGGTGATGGCACAATGTGGTGGAGTTTTTTGCGCACCGTCCAGGCGGCCCATAGGAGGAGGCCGCAACCAATAATGCCGAGTTCAGCAAGAATAAGAAGATAGACGATATGTACAGGCTGTGCCTCCCAAATTGGCATGGTGGGTGCGTGGATACGATACGCGGCGCTTGTGTAGGCGCCGACACCAGTGCCATGCAGTGGGTGTGTGGCGATGAGATGGCGCGCGTCGTTGAGGTATGATGCGCGTTCGGTGATAGCATTTGTGGCGATGGTGGTGCTGTGGAGTGTACGCGTGAGGAAGATGTCGTGATAGGCAAAAAGGAAGAGCACTGTGGTGGTAATGAGCGTCATGATTGCGATGAGGGCGGTAGTGTGGCGTGTGAGGATGTGGCGGTAGTGCAATGTGGCAAAAATGGTGATGCCTCCATATAGCGCAACAAGTGCACTGCGCGATCCGCTACACAGAAGTGCTAGATAGAGTACTGCGGATGCGCTGATGAGGAGTCCGCGTACGTACGGTCGTATTGCGGCAAAGAGTAGCCCATAGGTGATGCACATGGCGATTGCTGCATAACCGCCGAGGATGTTAGGATGTGGCATGGCGCCATAAGCACGCAACCAACGATCGGATTCTGTGGTAATGGTGGCGCTACTACCCCATGTGACGTCATGTGTTGCAATACCAAAGAAAGAAGATGTGGGAGATGTTTGTGTGGAAAACTGCCACACGCCGTAGAGTGATTGTACAGTCGCTCCAATAATAAATGCCCAGAGGAGAATATGTTTTTGCGGTGTAATTTTTACTGCGAAAAGTGTTGCGATGGCAAGTGTGATGCGGATTGCGGTAGCGAGTGATAAAACAGGATCTACGCTCCACAGTATTGATGCGAAGCACCATAGCGCAAATAGTATGGCGGGAGCCCATTTTTTTACATGATGGATGCGTAGCGTAGTGACTGTGGTGCGATACGCAAAAACGACGCACAGAATTGCTGCGAGGAGGACGATATCACCAAGATAAATTCCAATGGTACCATAGTGCCATTTTTCATGATTGATAAAAATGTCGCGCACGATCACGACGGCATGCCACGGGATGAGAAAAATGGCGATGGCGAGGAGTATGTGCGCATATGTACGAAGGAAAGATGTACACATATAACACTAGTAGACAACCACTGGTGTGCCAATTTCTGCCCAATGGTAAACAGTTTCTGCCGGTCCAACACCAAGTCGAACACAGCCATGTGACACGGGAATACCTAGGTGATTCTGCCCCTCCTTATATCCCCCCGGCCACTCAGGAAGTTCATGGATACCGTATTTTCCATCAGATGTAATTGCCATCCAGTATGGCATGAAGAGGTGATACTGCTTAGACCATGGACGGAGGCTTTTGTTGTAAATTTTGTGTGTGCCCTGCGGTGTGTCCATGCCACGCTTGCCGGATGAGATGAGGTAGGCACCATGCAGCTTTCCATCGTGGAATGTTGTCATGATCTGTGTTGACAGGTTAATATCGATATACTTGCCCGTGGCGATGCGTGGTAGTGTAAAGCGTTTGGCCTGCTCAATGCGCTCGGTGAGATTTTCTGCCCATGTTTTTGGCTGTGGTGGGAGTGTAGTAAATGACGATGAGGCTAAGAGGGTAAAAGCATCATGTGTGGCAGATCGCGGCTTAATACGAACATCTAGTGTATACGTCGTTCCTTCTAGGAGGGGTGTCTGTGAGAGGATTTCAAAATCTGTCCCCGCTTCATTGTGCTGGTACTTAATGTCTGTTTCTGGTGTCATGCGAAAATCTACGTCAAAACCATCTGTCGAGCGATTAAATGACACTGTAATAGGGTCCTCAATATCCAATCGCACATCAGTAGCATTATCGGCAGGTGTGATTGATGTAATTTCTGGAGTAGCCACAACAGTGAATTCAAATGATGCAGGTGCAACTGGTGCAAGACGCAGTGTACGCGCTGCAGGGAGTGTGACTGTGTAGCGCGTATTGGGTTGCCACGATGTTGTTGGCGTCAGAGTAATCTTATCATTAGTAGCGTTAATCTTTGCCGTCAGAGGAACGCGTGGTTCAATGTGGATATTGTTGGTATAATAGTCGCTATTGATTGGTGCGGAAAAAACGATGACAAATGGTGCATCGGGCAAGAGATTGGCACGGCGTTCCTGAGCCTGTGGTTTTACTGCAAAAGCGGCAGAATATCCATATACATAGGCTGTGCATGCTGCCATAATAATCAGCGACAAGAGTATCGCTGTAAGGTGTTTCAAAAATTGCATGAGTGTATTGGTTTGGGAAATTGTCAATGTCGTGCGAGGACAATGCAGTACACCTTTTTTGCTCCGGCGCATTTGAGTGCAGTAGAGCAATACGCGAGGGTAGCTCCGGTTGTGATCACATCGTCAACAAGGAGAATGGTTTTACCTTGTATGTGCTGTGGATCTGTAACAGTAAATGCATTGCGTAAATTTTCTTCGCGTGCGTGTCGATCACGCATTGTGACTTGCGGTCGCGTATAACGCTTCCGTTTTAGTATAGCAGGTTCTATGGGAATCTGTAAATCAAGCTCTCTTGCAAGGAGGTCTGCTTGATTGAAACCACGCCAGCGTAAACGGCGAGGGTGGAGTGGTACAGGAATGATGATGTCTGGTGCTGGTAATGGTATATGCTGTAGGCTCTGGGCGAGAAGAAGTGCGAGTGGCACCGCGAGTTCACGTGCGAAGCGGTATTTATAGGTATGGATTGCTTTACGTAGCAAAGGGTCATCATAGCGTGAAGCAATAACAACGGCGTCATAGCTTAGTTTTTCTGTATGCATGCAGCTAAAACAGGTGTTGCCGTAGGGTGTTTCATTTTTTTTACAATAGGGACAGTGTTGTGTAACGGTGAGTGGCAGTGCCGTGTGGCAACGCTGGCAGATCCAAATATCAAAGGTGCCACATCCGAGGCAGCGAATTGGGAAAAGCGCATTAACGCAGTAGCGTATGACATTAGTGGTACATGCCTGTAATTTACGTAATGGTGATGCTGTCATCGTGTGCGACATCAATAATCATTTTTGTAGAAGGTCCATTTTTGAGCGCATGTCGGGCAATATGACCCTCAATCTCATTTTGTATGATGTGACGAATTGCGCGTGCGCCGTCGCCGCTAGCAGCTGCACGTTTAGCAAGGAGGCGCGGTACTTTTACACGATAGGTCAGTGTAATGGCGCTTTTTTCCATAAGGCGCTTTTTGATGGCATCAAGTGCAGATTTGGCAATCGTATAGAGATCTTTTTCGGATAGTGGCGTGAAGACGATAGATTGATCAAGGCGCGCCAAGAGCTCCGGAGCAAAGGTTTCTTTCGCAAGAGTGCGAATGGCTGCTTCGGAGAAAGTGCTGTGTGCAGATTTGGTAAAACCGACACTTTTAGCATTGACAAGTTGTCCAGCGCCAACATTAGATGTAAGAATGATGATAGTATTTGTGAAATTTACAACGCGTCCTGCTGCATCGGTTAGTACGCCATCCTCGAGAATTTGTAGCAAGAGGTGCGCAACATCAGGATGCGCTTTCTCCATTTCATCAAAAAGGATGACGCTGTGCGGGTTACGTCGTACCTTTTCTGTTAACGTGCCTCCCTCACCATAACCAACGTAGCCCGCCGGTGCACCGATGAGCTTTGCAGTTTGATGGCGTTCCATGAATTCACTCATGTCTACACGGATGAGTGCTGTAGACTGCTTGTAGAGCTCACGCGCCAAGGTTTGTGCTGTGAATGTTTTTCCGGTGCCAGTTGGTCCAAGAAAGAGGAAGGAGCCTAGTGGTCGATTGGTACTCGTGAGACCACTAGCAGCACGAATGAGAGTATCGCTGATAGCATGGATGGCACGATCTTGTCCAATAATTGTACGCGCAAGGACATCACGTGCTGCAAGTATCGTGGTATCAGGTGTACTGAGGAGATGACTGACAGGAATACCTGTTGTTGCTGAAACGGTTGCTGCAATATCTTCAATGCGCACAACAGGGCGGTGTGTTTTCCGGTCCTTTTCCTGTGCTATGCGGGCACTGTGAAGTTCAGTGAGGATCTCTTTTTCATCAGCGCGTGCCTGCGCCGCAGCATCATACTGTTCTGTGCGTACAAGATCGGTCTTGCGTTCACGCACAGTACGCAGGGCGTGCTCTAGGGTAATCACGCGCTCACGTGCTGTGCTATTTTGCGCATGTGCGCTGAGGCGCGCAGAAGTTTCATCGATGAGGTCTAGCGCTTTATCAGGAAAAAATTGCTCCGGTAGATAGCGATCGGCAAGGCGTACCGTAGCAGCAATTACATCTTTTGTGATTGTGACAGCATGGTGATGCTCATAGATTTTTTTTACACCCGTCAGAATTGCGCGTGCGTCATCAGCAGATGGCTCGGCAAGGATAATTTTCTGAAAACGGCGTTCTAGTGCGGCATCTTTTTCAATATGCTTTTTGTATTCTGTGAATGTTGTTGCGCCGATGATGCGTACGGATCCGCGTGCGAGTGCTGGTTTGAGAATATTTGCGGCATCCAAGCTCCCACCTGTATTGCCCGTGCCGATGATCGTGTGGATTTCGTCAATAAACAAGATGATATTAGGATCCTCTTGTGCTTCGGAAATAATATTTTTGAGACGCTGTTCAAACTCACCACGGAAACTTGTTCCCGCGACAAGGAGTGCCATATCAAGTGTAACAATGTTCTTTCCATAGAGGTGATGCGGTGCATCAGATGATGCTGCGTAGTGTGCAAGGTGCTCCACAATTGCCGTTTTACCAGTGCCAGGTTCACCAATAATAATCGGATTATTTTTTGTGCGTCGTCCGAGAATAGTAACGATGCGATCGATGTCACTATGGCGCCCGATGAAAGGTTCGTGCGGTAATTCTGCAATCGTTGTGCAGAACTGATCAATGGCGGAAGTATTTTGCTCTTCGCGTTCACTGCCAAATAGTGCTGCGAGGTTTTCAATACCGAATAAATTACTTGGATTTGGTGCGGATAGTGGTTGGGCTGTACGACTTGATGGCTTTGTGGATGTTAGAATTTTTTTTAAAGTAGCATCCTTGGTATTGAGCAGTGCATAGACGATGTGCTCTGTGCCAACGTACGTGTAGCCAAACTCTGCTGCAATTGCATGTGCTGTGGTGATGATTTTTTTCACGTGCGTGGAGGACGGTAGTGCGCTGTGTAGCGTTTCAGCATGCTCGGAGATTGCATCACCAAAATGCGTATGCAGGATATCCTGCGTTAATCCGATATTAGTAAGAATTGTGGATCCGACACTGCCGCGTTCTACAAAAACCCCATAGAGTAAATGTTCTGGGCGCACTTCCTTGGCATGATGTAGGCGTGCGATGCGCTCTGCATGTGACAGGCTTTTACGTGCGTGTAGAGTGAGTTTATTAAATTGCGCGCTAGGTTTTGGCATAAGACAGTCAATGGTGGTATGTACAATTTAGAGAGACATCACTACATTATGTAAAGAAGTGTGGTACTTGTCAAGGATGTAGAATTTGGAAACTATAATGATTTGTATATCTAGTATACTATAGGAATGATATTTTGCATGCAGTGTGCATCTTTTTTCTTAAGGAAATGTCTTGCACGGGAGGGGTTTATGCGCAATAATACCATCATGCATTAATGTATGTGTGATGGTAATAGTACGAGTGTGACAGCAATTATTTTTTACAGTCTCATCAATGGTATCGTGCTTGTTGCTGGGGCAATTGTTGGGGTATTTTTTCGTTTTTCACGTAAAACAATTGCTGCAATTACGGCGTTTGGGTCTGGTGTGTTGATGTGCGCATTGTCGTTTGGCTTGATGGAGGAAGCATTTTACCATGGAGGATTTGTCGCGGTTATTATCGGCTTTCTTGTGGGGGGATTGCTTTTTATTGGGGGCAGCAGCTTTGTCTATCGTTATGGTGGACGCTCACATCGGCGTCACGTGCACTATAAAGCATCTCGTCGCAATACCAGTGGATCCATGATCGTTCTAGGCTCTGTGCTAGATGGTATTCCAGAGTCCGTTGCCCTGGGAATTGGGTTTTCTCTTTCTCCACGTGTTGGGTTGATGATGCTCATTGCCATTATACTGTCCAATTTCCCCGAATCCATTGCAGCAACTGCCGGTCTCAAAAAAGAAGGCTTTCGCACAATGACGATGATTGGTATCTGGGTGGTTGTCGGTGCTGCTGTTATGGCAACAACGCTGTTGAGCTATGTTTTCTTGAGTGGTTTACCCCTCAGTAGTGTTGGGGTTTTGGAAGCATTTGCAGCTGGCGCCATTCTTGCAATGCTTGCGGATAACATGATGCCGGAGGCATACCATGGAGGCGGTTTTATGGCGGGCTTTTTTACAGTTTTGGGGTTTCTTGTTGCATTCATTGTATCACATATCAGCTAGGCATCACGATGATCGTTTTTCTGCATACGTTATGTGCGGATGATGGATGCTGTATAAAAAATTTATGACAAATATCGACAATACTTACCTTTTGACTGTGGAACAAGATGCGATCTTTTGCCTGCTTGAGACGAGTGTGGCGCATATGTTCATTACAGGGAAGGCTGGTACGGGAAAATCGTATCTCTTGACATACGTGCAAGAACATACGGCAAAAAATCTTGTTGTTCTTGCGCCAACGGGGGTGGCGGCACTGACAGTGGGTGGACAGACTATCCATTCGTTTTTTGGACTGCCACCAGCATTGCTAACACCAGAGGTACTTGCAGAGCACGATGTTGCGCCACACAAAAAAAGACTTCTGCGTAGCGTTGATGTTATTGTGATTGATGAGGTGTCTATGGTACGGGCAGACATGATGGATGCGATGGATATGATTTTGCGTCGCGTGCGCAAGGTAGACGCACCGTTCGGTGGTGTGCAAATGGTGCTTTTCGGTGATCTGTATCAGCTACCGCCAGTGGTGTCTGATGCGACGTTGCGCACCTATTTTTCTGATTACTATGCGGGACCGTATTTTTTTAATGCACGTGTGTGGCAGCAGGCGGTACTTGAAATGTACGAATTGCAAGATGTATTTCGACAGGAAGATGATCTCTTTAAGGATATACTGAACCGTGTACGTGAGGGACGCGATGGACAGGCTGTGTGTGCGGCGATTAATGAGCGTGTAGTAGAGGATTTTCCTGACGATGGTGTAGTAGTGTTGACGATGACGAACGCTATTGCGCAGCGAATTAATGCCATGCATCTGCGTGCGATTGATGCTGACGCTATGGTGCATACAGCAATCGTTGATGGCGCCGTTGAGCAGTCGGCATTTCCGACGGAAGAGCAGCTACGTCTTAAAGTGGGTGCGCAGGTGATGTTTTTGAAAAATGACCCAGAACATCGCTGGGTGAATGGCACAATGGGCTATGTGGAAGACATGGATGATGAGGAGATTCTTGTGCGCGTTGGCGATGATGTGCACATTGTAGCACGCGCTGTGTGGCACAGGATTCGCTATGTGTATAATCGTGATACGAAAAAAATAGAGGAAGAGGTGGTGAGCTCGTTTACGCAATTTCCCCTGCGTTTGGCATGGGCGATCACGGTGCACAAGTCCCAAGGACAGACGTATGATGCAGTAATCATTGATCGCGGACGCGGTGCGTTTGCGCATGGGCAGATGTATGTGGCGCTCAGTCGGTGTCGGCATCTGGAAACGGTGTATTTGACGGCGCCGATTTGCGTGCAGGATCTGATTGTGGATCACGCAGTGACAGCATTCATGCACGCGGCACGCGGCTAGTGCTTTGTGCGGCGTGTGGTGGTACGCCGTGTACGCTGTGGTGTGTGATAATACGATTGATACCATGCGACGAAGTTTTGGACACCTTTGTCAATGCGCGTAGTAGGCTTCCAGCCGAGTTTACGCAACTTACGGATGTCAGCGACGGTGGATTGCACGTCGCCTTGTTGCATGGGCATCATGTTCTTTTTGGCACGTTTATTGGCGTGTTTTTCAACGGCAGCAATGTAGTCCATGAGCGCCTCGTCGCGATCGCCACCGATATTCATGATGTTTGCACTGGGCAGTGTAGCGTCAATGCAGGTGATGATGCCGGAAACAATATCGTCAATATAGGTAAAATTACGGCGCATGTTTCCGTTGTTGTAGATGTCAATGGTCTTGCCGTCCACGATATTTGCAACAAATTTAAATACACCCATATCTGGGCGTCCCCACGGTCCATACACAGTGAAAAATCGTAGACCAGTTGTGGGAATGCTATAGAGGGATGTATATGTATAAGCGAGAAGTTCCGTCGCTTTTTTTGTGGCAGCGTACGGGCACATTGGCGCGTCCGTCATATCGGATTCGCTGAACGGTTGTTTGGTATTGGCGCCGTATACTGAAGAGGATGAGGCGTAGACGAAGTTTGTGACGCCAGTACGTCGCGCTGCCTCCAAGAGATTGAGCGTGCCGCGTACATTGGTTTCTTCGTAGAGCAGTGGATCACTGATGGAATTGCGTACGCCTGCCATTGCTGCTAAGTGCATTACGCTGTCGGGCTGCTCCTTTGTGAAGATGCGCAGCATCTTTTTGCTGTCGCGGATGTCGGCCTTGTAGAGCGTATACGGCTGGTCGCACAGCATGGCGCTGAGGCGATCGCGTTTGAGTTGTGGGTCGTAGTAGTCATTGAAGTTGTCAACGATAACTACATGGTCGCCACGTGCCGCCATGGCACCCGCTAAGGCTGCGCCGATAAAACCGGCACCGCCGGTAATGAGAATTTTCATACAGTCAGTGTTAATCATTGTAGGGCATCAATGGTGATGCAATGCATGTTATTGTACGCCGTTTTGTGGAAGTCGCAAGTTGATCTTGGTACCGTAATGCGTTATAGTGATTGCATAATTCATTGCGTAATATTCTGGAAAGTATGCAGAATGTCGTTGCAGATATTGTAGCAGATGTGAGGCAGGCGCTCCAAGATGTGTATAGTGTGCCGTGTGCTATGGAAGATGTCACCGTAGAGACACCACCGGATATTACCATAGGTGATTTTGCCGTACCGTGTTTTTCTTTTGCGTCGTTGTATAAGATGGCACCGGCGCAGATTGCGCACGATCTTGCGGCGCACTTGTGCGAACATAGCACGGTGGGCGTGTGGGAGGCGGTGGGACCGTATGTCAATGTACGACTGCATCCGGAAGTTTTGTTTGCATCGGCACTGCGTCCATTACGTCCCGCGTCGCCTACTGGGCGACAGATTATGGTAGAATACCTTTCTCCAAATACCAATAAGCCATTGCATGTTGGACATGTGCGCAACGGTGTCATCGGCATGGCCGTTGCGGCGCTGTCGGCCTTTGTCGGCGACGATGTAGTGCGCGCGGAGGTGATCAATGACCGCGGCGTGCACATCTGCAAGTCCATGTTGGCATGGCAGCGGTGGGGCGGTGGCGCAACGCCTGCAACTACCGGACAAAAGGGCGATCATTTTGTGGGCGACTACTATGTGCGCTTTGCACAGGAAGCAGTGAAGGATCCGTCTCTTGCCGATGCGGCGCAGGAGATGCTCAAGAAGTGGGAGGACGGTGATGCGGAGGTGCGGGCATTGTGGCGCATGATGAACACGTGGGTGGAAGAGGGTTTTCGTGAGACGTTTGCGCAGTACGGGTTTGTATTTGATCGCGAGTACTATGAGTCGGAGGTATATCAACGTGGTAAGGATATTGTGGAAGAGGGTGTGGCGCGCGGAGTATTAGTGCGTGAGGATTCCGGCGCAGTGGTGTTTCCACTGGATGCAACGGTTTTTGGTGTACAGAAAGATGGTAGCGCAAAAAAGGCGACACTGTTACGTGCCGACGGCACAGCGCTGTATGCGACACAAGACCTTGCGCTTGCCGCGCAGAAGTCGGCGGACTATCCGGGGCTTGACGCATCGGTCTTTGTGGTTGGTGAAGAGCAGGAGTATCATTTTCAGACGATGTTTGCTCTTTTTCGTGCCATGGGGTTTTCGTGGGCGACGCAGTGCTATCACTTGTCCTATGCTATGGTGAATTTGCCTACGGGTAAAATGAAGTCGCGCGAGGGTACCGTTGTGGATGCTGATGATTTGCTTGCCGATGTGACGGAAACTGTGGCGGCGGACTTGCGTAAACGGCATGGTGATGCGTGCGACGATGCGGAAATTGCCCGTCGTGCACACATTATGGCACATGCGGCCATTGTCTTTTTTCTTGTCAAAACTAATCCCAAAACGTCCATTACATTTGACGTGCGCACGTCCGTTGCCATGGAGGGAGTGACCGGACCGTATGTGCAGTATGCCTATACGCGCGCCAAAAGCGTACTGCGCAAAGGGCAGGCACGCGGCGCGGTAGCATCACAGGACAGCCTTGCGCGTTTGGGCGCGGTAGATGCCGAGCGTGTGGTGGCGCAACAGCTAATCATGCTTCCCGTTACGATTGCGCGCGCCGCATCTGTCCATGACCCGTCGCTAGTGGCGCATGCTGCCTTTCAGTTAGCGCAAACGTTTCACAGCTACTATAACAGCACGCCAATCCTCACGGACGATCCGGATGTGACGGCGGCGCGGTTGGCGTTGGCGGAGGCCGTTGCGGAAGCCTTACGAACGGTGTTGGCACTCTTGACGATTGATGTGTTGGAAGAGATGTAGTCCAACTCCTTCTTCGGACGACGAAACATGGTCATGCTATACTCATGCAATCTTCAAGATATTTCCGAGGAACGCTGTGTAGCCAAACCCCTTGAGATGATGTCGACAACGCCAATGCGTCGTTTGTAGCTAGTTCTAGTGCATGTATTGAAGAATAGGTTGAAGCCACTGCTAAAGAAGGTCTGGGGAATGTAATATCTGACCTAAAAGTAAACAAAGATTCTCTTTGTGTTTGAATCAACCCGTGCTCTTCCTCCATAGGGCATCGGTATCTGTGGGTCTGTATGACCAAAATTCATATTTTGTACCACAGGAATATTTTTGTTGTATGTACGTACCGTTTCAAGAATGGCTTTTTGCTGCGCATCCACGTAGGCGATTCGTTCCTCTTTGGTGAATTGCTTATCAAACTCCCATGCTTTTGGTCGTCCAACAAAAATACCCTGAACTGCTTTCACTATCCCTCGCTCACCCAATGCGCGTAGTACTCGTTGCACATATGCGCACGAAGGTATTTCCTCCGACGTTTCAAGCATAAGAATAATATTTCCAAATCTTTTAAGATCTGGGATTGGTGTATTGTTGCGCAACATATCATCAATCGATTCTAAACACCCACCCCACAAGACACCCTCGCTACTCATTGGAGCATCCCATGTCCATCCAGTGTTTTTTTCGTAGGCTCGTCTTTCTGCAAGCAGTGCTTCATCTTGCCAATTGAGACCAATTTCATTATATTCTTCTGAGGAAGTAATTTCATATTCACCAGAATCGAACAAGGCGTGACGAATGTTTTCCACCGTGTAGCTGTCCATTTCTCCATGCATTGCAAACTGTGTCATCACACACGCTCCGTAATACGAAGGAACTCCATGCTGAAACAAAAAATTACAAAGATGTGTATTGTCGCTGTAGCCTAAAAACAACTTTGGGTTTTTTATAAATACCTCCGGAGACATTTTGTGAATATAGGTCACTTGATCATCTCCACCAATACTTGCAATGACGGCCTTTATTTCTTGATCAGAAAAAGCCGCAATAATGTCGCGAGCGCGATCCTCAGTGCGTGCGTTGAGTTTTCTTGTTGTTGGGTATTCTACTGGTTCTAATTCGAACACATCCCTAATTCTTTGGAGTCCTAACTCAAACACCTTTGGAAAAATAGTGGGAGCTGCAAATGATGGCGACAGCACCGCTACTTTATCTCCCTTCTGTAATTTCTGAAGTTTTTTCATAGTATGTATTTTAGGGCCTAGCTGAGTTTAATGCAACTTTTTTCTCTTCACGCACCCGCCCCTCGTGGTGGGGTTTTATGTTGGCATTGTGATAGCATAGTATTTCATGGTATAGTGAATGTGTAATTTTTATACAATTGTCGTATGAGGGACAATGTGCCATCATCTCAAAAATCGTTGCGCAATATTCGTGGCAACAAAAATCTCCGCATCATTGCCATCATCGTTTTACTGGCGATTGCGATCTACGTCTATCTGTATGTGATCTAGATCATTTTTTTGTTAACGAACTTCTATGAGAAAAGAAAAAATCAACGATGTGGTGCGTCGTGCCAAGGATTATAGTGGATCGCCGCAGCGCAAAGTGATGAAAGGGGTACTTGGGGGCGTTATTGTGCTACTGCTGGCTGCGCTAGGACTAGAATTAACCAGTAATGACTGGGATATAGGATCTATTCTGTCGGGAGAGTCTCTATCTGACTCCAAGGTAGTGCGCGATGAGGATGGCAATGCTGCACGCACGGACGACGGTGGCTATATGACGCGTATTTTGCGTGATATTGAGGGCAATGCTGTGGAGTCGGGTGGAAAGTACACAGACGAATATAATTGTTCTGATTTTGCTACACAAAAACAGGCACAAAAATTCTTTGAGAGGGCTGGTGGTACACGTGCCGATACACACCGTTTGGATGGCGATAAGGATGGTATTGCGTGTGAGCATTTACCATAAAATGAACATACATCCTAATCTTTTTTGATGTAGATCGCGCATGCTGATGCGGTAGGGTGCTTATTAATGAAAAACATATGACACAGAAGGTATTGTCTGTAACTTTTGTGCCCTGGAATGATGCAGAGATCTCTGACATTGCCTATGCTTTATATGTAACGCCGTTTGGATGCGTGGGCATTGCCACAACGTCACGCGGCGTGTGTGCCGTGATGTTTGTTGCATCCGCAAGTGCGATGAGTAAAGAGCTCCACGCACTGTATCCACAGGCGCCTGTACGGCACGCATCCACGGCATTGCAACGGCGAGCGCATCGCGCTATTCTCATGTCGGCATCCGCAAGCCACCAGGTGATTCCACTCCATGTACGTGGCACGACATTTCAGTTGCGTGTGTGGGCGGTGCTGTGCGAGGTGCCGTGCGGCACCACGATTTCCTATGGCGCCCTTGCCGCGGCCGCTAATGCCACGGGTGCGGCGCGTGCGGTGGGCAGTGCCATGGCGCGCAATCCCGTTGCGCTGTTGGTGCCGTGTCACCGTGTGGTGCGTGCCGACGGCACTATAGGGCACTATGCTTTCGGTTCGGCGCGCAAAAAACGCCTCTTGCAATGGGAAGAGGCGCAGTGTGCATGAGCTGCGGATGATGTGCAATCCTTACTGGACGTGATAGATGAGGATGGACGTACCAACCTGATCAATAGGTGTAAGTGCACGTGTCCACACATAGGTGTCGTCAGGCATACGCTCCGTTGTATAGAGGGAGCCCTGGAGAGCATTAACGGAAATGGCATAGTAACCTGGCTCCACGGGACGCTTACTGTCCCACCAGCCGATGTATCTATCACCAATGCGTTTGGGAATGTTGTCGCCGCCAAAGTAGTCAACGCGGATAGAGGTGATTTCTGGATGCGCGTCAAGGTAGCGCTTGAATCGCTTAGCGTCTTGCCCCCAGTCGGCGTTGGAATCGGTGACGTAGTTGTAGCCGTTTTTTGATCCACCGAACAGTGCATTGAAGTAGGACATGTAGTATGGGAATGCGGCAACGGTGATACCCATAAGCATAGTGATGGAGAGAATGAAGGCGAGGCGCACGGTTTTGCGTTTGGTGGGGTTATAAATTTTTTTATAGGAATCTACGATGGTTTTTGCCGTGAGGAGATAGATGAGTGGGAGCATAGGGAAGAGGTGACGGAAACCGATGGTGAGATTGCCAGTGATGGCAGTGTAGGCATACCATAGCGTGAACAGAAGCATTGCAAGCTCTGCGAAATGTCGTACGACAAAGAGACGCACGCGGCGAATGGAGATCTTAAATGACTGATGCGCAAAGACATAAAATGTACGCGCAATAGCCAGTAGGCCAAGTAGTACGGCAATGGTATAAAAGAAGAGGTGAAGCGGTGTTTCTTTTGCGATAAAAACGAAGGGGAAGTACCATTTGGAGGCACGGGAAGTATTGGTGTGCATGAAGTAGGCGCCGTTACCACCATCCACGCGATTGAGTACTTGCATCAGTCCCTGCGTATATGTGGCAAAGGGACGTGTGATCACGGTAGTATTTGTTGCGAGAATAATGGCGCTGAAGTAGGTGTCGCGGGGGTGGATGTCTGCTTGGTTTTTTGTTGCGACAAGTGTGGTGAGAACGTCGGTAGGCATGCGATATGTGAGTGGCATGTATGTTGCCCAGATGACAGTACATGCGATGATAATGGCACAAATACCCTTACCAAGGTAGGCGAGAACGAGATGGAGGCGTTTCTGTCCCGTGCGGATGATCATGATGGACGGGTAGAGTAGTAGCAGTATGCCAAAAAACGGGAGTAGCATAACAGCACTAAACTTGGTGACAAGTGCACTGCCCAGTGCGACACCTCCGTAAATCATATTGCGCCATGTCGGTTTTTGAAGGAAACGAAAGAAGAAGAAAAATGCCACGGCAATGGCGACGGCAATGCCGAGGTCGGTGGTGACGAAGTGGTTGTGTCCCAAAACATTGGGATCAAAGGCGTAGAGGATGAGTGCAAAAAGTCCTGTGATGACACCACCCATGCGCTTACCCCAGAGAAAGAGAAATATGCCAAATGCTGTTGCAATAAGGATGATGGGGAGACGCGCAAAGAAGGCAATGAGATCTGTGGGGTTATTGGCGCCAAATAGTAACATATGACCGGCGCGCCACTGATCGTATTCGCCGTGCTGATTGACATCGGTCCAATAGTCTTGTGTGATGTCAAATGTGGGGCGCAACGGCAAGAGTGCCATACCGGAAAGAGCTTTTAGCAGTGGAGGATGTTCTGGATTGAGGCGGTAGTCATGCTGTGTGACATAGCTGTAACCAGCGGGGATGTGGGCGATTTCGTCAAACGTGAGAGCATCGTCCCATGCCAAAAACATAGAAACAGCGAGGAATGCGACGATGATGGTTCCGACAATTACTTCATAATAGCGACGAATCATAGGGCATGAGGTTAGTGATGTGATGAAATAATGGTGAATGTACTGTTGAGGGGCATGGTGATTTCTTCAATGGTGATGTCGGTACGTTCTGCGATGGCGTCAATGAGGTAAGCATCTGGTGACGGAAAAACCACGGTGAACGGCTGCGTTGTGTCGATTAGCGTTAAGAGTTGATCAGGGTAGACACACATGACATCGGCGCGGTGAGTTGTGAGTATTTGAATGGGAAGACGCTCCATTGGTCCGGCAACGACATATACAAAGGTGTTGTCATGTGGGCGTTCGGCAAGCGCAGTACCGATGTCTGTGAGATTTTTGTGAAAGGCTGCAGCCTGTGCAGGGTTGGCGCCCCACAGAGCAAAGTAGGTTACAGCAGTAAACATGCCGGTGTACACACAGAAGATGAGTACGGCAGCGATGGCGTAGGCGTACATGGTACGGCTATAGTGGCGTGCACGTACGATGATGGTATCAATGGCGAGTGCCGCAAAAATGAAAACTGGTGGAATAGTGCCGATGGACCGTAGTGCATGTGGCAATCCTTCAGTTGTCATGAATGCCGGTGAAAGTAAGGCGACAAACCAGGCGAGAAGAAACCAGTGGATGACCATGGCGCGATTACGGATGCCACGTGTAATGCGCAGAAAGAGAAATCGCAGTGCCATAAATAGTGAAAGCATGATGCCAGCAATGAAAAAGACACCAACCAACGGTTCGAGTTGTGGAAGGGGTGGGTAATTGTGACGCCAGTTTTGGTCACCCATAACGTTGAACTGTAGTAGTGATGTTGAGATGGTGTGAGTGAGTGTGGCAAAAGGCGATGTATCGGATGGTGCAAAGACGGAAATGTCGGAAGAGCGAGAAATGAGGTATTCTGGGTGAATGTGAAATGTCCACAAAATGGGCGCTGCGCTGATGAATGCGCAGGCGATGTAGAGTGCGACACCGCGCCAGTGTGTGCGAACAAAGTGCATGCCGTCTTGCATGAGAAAAAGAATAATGAGGAAGACAAAAAGGACCGGCGCAATACGAAATGCAATATATGTGTGAAAGCCAAGCCCAAATACCAATCCTCCCAAGGCAAAGGCTATGCGCGACTGTGTACGTACACCGCGCAGGAACAGTGCAAAGGCAAAGGCAAGCACTGGCACTAACATATTGGCGCGAAAAGCAATACGTGAGAACATGATAGCCCATAAGCTGACGGTAGTGAGATAGGCAGCAATGAGAGCGAGGCGGGGTCGAGACGGAAAGAGCTCGCGAGCGAGAAACCATATACCGATGACTGCAAGCGTACCCATGAGGACCGAGGGTAGCTTTAATTGTATAATGCCGATACCAAAGAGCTTGAAGCTGAGAGCGATGATGTTGAGAAACAAACCCTCGCGTCCGTTATTGGCGGGATAGAACCACTGGAGATGCCCTCCTGTCATCGCGGTAATGGCGTCTGTAGCATTATTTGCTTCGTCAGGATAGATGCCAGAAGGAATGGCTGTGATGTTGTAACTGCGGAGAAAGATAGCCAGGATGATGATGCCACATAAGAGGAGTGTGGAATGTATACGAGATGTGGAGCGCATAGGATCGTGTACAATAAAATAATATGATATACTAATTATAACATAAATATTTGTATAATATTATTTTCCCATGACAGAGCAGGAGGGCAGTGCGATGAAAGTATCTTCAGAGCATCAGCAGCCAATCACTGCGCACGATCGTGATCCGCATGGTGCTGAGCGCTTACAGGAAGAACAGGATCGCCGTAGAAGAGCGGGTGGTGGCATACAAGAGGGTGTTGGTGGACCGCGAGCAGAGGTTGGTGAACGCGCGAGTGACGCACAGCGTATTGCACGCGCGGAGCTCGCAGTGCTGCGTGCAGCAGTTGTGGAGCGTAAAAAGGAGCGTGAGATTCTCGCGCGACTGGAACAGCAAAACGATTCGGTGTGGCGTCGACTGAAGAGTACCTTTGGCTTTGAGGGTGTGCGTGATGCGGAGGCGAAGAGGGAACTGGAACAGCAGCGTGCGCACTATAAAGACGCTGTCAATCTTGTACATGCTATACGCGCCGAGCGTATTATAGGTGCATCGCCGGAAGAACAGAAAAAGATGCAGGAAGTGATTACGCGTGATATTTTTCATGAAGCAGATCGTTTATATAATGCAAAAACAGAAGCAAAGGCGCAGCAGCTTGGTATTGGGGTGCACATGGCACCCATCGGACGTTTTTTTCAGCGCGAAGATGTACGTGCACTATGTAAAAAAAGTGCAAAGGTTGCCGCTGTGGGTGGTGTTGCCATTGCTATAGCAGCAGGTGGCGTAATGACGGCTTTACGTCAAGCACCAAAACTTGCAATACTGATGGGAGCAAAAGGACCATTGGTAATGACGATGGCAAAGGCAGCGGGCATGATGAGTGTTGCTGGTGGTGCTACAGTAGGGGGTTTTGCTGGACATTGGGCGGCTGATCGCTATGGAAAGCGGCGACTTCATCAGGATAAAACGACAACGCAGTCCTCTCTTGTACAAGGTGATGCTGCTACATTTCTTGATACAGATGTCTCTACAATTATTACGCAGCGTGAGCAGTTGCGGCGCAAGGCTGCTCGTAATACAAAGATTGCCACAGTTGCAGGCGCAGCGGCTGGTGGTGCGTTGGGCTATATGTCATCCGGTTACATTTCTCACGATGCTTCCGAGTACGTAAGTGGCAGCGCGAACGACACACAGGGTGATCCTGATGTGTCGAAAGAACAAGGTGATGTGTCGCAAAAAAGTTCTTCTGTACAGCCAGTTGAGCAACCTGATCAAAATAATGCGCAGAAAGAAGTTTCTCCTACTTCGGAGGCACAAAAGTCCGTGTCTGCACCTGAACATACTGCTGCAGAGACAAAGAGCGCTGTCGCGCCCAAGGAAGTGGTTTTTGACATTAAGAGCGGCGATACGATGTGGGGGCGTATCAAGGAGCATCTCTCACAAACATATGGCGATGATTTTGATCAGTTATCACCACAGCAGAAAAACATCGCCATTGATCACTTTGAGGATCAATTACAGGCGTTGGAGGCAAATCAAGATTATGGAAAACTAAAAGAAATGGGCTTTGGCGTTCTCAAAAGAGTCGGGCATGAGGATGTGGACTATATTCGCCCAGGTGATCGTATCACGATGACGGAGATCTTGGGTGACGATGCCGAGGTGCGTCGTGTCCTTGCGGCAGCTGGTGCGAATCATAATGTTGCAGCCGCCACCACACCGGGCATACCTCCTGTACCGCAAGCATCAGCTGGTGCGCCGGAAGTTTCTGCGGAACAAGTCGCGAAAGGCGGTGTAGCGCCACAGGCAGAGCAGGCTGCACAACCTTCCGTTGATAGCCGTTGGGCACATGCACCGCGCAGTATCAGTATTCCCGAAGCACATGATATGTCGGGCGGAATAACACAGGAGGCATTTGCAAGTATGCTTGGCAATGATGCGGCATGGCATATTGCACAAACAGAGCAATTGTCTGCAAAAAATGCTTTTGACACATGGCTTATAGACGTGTCACATATGGAAGGTATGGCGCCACAGCAGGGTGAGACGCTGGAGCAGTATATTGTACGGTACAACAAACTTTATGAGCAACAGCATACTATTACACCTGTTAGTGATCCCAGTGCACCAGAGGGGAACGTGTCGCCTTCATCTGTTTCCGCAACAACAGAACAGGCATCGGCGTCTTCTGGTGCTTCAGAGCAATATAGTGCATTACGTTATGCAACATTGGCACATGAGGAATTTCGATCCGCGCAACCAAGTGCACTGTTTTTAGGAGAGTCTTCATTGGTACAGCCGCAGTTCTTTGGTTTTGGTGAGGACGCCACGCAGTTTCATCATTTTCTTGAAAACACACGTGCCACAGACCTTATTGCACAAACGCAAAACGCCATGGAGACAGGTGCATGGGAAAACCTTGCTGTTGAGGAGCGTCGTGGGCGCGCATGGATGATATTGGCAAAAGATATTGTGCCACCGCATGAAAATGAAACGATGAGTCAATATATTGAGCGATTTCTTGATAACCCTGAAGGTCAGGTGTTTGAATACGTGCGTCTTTCAACTGTAGCGTCACATGATGTTGAAGTAATGACACAGCAACTCAATAGCGTTTTATTTGGTGAACATATTGCGCCGACTGACGAGCGCAGTGCGCAAAGTGCACAAACATTCTTTGTTGCATCGCGGCAGGACGCTATTATGCAGGCTGTGCGTAAAATTGGCATTGAACAGCCGGGTGACGAGGGTGTGTATCGTCTTGTGCAACGTATTATTGGCAGTGGTCGTGCACAGTTGGTGATAAATCATTTTTCGATATGATGCGCGTGGTGCAATCAAGTTGGTGTGCTATACTCTCATTAGAGAAGGTCTGTGTGTATGCTATACTATACACACATCATTAAACACATAGTAAAGTAAAAAATAAGAGGTATGATCTTTGAGAAATTCTTTGGTCGACGTGCGGATCCTTCTATTCCCTCATCTCGTCGTGCCGCTATTCTCCATGACTTCACAGCGCTGGATCGCGCCAATCCCAATGCTGAAGAAGCATTTTGGGAAGATGTGTCGCAAAAATTGTATGCGGACTATTCCCATACCATGCACACTGACGATGTCACACGTCTTGTTGATGCATTACGTACCGAAGCGCAAACAATAAACACAGCGTCATCCGTTGGTGCGCATCTTGTTGACAATCCTGATGCTGCTGCACTGGGTGGATTTGATCGTAATACACAGCAACCGCAGCAGATACAGCGGCCGTTTGATCCACGTACTCAAAGCACATGGAGCGAAGCGGAAAAAAGAGCATTTGATCAAGAATGGGCGCAGAAAGCGGAACAGCGTTCTGCAATAGCACAGGAGCAGGTACAAAAAGAGCAGGCGGAAGCTACAGCTGCATCTGCGGATGTGCGCACTAGTGCGAGTAGTGCTATGGTGGATCGCGTTTCTGAACATCCATCTGATGCACATACTACAATAGATCAATCATCTGTACAGGATCGACAAGATCTTGTGACTGATGATGGTGAGCATGATAAAATTGACGCAGAAATGCAACGTCGTGTTGTACGTGGTGCTGCGCTATTGGAGGCATATCGACGGAAATACGCAACACAACCGCAAGAATTGCATGGCTCTGAGAACAACAAAGTTGATATGGAACATGCTACACGCGGAAGACATGTCTTTGATGCAGAAACAGAGGATCGGACACAAGATGTACAGCGGCGTCGCTGGTGGTCAAAAGTTTTCTCCAAAAAAGGTATCAAAAAACTTATTGCTGCAATCACATTTGGCAGCCTTGTGGCATCACAGGGCGCGATGGCTCAGAGTGTGTATACGAATAGAGGAAGGCGTGGTGAAATACCACACCTCGCACAGACATCAAAAGTTTCTACTACAGAGGAAGAACGCAGCGAGAGACAGTCCCGTTACGTGGAGCTCGGTCCTGTAAAAAGCGGTGATGTTGTCGGTGAAATAATTCGCCAGTATTTAGAGCAAAAGGGTTTTTTGGTAGGTATACCGAGTGGACAAAGAGTTGCACAGTTTATAGACCGTATTCTGAAAAAAGAAGAGCAACTTGTGCAGGGACAGTGGAAAAAGACGGGTATTGCAAGCGGAAATGTTGATAGAATTGACATCGGTGAGAAAATTAAGTTTGCGACGCTTGCCGATGTTGCGTTGCTACAACAGTGGCAGGAGGAATTGCGGGAGGATGGTGATTCAACTGCGCGCACACAAGAGCAGGCGCGACAAAAACGCCCCGCACCACAGCCGGAGAATTTTGAGGACGTAGTTGTACAGCAGCCTGATGTTACGCAGGCATCTATACAATCCCAGGACAATGTTGTACAGCGTGGTGGTGGGGAGAGTGTCTTTGCGTCGCAATCGCCATATCAGACTGGTGAGCAGAGAGTAACAGTAGAAGGTGTGACGATAGAAAATGATAATGCCGTTCTTGGGAGGAATATTCGTCTCCTGACGGAACGTGTCCTCGGGCGAGATGCTGTTTATAAGACTCCCGTGGCGAGTAAAACGATTGGAGAAGTTATTGCCGGCAGTGAAGATCCGCAACGCACAAAACAGATATTTGATCACATGAGTGCTGCAGCGGGCATTTCCTACGATCCGGAAAAGACAAAGACGGCTGTTTTTATGGCGCGGGTTGCGCTCGCCAATAAAATGGAAGAGGCTGTTATGGCTGCACAGCAAGAAGAAGTCTCTGCATCGCAACAGCCATCGGCATCGCGCGATGCGCAATCGATCACTTCCATACAAGAGGAACAGCAGGTAGAAGCGGATGGCAACAGCGCCAGTCGACACTTTGATCAGCAGTTTCGCGTGCAGTCGTTTATGGAGCAGTCACTAACGGAGACACGAGCATATCAAGACTTTCTGAAATGGGTCAGTGATGCAGCGTATCGTGATTTCATTGCGCGCAATCAGGGTCGTTCGCAAGCACAGTCCGAATGGGATCAGCAGGTAGAGCGGTACTATGACTCTTATGTGAAGAGAGCGCAGCAAGAAATTCGTGCACAGCAGCGACAGGCTGTGGAAAGTGTTACAAGAGACGCGGAGCGACGAGAGAAGCAAGTGGAATATATGGCTAAATTGCACGAACAGACTATGCAGCACCCACATTTTCCGAAACTATTGGCAGCCAACAAACAGTTGCAAGATTTGTTCCATAGATACGCATCAACGCTCAAGCACGTGATGGATCCGAAGGATTTTGCACAGATGACAGAAGGCAATCCGTATGTGGAGCAGTGGGTGACAAAGGCACGTGGACCATTGACGGATGATGAGGTGCAGCAACTGACGCTGGCGTCGTTGCCACATATTAACACCGCGCAATCGTCATTTGGTGTGGTGCGTCCGTCGCACATTCCGCAAGAGGTGTTGGAGCAGCATGATCGTAATATTGCAACAAATGCTGCTAGAAAAACTGGCGAAAGCATGATGCAGATCGAACAAGCTATTCAGGTTACAACTGCACAGATCAATGCTGTTATTGCTGAAATTGAAAAGGTTCTTAAACGAAACATTTCATCAACTAACTAAAACACTATGAGTAATGACCCATCTACACAAGCTGCCACTGATACACAGCCGATCTATACGATCATCGCGCAAGAATTCGGTTTTACCGATTTGGATGATCAGCAGCAAGAAGAACTGGTATTGCAGATGACAGAATCTGTCATTAAACGTGTCCTGGTAGATGCGTATGCAAAGCTGAGTGATGGCGATCGTACGCAATTTGAAGACATGTTAGAGAACATTGATAATCTCGATCCTGTTGATATTGATACATTTTTGCGCAGTAAACTTACGGATTATGATGAGCTGATTGCAGAGGCAATTGCTGACTTGAAACAAAACATCATAGATGCTGCGTAAAGAGCAGGAGATGAATTTATGAGAACACACAGCGAGTAATTTTCTAAAATACTGTACTATGCCAGATCCTATTTTAAAAGGACGTGTGGAGGAATCTGCAACGCATGTTGACTTGGAGCAACGGTTTAGCGGCGCACAATCTGCTGCGAAAGAATCAGCCCCACAGACACCGGAGAAGGAGCCGGTGTCAGAGGTTGCAGCTGCAGAAAAGGCTGCTACGTATGGCAAAATGCTTTCAACGGTGCAAGAAAAGGCGCAGCCTTCTGATGATGTGCAGATCACACAAGATGTGCGTGATATCCAGGAAATGGATCATGAATCGCAGATCGTACACTTGATTGATATTGCGTTGACGGAGAGCGTTGAGCGTGCTGTGAAGATCGCACGAAAAGCAGATGATTATTATATATTGGATCAACTGCACGATCGGTTGCTTTCTGATGAATTGCATGAGGCACTAGTTGCGCGCGGTCTTGTGGAGTTGTAGAAGGTATAGTTGTTAAGTTTTTTACGAGTGTAAAGTACTATGGGTAGCATCATTAGTCTTTTTCTGGGTATTTTTGCCCTCATCAGCATTGTCACAGGCGGGCTTTTGCTTGCGCGTAGTTTTTTTGGGTATCGAGCACTCATTAATCGCGCCATGAATGAGGACCTAGAAATTGTACGTGTTGCCAAATCGCGTCATACAGAAGATAAAAATGTACAGAATCCAGATCTGTGGAAAGAGGAGGTTGGTGCAATGGAACAACTACTAACAACCTTAGCGCACCTGCGTGAGAGAAAGTTTTCGTGGCGTACATTTATTTACGGTAAGCCAACATTTGCACTGGAAATTGCTAACCCTGCCGGTGATGAGGAGATTGAATTTTATGTGGCAGTACCGAAAAAATTTCGGTCCGCTTTAGAAAAACAGGTGCATAGCTATTTTACAGATTCATCTATTGAGAAAGTAAAAGATTACACGGTTTTTTCACCAGGTTCACAGACAGCGATTGGTGTTGTGACGTTACATAAATCCTATGCTCTACCTATTCGTACATATGAGACGATGGAAAAGGATCCGTTGAGTGAAATTACGACGGCACTGAGTAAGCTAGATTCGTATGGTGAGGGTGCTGGCATCCAAATTGTTTTGGGGGATGCAGGGAAGACATGGCGTGGTAAGGGGCGTAAAATTGCGCATGAAATGCAACAAGGTAAGCAATTGAAAGACGTGCAGGGCGGTTTTGGGCGCGCGTTTTTTGCAGAAGTGCGTAAGACTCTAGCATCACAGCAAGAGCGGGAGAGGATAATAAATAAAACTGTCCAGCTAACACCGGAGGAGCAGGAGCTTGTGAAGGCAATTGAAGCCAAGGCAAATAAAGCAGCATTTTCTGTGAATATTCGCTTGGTGGCATCGGCAATGACGCAATCACGTGCTGAGGAAATTTTATCACATATTGAAAATGCTTTTGCCCAGTTTGACAATCCGGGTGTTAATCACTTTGCAGTACGTCACTATACCAAGCGATCAAAGAAGCAGGCTTTTCACTATATTTTTCGTGGATTTGATGAAGACCACGCTATACTTCTTGGTGTGGAAGAGCTGGCGAGTATTTTTCATTTTCCAATCTCCACAACGCAGACCCCGAAAATTCAGTGGTTGAAAGCCGGCAGTGCGCCGCCGCCAACAGATATTCCCAAAGAGGGGACCTATCTTGGCTGGAATGACTACCGTGGTGTTAAAACAGATATTCGTTTATCGCAAAATGATCGTCGTCGCCATCTCTATGTCATTGGACAGACAGGTGTTGGTAAATCGACTCTCTTGGAAGAAATGGCAAAACAGGATGTGCGTGATGGCAATGGGCTGTGCTTTATTGACCCCCATGGTGACGCCATTGCAAAAATTCTTACCGCTGTCCCAAAGGAGCGCGCAGAGGATGTCGTGTATTTTGATCCGGCAGATGTAGAGCGGCCCTTTGGATTGAATATGCTAGAGTTTACTCGACCAGAAGAGAAGACGTTTGTGATCAATGAGGTTATCAATATCTTTGATAAGCTGTACGACCTCAAGGCAACCGGTGGCCCGATGTTTGAACAGTATATGCGTAATGCCATGCTCCTCGTCATGGAGGATCCTGCATCGGGGTCGACATTGATGGAGATTCCAAAGGTGTTAGCGGATGAGGAATTTCGCCGCATGAAGCTCTCCAAGTGTACGAATATGGTGGTGCGGGATTTCTGGACTAAGGAAGCAGAGAAGGCCGGTGGTGAGGCAGCGCTTGCCAATATGGTCCCGTACATCACGTCAAAACTAACACCGTTTTTGACAAACGACATGATGCGCCCCATCATCTCACAACAAAAAAGTACACTAGATTTTCGCAAAATCATGGACGAGAAAAAAATTCTCCTGATCAATTTGTCCAAGGGTAAGATTGGAGAGACTAATAGTCATTTGCTGGGCATGATTATTGTGGGTAAATTATTGATGGCGGCGTTGGGGCGTGTTGATATACCGGAAGCAGAACGCAAGGATTTTTATCTGTATATTGATGAATTTCAAAATGTCACAACGGATTCTATTGCACAGATTTTATCTGAAGCACGTAAATATCGACTCGCATTGATTTTGGCACATCAGTTTATTGGGCAGCTGTCGGAGAGTATTTCTAAAGCTGTTTTTGGAAACGTTGGATCGCTTGCGGCTTACCGCGTTGGTCCAGAAGATGCAGAATTTTTGGAGAAGCAGTTTATGCCGATCTTTACATCACAAGACTTGATTAATGTAGATAATTATAACTATTTTGCACGATTACTGATGAATAACGTTTCTACGGCACCATTTAATATTAAAGCACCTCTTCCAACAGAAGGCACGCAGGATATCGTGGAGGCACTGAAAGAGCTGTCGCGTCTGAAGTATGGGCGCGATCGTGATATGGTGGAGCGCGAAGTTGCGCAGCGGGCAGCAGTTACTCCACAGCCGTCGCCAGAGTCTGCTGGGCAGCATTTTTGGAAGTCGTAAGTGAAATAGAGGGTGCATGCTTGTACTACAGCGTGTGCGCTGCAGTACATCGTGTCAGCGCCTGACGGATTTTTCGTTTGTCGTTCAGTTTTGGCGTAGTGTACAATTTTTTCTTAGCAAGAAGTAGTGGATAGTCCTGTGCACACTGATTGTTGGTACCGTGGTAGACCACAGCTTAGCCTTCTGGTATGTTGGGTGCGTGATAGGTTGGCTTGACGCAAAGTTGACGTCTACAGAAAAATACCGTATCATTGGTAATTGCAATATTTCAAATTCTATTACGTATGCTTTATGGCGACATCTTCACCACGCAAAACTTCTGCACGCGGCACAGCCGATCGTATTGTTGTCAGTGGCGCACGCGTGAATAATCTGAAAGATGTTTCCGTAGATATTCCGCGCGGGCAGATGACGGTGGTGACGGGATTATCAGGATCCGGTAAGAGTTCCTTGGCGTTTGACGTGATCTATGCCGAGAGTAATCGCCGTTTTTTGGAGAGTCTTTCTACACATGCACGAAGTGTCATGGGTGTTCTGACAAAGCCGGACGTTGATAAGATTGAAAATATCTCACCAGCCATTGCTATTGATCAGAAGAGTGTCAGTAAGAGTGTGCGATCCACAGTGGGCACCATGACAGAAATCTATGATTACTTGCGCATCCTATTTGCCACGATTGGGGTGCCGCACTGTCCGCAGACAGGTATGCCATTGCGTCGCAAGAGTACACGGGATATCATGCGGCACATCCTGCGTATGCCAGAGGGTACTGACATTACTATTCTTGCGCCACTATCTCCAAGTGATCGTAAAAATAGCGCGGTGTTGCAAGGCATTGCAAAAGAAGGGTTTATGCGTGTACGTGTTGACGGCATTGTGATGCCAATTGCAGAAGCTCAGAGCGTTGTGGATGATGCAGTCCATACACAGATTGATATTGTGATTGATCATTTTATACATCGTTCCCAAAACTTTGATCGCGAATACATTATGGATTCTCTGGATACGGCGATGAAGTTATCAGGGGGCCAGTGTATTGTATGTCATGATACAGTAGAAGAAGAGTACTCTCATCATTACCACTGTAAAGATTCAGGGTTTACTCTCGGTGAAATTACACCACGGTGTTTTTCTTTTAATAATCCTGATGGTGCATGCGAGACATGTGATGGGCTCGGTGTCACAAAAAAAATTAATTCGACACTTCTCGTGCCAAACGATCATCTCTCTATCAATGAAGGCGCGATCCATATTTGGAGTAAGTCCGGTGGCAAGAGCACGGGACGTGGAAGGCAGTATGAGGCATTGCAGACTCTTGCGCGTCAGCACCGCTTTTCATTGGATACACCGGTAAAAAAATTATCGCAGAAACATCTCCATATGATCTTTTATGGTGAGCCATGCTCAGATGCGAAGAAAAAATCAGGCGTTTTTAAAGGTATTATTCCAGAACTGGAAGAGCGCTATCGCAACACTAAGTCGGAGTACATGCGTCGTGAATTAGAGCGATTTATGTTGGAGCAGCAATGCCCACAGTGCCATGGTAAGCGACTGAAACAAGCATATCTTGCTGTAACAGTAAACGATCGCACAATTGATGACTATGTCTCTGCACCATTGCCGGCGTTTATTATAATGATGCGTGATGTTGTAGCACACTACAGTGGCACTGATGCGCAGCGCGCAGCAGTGCGTACACTTGCGGATGAGATGGTCGCGCGTTCGCAAGCGCTCTGTGATGTTGGTGTAGAGTACTTGACCCTGTCACGCAGTAGCAGTACGCTGAGCGGTGGTGAAGCGCAGCGCATTCGCCTTGCCGTACAGATTAAATCAGACCTTACAGGTGTCATCTACGTTCTTGATGAACCAACAGCAGGTCTGCATAGTCGCGATACGCATCGGCTTTTAAAAGCGGTACAAAAATTGCAGCAGGCGCAGAATACATTAATTGTTGTAGAGCATGATGCTGACATTATGCGCGCAGCAGATTGGCTGATTGATATGGGACCAGGGGCAGGTGAAGAAGGAGGACAGCTTATTTTTTCCGGTACGCTTTCCGATATGAAAAAAGCTAATACAAAAACTGCGCAATATTTAGCAAAAAAACTGCATGTATCTACAAAGAAAGAGTGTCGCGCAGGCACTGGCAAGAAGATTAGTGTCGTGGGTGCAACAGAACATAACCTGAAAAATATTACGGTAGATTTTCCCTTAGGGACACTAACAGCGGTATGTGGTGTGAGCGGTAGTGGAAAGTCTACCCTTGTGCATACAATTTTATCACGTGCATTAGCGCAAAAATTTCATCGTGCAGCAACGACACCTGGTGCACATCGTAAGGTGACAGGGTTGTCACAAATCAATAAGGTGATTATGATTGATCAGGCACCGATTGGACGAACACCGCGGTCAAATACGGCGACGTATACCGGTGTTTTTACGCACATTCGTGAGCTTTTTGCGGCAACCGATCGGGCACAGGAGAAGAAATTAGATGCGAGTTATTTTAGCTTTAATATGCGTGGCGGGCGGTGTGAAGTGTGTCGTGGGGATGGTTTGGTAAAAGTAGAGATGCATATGCTACCGGATATGTATGTGCCGTGTGAGGAGTGTGCGGGACGCCGATACAATAGCACAGTGCTAGAAATTGAATATAATGGTGTGACGATTGCCGATGTATTAGATATGAGTGTAGATTATGCCTACGCGTTCTTCAAAAATCACCACTTGATTGCAGAAAAATTACGCACGATGCGTAAGGTGGGGCTTGGGTATATCACACTCGGGCAGAGTGCGACCAATCTCTCTGGCGGTGAAGCGCAGCGCATTAAGCTTGCTACGGAGCTGTCGCGGAAGTCCACGGGTAAGACGCTCTATATTCTCGATGAGCCGACAACAGGATTGCATTTTGACGATATGAAGAAACTCTTACTGATACTGGATCAACTTGTTGAGAGAGGCAATACAGTCATTGTTGTAGAGCATAATCTTGATGTGATTGCGCATGCGGATTGGGTGATTGAATTGGGGCCAAGTGGTGGTGTGGATGGTGGCCAGGTGGTGTTCGCGGGTATACCACAGGACTTGAAAAGTGTTACAGAAAGTCCCACGGCACGATTTTTGTAAACAAAAATACAAACACCTCTTCCTTCTGTTTACAGTAATTATGCCGTACGCTTATGGATCGAACACTTGCAAAAAATATTCTTGCGACCATTACCTATTACGATGTTATGGACCGCGCGCTTACTGTCTACGAAATTTGGCGCTGGCTATTGCGATCCCCAACAGATCGTCGTACGGATGTGTGGACGTTAGCGGATGTGATGCGTACTGTGGAGGATCCGACTGTGCGGGAGTATATCACGGAACGCAATGGCTTATACATGCTGTGTGGGCGTGAGGCGTTGGTAGAACTGCGGCGCCAGCGCGAGCGTATCAGTGTCAAAAAAATGCGACGCCTACGGCGTATTGTATGCGTGGTGCAGTGGAGTCCCTTTGTGCGCATGATTGCTGTGACAGGGCGACTGGCATTTCAACATGCTGATGAAAACAGCGATTTAGATGTTCTCATCGCGTATGAGGCGGGACATATTTGGACGGGGCGTTTTTTTGTGACAGTAGTTGCACATCTACTTGGTATACGACGCTATGGTACACATACACGTGATCGTTTATGTCTGAACTATCACATTGCAACAAATGCTTTAGATGTGCCGACACAGGATGCCTTTAGCGCGCATGAGTATAGCGTTGCTATACCACTTGCCGGCAAGTCGGTTTTTGATGCATTTAATCGTGCCAATATGCTATGGGCACAGCACTATAAGCCACACTACATGGCAACGCATTTTGCGAATGATGATACCGTGCATTGCGTACGACAGTGGGGAAGACGTATCGGGCGATGTGTGCAGGCATTTTTAGAGTGGGTATGTGGTGATGCTGGTACGGAGCGACGATTACGGCGATTACAGCGGCAACGTGCTTTGCGCGATGCATCTGTCCCTGGGGCTATTATTCTTGCTACAGATCACCATCTTGTGTTTCTCCCTAAACCACATGGACCGGAAGTTTATGAAGAGTACCGCAAGCGTTTTGATGCGTTGGAGTTAAAGATCTAAATTTTAGTTATGCTGTGCATGTGGCAGTAGTTTCGTTGTAGTTCATAAAAAATGTTCCTAAATATTGACGGCGATGCTATTTATGTGTATACTGGGAACGTTATGACCGCACCTTGGCGGTTTTCTTGATGCTAATATTATGGAAATTCGCAATATTGCTATTATTGCGCACGTAGATCACGGCAAGACTACAATTACCGATGCTTTGATGAAGCAAACTGACGCACCATCAGAGGGAAGTATGGACAGTGACTCTATTGAAAAGGAGCGCGGTATTACTATTTATGCCAAAAATACATCTGTTGTCTACAAAGGTACAAAGATCAACATCGTGGACACACCGGGGCACGCGGACTTTGGGTCGGAAGTGGAGCGTGTACTACGTTCCATTGATAGTGTAGTTTTGGTGGTAGATGCGCAGGAAGGACCTATGCCACAGACGCGTTTTGTGCTCAAAAAATCTTTGGAGATCGGTCACAAGCCGCTTGTGGTGATCAATAAAATTGACAAGCCGGCAGCGCGACTGGGTGAAGTAGAAGAAGAAATTTATGAACTTTTTCTAGACCTTGGTGCTGACGATGCGCAGTTGGATTTTCAGACCGTCTATGCTATTGCGCGCGAGGGGCGCGCGATGGTACATCCCATGGACGACAGTGCGGATATGACACCACTTTTAGATGCCATCGTGAATTATGTAGAGCCTGCTAAAAACGATACAGCGGCACCGCTGCGTCTACAGTCTTTTTCATTGGCATACGATGACTTTTTGGGACGTATGGCTGTGGCACGTGTGTATGAGGGTGTCGTAAAAAACGGACCGGTTTTTGTAAAGACGCAAGACGGCAGTGTACGCGCGGGAAAAATTATCAAATTATTTACGTTTGAGGGCATCAAGAAGGTAGCAGTGGAGGAGGCTGTTGCGGGAGATATTGTGATGATTGCTGGTGTGACAGATATTGACATCGGTGAGACGATTTGCGCAGATGCGCATGCTGTGCCACTACCCGCGATTATGGTGGACGAGCCGACGATCAAGTTGGCGTTTCTTGTGAATGATTCGCCGTTTGCAGGGCGTGAGGGGCAGTTTGTGACGCGCGAACAAATACGCGAGCGGTTAATGAAAGAATTGGAAGTCAATGTGGGATTACGTGTGGACTTTGATGGCGAGCACTTCACGGTAGCGGGGCGCGGAGAATTACATATCGCTGTACTGCTGGAAAATATGCGACGCGAAGGATTTGAGGTCGCCGTGTCGCAGCCGCGTGTGATCCTCAAAAATATGGATGGCATTACATATGAGCCATTTGAGGAGGTCACAGTGACTGTACCAGAAGTGTATAGCGGCACCATTATTGAAAAACTTGGCACACGTAAAGGAGTGATGACAGATATGAAGCACGGACATGATGGTGTACGTATGCTCTTTGATATACCAACGCGCGGGCTACTAGGTTATCGTAATGAGTTTATGGTGGATACAAAGGGCGAGGGCATCATCTCCAATCGTTTCACAGACTTTCGTCCGTTTGTTGGCGACATCAAGAAGCGCAGTGTGGGATCAATGATTTCAGGGGAAACAGGTAAGGCACTTGGCTATGCCTTGGCAAACCTACAACAGCGCGGTGCGCTCTATATTGGTGCGGGTACAGATGTATATGAGGGGCAAGTGATTGGCAATACAGCAAAAGGTGATGAGATGACGGTAAATCCGATTAAGGGTAAAAATTTGACTAATATGCGCGCAAGTGGCAGTGATGATGCTATCGTGCTGACACCGCCAATCCCCGTGACGATTGAAAAGGGTTTGGAGATCATGGCAGCGGATGAGTATTTAGAAGTGACACCACAGTCTGTGCGTTTGCGTAAAAAAGATCTTACGGAAAATGATCGTGTGAAAGCACGGCGGCGGGGATAGCATCGCGCAGGTTTTTACTGTAGCGCTGTGTGTGGCTCAGGTAACTTTTCTACATTATTGACTTCTGTATCTTTTTCCACGACAATAGCGGAAGGGATACCTATAGATGATGTATTAACTGGAATTATTTTATGCAGTATACAAAATATACACTCTCCAATGGTGTGCGTGTTGTACTTGTGCCGATTAAAACTATGACAACGGCAACCATTCTTGTTAGCGTCGGCACGGGTTCGCGCTATGAAACGATGCAGGAACACGGGCTATCGCATTTTGTGGAGCATATGTTTTTTAAGGGCACAAAGAAACGTCCAACATCCATGGCGATTAGCAAAGAGTTTGAGGCGATTGGTGCCTATCAAAATGCCTATACCGGCAAAGACCGTACAGCGTTTCATGCGAAGGTGCCAGCACGCAATATTCTCGCAGCGATAGATCTCGTTGGTGACTTGTTTTGCAATGCAACACTTGTGCAAAGGGAAATTACCAAAGAAGCGGGAACGATTGTACAGGAAATCAGCATGTATGAGGATACACCAGCACATAAGATTTACGACATTTTTGAGAGCGTAGTATTTGGTGCAGAGCATCCCCTCGGGCGTAGTATTGCTGGTACAAAAGAGAGTGTGCGTGCACTGAAGCGTAAGGATTTTCTTGCCTATCTCGCACGTTGCTACAGTGCCCGTAATACAGTGGTATGTGTTGTTGGTAATTTTCCACAAGGCAAGGTGCGTACAAAGATTCGTGCAGATTTTGGACAGTTGGCACCAATTGATAAGCCGGCGTGTGAAGCATTTATTGATCGACAAGATGCACCCGTCTTACGGTGGGAACATAAGAAAACTGATCAGACACACGTCCTCGTTGGTGTAAAAACAGGGGGATTTGACCATAAAGATCGATATGTGTATGCGGTGCTCGCGCAAATTCTTGGTGGCGGTATGAGTAGTCGTATCTGGGAGCAGGTACGTGATAAGCGCGGCCTTGCGTATGCTGTACGCGCGGTGACAGACTATTTTGTTGAAGCTGGCTACCTCGGTATCTATGCCGGCGTTGCACATAAAAACTTGCAACCAACCATTGCGCTCATCCTTGCGGAGATGAAAAAAGTTGCACGCCGCGGCGTCACGCAAGAAGAATTTACGCGTGCGCGCAGCGGCTTTGAAGGACGATTGGCTTTTAGTTTGGAAACATCTGATGAGATTGCTAGTAGCTATGGTGATCAGGAGTCTGTCCGCGGTGCCATCATTACGCCAGAAGAGTCACTACGCCGTATCAAAAAAGTAACACGTGCTGATGTTGCACGTGCGGCGCGGGAAATTTTTGTTGATCGTGGACTGAATGGTGCTATCATCGGTCCACGTACTGCACAGACAGAATCTTCTATAAAAAGTATTTTTCATTTTTGAGTACTAACAATAATGACGGAGCACTCTTCCACGCAGCAAAAAATTGACATTTTTACTACTGTCATCATACGTGTAGCGGCAATAGGTCTTTTACTGTGGCTTCTCTATACGATTCGTGATGTCGTGTGGCTCTTTTTGATGGCTATTGTGATTGCAGCAGCGCTGAATCCATTGATTCGTTGGGTGCGGCGGTATGTCCACTTCTTCTCACCACCGTTGATTGTCGGTGTTGTCTATGCAATCTTTTTTTCATGTATTGGGCTTTTAGCGTGGGCAATTGTTCCCGTACTGTCTGAGCAGTTCGGTGGGTTGATGCGACAGCTTCCGGTTCTTCTGCAGACCATTACACCAGGCGGATCAGAGAGTATGTATCTGTCAGCAGATGTCGGCAATAAAATTCTCTCACTATTTGATAATCCGTTTTCTACAACAGTGGGTGTATTGGGGGGGATAATCTCCTTGATTGCTGTACTTTCCATGGCATTCTACATGTCATTACAAGAAGATGGTATTACTAGGGCATTGATGACAGTTACACCAGTGCAGCATCAGAAGTACGTGAGTGGTCTCAGTATGCGCATTCAAGAAAGTTTTGGACGATGGATGGCGGGGCAGTTGATGACAATGCTTTTTGTGGGTATTTTATATTACGTCGCATTGACAGCCCTAGGCATTCCCTATGCTTTAGTTTTGGCGCTCATCGGCGGTCTTTTGGAGATCGTGCCGTATTTTGGTCCAATCTTTTCAGCGGTTCCAGCAATTATTTTCGGTTTCAATGTCAGTCCATTGATTGGTGTGCTTGTGGCATTATCCTATTGGGCTGTGAATCTGATTGAGAACTATTTTCTTGTCCCAAAAATTATGAACAAAGCTATCGGTCTCCATCCGGTTTTTGTCATTCTTGCACTGCTAATCGGTATGCGTATTGCTGGGGTCATTGGTGTGTTTCTCGCTGTGCCGATTGCTGGTGCGTTAGGTGTATTTTTGAAAGACGTGATGGAGAAGCGTGTTGTCTAGGGTGCAGTGCATAAATAGTGTCATGTAGGATAATGGATTTCTGTGTAGAACAACAACCAGAAGGTGGATTGCTGCAGTCGTTACACTGGATGGACGTGCTTCGTGATGAAGGTATAACCGTGATAACAGTGGATGATCATGCGACGTCACCGTGCTATGCTATTGTGCAGCCCCTTCGGGGTATTGGCCCTTATGCATATGTGCCACGTGTTGCGACAATGACCGATCAGTTGGCGCGCGCATTAGCTGCACTACCGTACGCATGGGTGCGATTTGATGCGGCTGATGCTGCGGCTGTGCATAAATGCGCGCAGGCAAGTCAGAAGCGTGTTTATGCAGCGCCACACGATATGCAGCCACGTCACAATTTGATTGTTGATATTCGACCCCATACAGACACTCTACTTGCTGCGATGAAGCCAAAAACACGGTACAACATTCGTCTCGCAGAGAAACGGGGAGTGTGTGTACGTCCGACACAGTCACTTGCAGACTACGATGCCTTTTTTGCACTTGTTGATGCAACGGCTTTGCGCAAGGGTGTGCATTTTCATGATCATGCGCATTATCGCGCAATCCTTACGCAGCTGCCACGTGACATGGTGACACTGTACGGCGCTTTTTATCGCGATGTGATGATTGCTGGCAGTATTGTGACATTCTATAATGGTACGGCAACGTATTTGCATGGAGCAACAAGTGATCGGCATCGCGATGTTATGGCGCCATTTGCACTGCAGTGGCGAGCGATCCGCGATGCGCGGAATCGTCAATGCGCATGGTATGACTTCGGGGGAGTTTTTCCACATACTCAAGATCCTGGCAGGCAGGGTATCACACGTTTCAAAATGGGATTTGCACCACGTACGTCGCTGCATGCAACGGCTGGCTCACATGATATCGTTCGTTCACCCCTGCGCTATGCGGCATATCGTGCTGGGCAGAAGATCAAGCATTATTTTACATAAAATCCTATGATGCGCGTCCATTTCCTGAAAAAATATATCCCACGACGTATATTTCGTATATTGCAACCATGCTACCATTACATAATGGCTTTTTGTGCTGCGCTCTACTATAGGTTTCCAAGTCGACACCTGCGCGTTGTGGGTGTGACAGGTACAACTGGCAAGACGAGTGTTGTTGTTATGGCTGCACATGCATTGCGTGCTAACGGTTTGCGTGTGGGATATACGTCCACAGCACTGTTTAGTGATGGTAAGCAAGATTGGCTTAATGACAAAAAAATGACCATGGTTGGGCGTTTTTTTACACAAAAGATGTTGCGCGCGATGGTAAAAAATGGATGTGATGTAGCGCTTATAGAGACGACATCAGAAGGCGCTGTGCAATTTCGGCATCGCTTCATCCATTATGATGCCATGGTTATTACAGGGCTTTATCCCGAACACATTGAGTCGCACGGTGGTTTTGATAATTATAAAAAGGCAAAGCAGGCGTTATTTGCGCATCTGCAGCAATGTCGGCAGAAGTACCTCCACGGTACACCTGTATCAAAAACGGCAATCCTGAACTGTGATGATCGTTATGCACATGAGTTCTGTCTTTTATCACCAGCGCAGACTATGGGATTTACCACGACAACACATGCATGTGGTGCGTGTGCGGATATGGTTGTGCCATATACTCTTGTGGGATTACATGCAACAGGGGTACGCATGCGCTTTGCGGGGCACATGGTGCAGTTGAAGGTTTTAGGTGCATTTAATGTGGCTAATGCTGCTGCTGCGGGATGCGTGTGTATTGCATGTGGGATAGATGCTGCAGATGCGGCGCGTGCCTTGGAGACAATAGAATACTTACCAGGCCGCATTGAGCGCATTGATGAGGGACAAGATTTTACAGTGATTGTAGACTATGCATTTGAGCCGAATGCCGTGGAAAAACTCTATGACACAATTGCCGTATTGCAGCCACAGCGTGTTATTCATGTGTTAGGATCAGCTGGCGGCGGGCGTGATCGTGCACGGCGTCATGCATTGGGTTTTTTGGCGGGCACACGTGCGGATTATGTGATTATTACAAATGAAGATCCTTATGATGAGGATCCACAAGCGATTATACGTGAAGTAGCACATGGCGCGGTAGATGCGGGTAAGACGATTGATGGTAGCGTCGTCATGTTTGCACAACGAGAGGATGCAATTGCGCATGCTGTGGCCATTGCACGCAGTGGTGATGTTGTCCTCATTACCGGCAAGGGGTGTGAGCAAGCCATCGCTGGTCCGCACGGACGGTTGACGCCATGGGATGATCGTGTAGTAGCACGTGATGCACTACGGCGCAGAAAACCTACAACAACACCACTTCGCGCTAGTAGATGATCCGCAGCGTGTTTGTGTTAGAGAAAGTATAGAAATAGTGACGTGATGATCACACCTGTGGCTATGCCACCAATAACCTCTGTGACGGAATGACCAACATGCTCTTTGAGACGGGGAAAGTTTTCGCCGTTGGCAGTAGGTATGTGCTTGACGAGGCGGTTAATAAAGCGACCTTGAGCGCCGATCTGCATGCGTACGCGCATGGCGTCGTAGATGGTGATGAATGCGAAGCAGAGAGCAATGGCAAAGACGGCAGTGTCAGCTCCTTCACTATGCGCAACAGTGAGCACGAGCGAAGTGACAAAAGCACTATGCGCACTGGGGAAGTGCCCTGGTTCAAAAAGGTTTGCCCAATTGAGACCATACTTGAGAGAGAGGCGCAAGAACTTGAGTCCCTGCGCAACAAGAATTACAACCAAAGGAATGACAAACGCGTAGTAGTGAATAAATAGTATATCCATAATAATTTAAATATAGCAAAATCTTTCATTTTTGTAAAAGCTGTGCTATACTGCAACCATAATTCGTTTTATATTAAACAACTATGGTAGCACTAAGTGTAGTGATTGTCGTTGTAGCGTTAGCGCTGTTTCTTGTTATTCTGTATAACTCTCTGGTTACAATGCGCGTGCGCGTTGATGAGGCGTGGAGTGATATTGATGTACAATTGAAGCGACGTTACGATCTCATTCCAAATCTCGTGGAAACGGTAAAAGGCTATGCCAAGCATGAGAGTCAAACATTAGAAGCAGTCATTGATGCACGGTCGAAAGCAGCACAGGTCACTGTAGATGCTGCGCATGCTACGGATGCTGATATGCAGAAGCTTTCTGAGGCACAGAACGGATTAACTGGTGCACTGGGGCGACTTTTTGCGCTTGCGGAAAGCTATCCCGATCTCAAGGCAAACCAAAACTTTTTGCAGTTGCAAAATGATCTTACGGATACAGAAGATAAAATTCAGGCAGCACGTCGTTTTTACAATGGTACTGTGCGTGACTATAATACGAAGGTTGAAACGGTGCCAAGTAATATTGTTGCGAGTATTTTTGGCTTTACAAAGCGCGCCTTCTTTGAAATTGGTGAGTCGGAGCGGGGTAACGTAAAAGTCCAATTCTAAAGCAACAGTGATACACATAAGATGCAACTGTAGGTGTTTTTGTGTGTGATGAAAATTTTTTTATGGCATCACTCTATCAGAATAAAACTGAAAATATTACAAAAACGTGGTTACTGATGGCGACGTTCGGTGGCTTGCTGATTGGTATCGGCTATATCTTGTCGTTCATCTTCCATAATGCAATCATTTTCTATCTCTCCATGATCTTTGCTGTTGGTACAAGCATATGGTCATACTGGTTTTCTGATAAAGCGGTACTCACAATGACTGGTGCCAAGGAGGTGTCGCGTGCTAATCTTCCGGAGGTATACAATATTGTGGACAATCTTGCAATTACGGCAGGTCTGCCGCGACCACGGATTTTTGTGATCGATGATCCAGCGCTCAATGCATTTGCCACGGGGCGCAATCCAGAACACGGCGTCATTGTGTTTACGCGTGGGATTTTAGAGCGATTGACTATGGAAGAAATTCGTGGCGTGGCGGCACATGAGCTGTCGCACATCGGTAATCGTGACATTTTGATTGGTACGGTAGCAGTCATTTTTACAAGTATTATCAGTATGGTGAGTCACATGATGTATTTTGGTGGTGGTAGGTCAGATGAGGATGGTGGTAACGTGTTTACACTCGTGATTGGAATTGCTTTAATGCTCTTAGCTCCGCTTGTGGCAACGATACTGCAGTTGGCCATTTCACGGAAGCGTGAATTTCTTGCTGATGCCAGCGGTGCACTGTTGACACGGTATCCAGAGGGATTGGCGAGTGCATTGGAAAAAATTAGTACAGATCCTCGTCCAGTTGCTACCGCATCTGACACAACGGCACATCTCTTTATTGCTGATCCGCGTAAACTTGTGCGGGGCATCTCCAAGCTTTTCATGACGCATCCACCGGTGGAAGAACGTATTGCCCGCCTACGTAGTGCCGATCGCGGGTAGGAGTGTTTGTGCTGTTCCGTCATTTTGTCTTTTACGCACTAGCGCTGTTTCCACTATACAACAAGCAGGCATCTCCAGTGGTACGGCGATCCATCTGATGACGGTGAATCCATAACGATCTCATCTTTTGATTTTTTACTACTGCCATTTGTGCTATAGTACAAATGTCTTTTAATCATTGTGTCGGTATATGTGGAAGGATCCCGTAAACACGGATAAGTATGTATGGACTGATCATGCAAAAATGAAAATGCGCCAGTATGGGTTGAGTGGACAACGTGTGACGCGCGTGATTCGCCGACCAGTGCGCACCGAAAGTGGTATTGCTGGTGATAAAACGGTTGCCGTGATGCAGCCACAGTCTGTACGTCGAGGCAGCGATGGACAAAAAACATGGTCATGTGAGATTTGGGTAATGTATAAAATTGTGGATCATGATCAACAAGAGGCGACAGCACACAATGGGCAGGGTGATGCGATGGCGGCATTTCTTTCACGTATGGCGACGAATGTAAAACGTATCCGCGTGATCAGTGCATGGCGGTATCCTGGCAAGACAGTTCCTGGGGAGCCACTACCGGAAGAAATTATGGCAGAGATTGCGCAAGTGTGATTTTGTGGTATGCTTACAGTATGCTTACAGTATGAACAGTTATTAATCTTATAAATAGAAAGGAGCGTGACAAACATTATGACAGAACAGCAAAATACGCCAATTCGTCAGGCTGATCCAAAAGATGTGGAAAAGAATAAAGTGATGGCAGTTCTTGCATATTTTATTTTTTTCCTTCCGTTTCTCACAGAGGCAAAGGATAGCCCATTTGCAAAATTTCACGCAAATCAAGGCTTTGTTCTTTTTCTCTTTAGCGTGATCGGACAAATTATTGGTAGCATAATTCCGGTTGTTGGATGGTTTTTGATTATTCCATTGGTGTGGATAGCAGCGATTATTTTCGTGGTATTGGGTATTATGAACGCATCAAACGGAAAAATGAAAGAGTTGCCGATTATTGGACAGTATCATATTTTGGACAAATAGTGTTTGTGGAGCACAGCACTTCTGCGGGCGAGCACCAATCATGTGTGCTCGTCTTGCGTTTGTGTGATATGATGGCATGTGAAGGAATCTTATCAGTTGCAAAAATTCTCTTATGGATAGTCTTTTATATACAAAGAAAACAAAAATTGTGGCAACGCTTGGTCCGGCATCGGATAGTGTGGAGATTGTGGAGCAGATGATTCGTGCGGGGATGAATATGGCGCGGTTTAATTTTTCGCATGGGGAATATGCGTGGCATGAGCAAACGATGCAGTATGTTCGTATAGCAGCGGAGCGTGTAGGTGTGCCAGTAGCAATTTTGGCGGACCTGCAAGGACCACGTGTGCGTACGCATCTTGCAGAACCGTTGACGATCAGCAAGGGAGAGACAGTGCGTGTATTTGATGCAACGCTTGCGGATGACAAGATTGCAGCAATTGCGGGAGATCATAAGTTTATCGCGTTGGATTGCCCGCACTTACTGCCAAATCTTTCTGTGGGCAACGATATTCTCATTGAAGATGGCATCATGCGCCTGACGATTGTGGATAAAACCGATCAGTACGTGGTGTGTGATGTCATTGATGGGGGCACAGTGAAGAACCACAAGGGCGTAAATATTCCCGATGCACGCATCCCATTGCCGACACTGACAAAGAAGGATTATGATGACCTGGCGTTTGCATTGGCACATGACGTGGATTATGTCGCGCTGTCGTTTGTGCGTAGTGGGCAGGACATTGTAGATGCGCGGTTGCATATGCGCAAGATCATCGGTGATGAGGCGGCAATTCCACAGATCATTTCTAAAATTGAGTGTAAGGAAGCGCTGAATGCATTAGATGACATCTTGCGTGCAACAGATGCTGTGATGATTGCGCGCGGTGATCTTGGCATTGAGGTTGCACCCACAACCATTGCGCTTTTGGAAAAAGACATTCTTGCGCGGTCCATTCAACACGTACGCCCGGTGATCGTGGCGACGCAAATGCTTGCAAGTATGGAGCACAACGCGCGTCCAACGCGGGCAGAAGTGGCGGATGTGACGAACTCCGTTGTGGATCACACCGACGCGGTAATGTTGTCGGGGGAGTCCAGTATGGGTGCGTTTCCTGTTGGGGCGGTTGCCACGATGGCGGAGATCGCCTACCACACAGAGCAATCTCCGTATGATGATGTATTTGAAGCATTGCCGTTGACATTTGATTCCGAGGAAACGCGCATTGCGCGCGCGACCTATGACTTTGCGCGTGAGGTGGGGGCTAAGGGCGTGGTGATTTTTTCCGAAAGTGGTTACACAGCGCGTATGCTATCGCATTTCCGTCCCGATCAGAAAATGATTGTTGTAACCAACAATCCGAAGACGTATCGTCAACTTGCGTTGGTGTGGGGTGTGCATCCAGTGCTGTGTGCTGGTGACAACCGCAGCAAGTGCGTGGCGCACGCGATTGAGCTTGCTGTGGAAAAAGAAATCTTGCGCAAGGGCGATCTCATCATCACCGTCCTAGGCACTACAAAAACGGGCAAGCAATTACGTTTGACAGGGTCGCGTTTGGTCTAGGCACCTCCACGGTGCACACAGTTGTTTTCTTGGACGTTTTGGTTTACTATGGGAAAGGTGTTGCATGCGGCGTCCGCTGTGGACGTATGACGCAGCGCCGATTCTTGGAGAGGTCGCATAGTGGTCGAGTGCACCGCCTTGGAAAGGCGGCATACTGTCACAGGTATCGAGGGTTCGAATCCCTCCCTCTCCGC
>JAXGYI010000002.1:0-67525 GCA_040772365.1 Candidatus Moraniibacteriota bacterium
CAAGCCGGCATCTACAGTGGTATAGTAACTTATCAGGTGACGGTGAATCCGTGATGCACTACAATATGAGTGCATGTCAGTGATAGTGTATCGTGGTGTGTAATTTTGGAGGATCTGCGACAGTTGGTATATCTTGCCAGAAAGGATAAATTTCCGTATAGTGTGATTAGGTGATTCGTGATATCTTTTTTTGCGCACATGAAGGACTTGCTTCGTAAATGTTTTTCCGGATCGTCACAACGATCGATTGCCGGCGCGGCATTGGTTGTTGCATTTTTCGGCGTGGCAAGTCGTATACTGGGTGTTGTGCGTGATCGCATCTTGGCAGCACAATTTGGCGCAGGTGATGTTTTAGATACGTACTATGCTGCATTTCGCTTGCCAGATACACTTTTTGAGTTAGTTGTTGCCGGCGCACTCGGAGCGGCGTTTATTCCTATTTTTAGCGGCCTGCTTGTTGCAGATGAGAAGGAGCGTGCGTGGCGGGCAGCGCAAGGTGTACTGCTTGCAGTGATTGGCACAGTTGGGGTTATTGCCGTGGCACTATGGATTTGTGCGCCGCTTTTTGTGCGTGGTATTGTACCTGGATTTGATACTGAAAAACTCACAACAACTATCACATTGACACGTATCATGCTCTTGAGTCCAATCCTTCTCTCTGTCAGTGCAGTCTTGGGTGGTGTCTTAGTGTCTTTTCAGCGTTTCATTTACAATGCTGCAGCGCCTATTTTATATAATATCGGGATTATGATCGGTGCAAAGGTTTTTGTACCACTCATCGGTACGACGGGATTGGCATGGGGTGTAGTTTGTGGAGCAGTGCTACATGCCTGTATGCATCTTATTGATGTGCATAGAATTGGGTTTCGGTTACGCAATGTGCGGATTACAGATGTTTCTCATAATCGTGATGTGATAAAGACCATGACACTCATGGTGCCACGGATGTTTTCCAGTGCGTCCAATCAGGTCTCGCTGCTCCTAGTGACATTTTTTGCGTCCACATTGGCGGCAGGTAGTATTACAATCTTTACATTTGCCAACAATGTGCAGAGTGTTGTCCTGGGGTTGTTTGGTATTCCATTCGCAGTCGCAGCTTTTCCGGTACTCAGTGGGGCATTTGCTTCTGGTGATGCGGAGGGGTTTGGCGATGTGCTGTCACGAACACTGCGGCGCATTCTCTACTATGCCGTGCCATTAAGTGCTATCTTCTTTGTGCTACGTGAACAAATTGTTCGTATTGTATATGGTGCTGGGCACTTTAGTCTTGCTGATACGCAAACAACCTATCAAGTATTAGGCATCATGTGTGTGAGTCTTTTTGCACAGAGCATTATTCCGCTGTTGGCACGAGGTTTTTATGCGATGTACAATACGAAAACACCATTCTACATTGCTCTAGCATCACAAACGATCAATGTTCTTATAATCATGGCATTGATTCGACAGTGGGAAATCTATGCTATTGCCTTTGCTTTTACCATCACATCAATTATGAACGCATCGCTATTGTTTGGATATCTACATCGCTCCATTAGTGATGATCAGTACCGCACAACACTACGTGCCATTTTACAAATTGCGACAGCAACCGTTGGTGTCATCATTGTGACAGTGTTTACACGAAATTTTCTTGGCGAGGTCTTGCCACGGCAGTATGTGTTGGGTGTTTTTGGACAACTTGTTGGTGCAGGTATTGTAGGTATTGGAGCCTATCTGTTTGTTACGGGTATTTTTGGTATGCGTGAATTTGAGACCGTACGCAAAAAAATCATCATTCGCATCTTTAGTAAACCAGATGTTGCGAGTGAGGCGCAGAAAATCAGTGTAGCACAGTAAAGCTGCTATTGCTGTAAGGGCAGTAGCAGATCTCTAGTGACCTACAACGCTGATCCATATAGGTAGTGTGATCATGGAAAGCGCCGTACCTACAACGATGGCGCGGGCGATAAAAGTCTTGTTGAGGTTATATTTATCTGCAAGGGCAAATGGCGTGATGCCTAGTGGCATAGCAGACTCCAAGATAGATAACGCATGTGTTTGCAGAGGTATGCTAAAAAATGCACAACCTGCAATGAAAAGTGCGGGCAGACCGATGAGTGACACTAGTGTAAAGAGCAGAACGCCACCCCAGTCTTTGTTGCTACCAAGTTGTGTGTGGCCGATAAATATGCCGATCACAATAAGGGTCATGGGCGTGACGGCAGATGCGATCATGCGCAAAGCATCTACGATGATGGTTGGCATGTCAATATGCAGGATGTTAATGAGGATGCCGGCAGCAATGGCGAGAAGGAGGGGGTTCGTTACTAACGACCGCGCCACGGATCGTAGTGGTGACGCACCAGACGTATGGTGCAGGAGTGCAAGAAATGTAACACCGATTCCAAAAAGTCCGAATAAGTACACGGCAACGATGATGCTGATTTGCGAGAGTACGTCTGTGCCGTACACTTGCGTCAAAACGGGGATACCGAGATAGGCGACGTTACTAAACATGAGGCATAGAATAATCGTGTCGCGCATGCGATTGGAGAGCTTCAGGATGCGCGCCACGCCATATGACAAGAACATCACGACGGTGAGCAGTACCACATTGATGCCGATAAGTGAAAATTCTTGCTGCCACGTGATTGTTGTCTGAATCAGTGCAAGAAAGATCATAGCGGGCAGACCAATGTTGAGGGCGAACTGGTTGAGTGGGATGGACCAGTCATGTGCAATAAATCCCGTACGACGCAAGACTGCTGTAGCGAAAATGATGATAAAGAGTGGTGCAATGATGAGAAAAATATCCAGCATGGGAAATATAATCACAGTAATCACTGATGTATTATACCACAAAACGTATCTTGACAGTCATGTGAGGCATGCTACGATGAACTACTACGTTATTACTCACTTAATTATTGCGCTATGCATAAAAATCCCATTGCCATCCTCCTGACGATTTTGGCACTTATCATCGTGATTGTTTTTCTCTACGCTATCTACAAAGTGTACACACAAAACGCTACGACACAAGATGCCATTGTGGGTGATTATGTGATCACGGACGATGGTGCGGAAAACGTTGCACTACAAAGCGACGGCGGTGCATCACAACAAACGTCGCTACCGGCGCAAAAATCACTCACTGCACAGCAGGTGGTATCCGACGTGATTGCTGCAGCGCAGCAGAATACTGCACAAGACGCGCCGCACACCACCTTTACACAAGAAGAGCCCACAGCATCACCCACGCCGTCTGCAACAACCGTCACGGTGCCGCAAGTGGTGACGCCTGCCACATCTCCCGCCACGGGTCCCGGCGCATGGGCTACCATTATTGCCGCGGCGGGCGCACTTGCGGCGTCAATGATCGGCTATAAAGTAGTGCATGCCGCACGTGTACGGTAAGCATGGACATGTCGCCACGGCATTTGTGGAAATAGCATCATCTTTTTTATCTCTTTCCATCCCATTCTTGTAAAAATTCTTCCAAAAAGTTCTCCATAAAGCGATGACGGTGGTGCGCGATTTTTCGTGCGGTCTTGGTATTCATGCGATCTTGCAGAAGGAGGAGTTTTTCATAGAAATGGTTGATGGTTGGGCCGGCATTGTTTTTGTATTGTCCGGAAGAGGTATGGTGTTGTGGTGGTATGGTCGGGTCGTGCATCAGTCGGTTTTTTGTGCCGCCATAGGCAAAGGCACGCGCAATGCCGATGGCGCCAATGGCGTCCAATCGGTCGGCGTCTTGGACGATCATACCTTCCAGGGTGTCCATCGGCGTGGCAACGCCGGCACCTTTGAAAGAGAGGTTTCTGATGATGTCACAGATATGTGCGATTGTTTTGGGTTCTACGGACAATTCTTCCAACCACTGTGCTGCCATGTTCGGTCCAATATCTTCGTTGCCATCGTGAAATTTCCAGTCCGCGATGTCATGCAGGAGTGCTGCCAATTCAACTACAAACAGATCGGCATGCTCTTGCGCGCCAATATGGAGAGCATTTTGCCACACGCGATACACATGCCACCAATCATGACCGGATGCCTCACCGTCGAGATGTGTTTTCATGCGTTCAGCGGTTTGTGTGATGATGCTTTTCTTATTCATAGTTTATGAGGGATAACAATGTCTACTGAGAAATTACCACAGCCAATAATTGAGGTAATTGAGTATACCAAATAACGTACGGATAAAGCCAAGACGGTTGGGTGATCAAGTTTAAAATAAGACCGAATCGAGAACGCCAATGTTCCTATAAAATTACAGCTCTCCTTTTCATAATATAGCACTTAGTCTTCATAATTGTATAGTGGAGAGATAGTTTTACATCGGATTTTAGATCTATGTAGTTTTCTCTTTCCAAAACACTGCGCATGATTGCTTTCATGGGAATCCTGGGGTATACTTGGCTTTATGAAAAACATCCGAAATTTTTGCATTATCGCGCATATTGACCATGGGAAATCCACCTTGTCGGATCGGCTTTTGGAGGTGACGGGGACAGTGGAAAGGCGCAAGATGAAAGAGCAGCTGTTGGATACAATGGACTTGGAACAGGAGCGTGGGATTACCATCAAATTGACGCCCGTGCAGATGCACTACCGCTACAAAGATACGGACTATACACTCAATCTGATTGACACGCCGGGGCACGTGGACTTTGCTTATGAAGTGTCGCGTAGCTTGGCGGCGGTGGAAGGAGCAATTCTCTTGGTTGATGCGTCACAGGGTGTGCAGGCGCAGACGTTGACAAACTTGTACGTGGCACTAGAGCATGATTTGGAGATCATTCCCGTGCTCAACAAGATTGACCTGCCTAGTGCCGATGTCCCCAAAGTGACAAAAGAGGTCATGCATATTTTGGGATGCGCGGAAGAAGACATCTTGGCAGTGAGCGGTAAGACGGGGGAGGGCGTGGAAGCGTTGCTACAGCGTGTAATTGACAAAGTGCCGGCGCCACAGGGTGATCCCGACAGTGCACTGCGTGCGCTCATTTTTGACAGTGTCTACGACGCCTATAAGGGTGTACTTGCCTATGTGCGGATTATAGACGGGCGCATTGGTAAGCACGATGACATTCATATGATGGCAACCATGAAGGATAGCGGTGTAGTGGAGCTAGGACACTTTCGTCCACAGTATGTATCGTGCGACAGTTTAACAACTGGTGATATCGGCTACATTGCCACGGGATTCAAAACGGTAGTGGAGTGTAAGGTGGGTGATACGGTTACTATTAAGAAAAGCGGCAAAGAAAAAACGTATGATGACGTGGCGCAGTTGCCCGGCTATCGTGTGGTTAAGCCGATGGTTTATGCGAGTTTTTACCCTACGGATGGCGGAGAATATAATGTAATGCGCGACGCCATGGATAAACTCACGTTGAATGATGGCGCATTTCGTTTTGAACCGGAAAACAACAAAGCGCTAGGGCGCGGGTTTCGATGCGGATTTTTAGGACTGCTTCACTTGGAAATTATTCAAGCGCGCTTAGAGCGAGAATTTGGGTTATCGCCGACGATTACTACGCCAAGTGTGGTATACAAGGTGCGCAAGAAAAACAGTGACACCTTGGTGGAAATCTACTCTGCCACAGAACTTCCCGATCCGTCAACGATTGATGAAGTGCGCGAGCCATATGCACGGCTGGAAATTATCACACCGTCGCAGTATTTGGGCAATGTGATGGAGCTTATGGGCACGACGCGCGCTGAATATCTCTCTACGGACTACATTGACGCCGACCGCGTGCAACTTTCTTTTGATGCACCACTGATGGATGTGATAGTGGACTTTCACGATCAACTCAAGAGCGTGACGAGCGGTTATGCATCCATGAACTATGAGCCGACGGGCTATCGTGCAAGCGAGTTGGTGAAGCTGGACATTATGGTGGCGGGCGAAGTGATTGATGCGTTTGCGCGCATTGTACCAAAAAACGACGCCTACCACATCGGCAAGGCGACGGTAGATGCTCTCAAAGATGTCCTACCACGCCAAAACTTTGCCGTGGCGATTCAAGCCGCCATTGGCGCAAAGGTAATTGCCCGCGCCACATTGAGCGCATTTCGCAAGGACGTGACAGCAGGGCTCTATGGCGGTGATGTTACGCGCAAGCGCAAACTTTTGGAAAAGCAGAAAAAAGGCAAGAAGCGTGCTCAGCAATCCGGAAGCGTGGAGATTCCACCGGAAGCCTTTCTGAAGGTGTTGCGGAAGTAGTCCATACACTTAACAGGTGTCTGGTTCTAATATACATCAGAAAAGATTATTGGTATTTTTATTTTTCATTTATACAAATGTCTACTGTGAAATGCATTTGTATCACAATCTTGATCTGTAGTATAGCGATGAATCTATAGATGCATCATAAAGTAAAACATATAGATGAAAATCCCTGTAGGCGAAGGAGTTGTTGTATTAAAATATTTTTTGCTACTTGATTTTTTTTGAATAGATGTTAAGATGCGTAGTTGTTTTTTAACAGTATGTTTGGCACACTCACCACGATATTCGACTACACAGGAGGAAGGCATGGGATGGCGCATTGGGCTACTGAAAGCCTCGTACAGAAATCACTTGTTTTACTCAACTATCAACAAAAAAATGATGAAAGAAGTGCATCATATCACATCAGATGCAGCAGGTAGTCTGAGCAGCATCAATGTGGACGGTATTTTGCGAAAAAACAACCTAGAAGTTGTGGAAAAAGAGTTTTTTCGCAACAAGAAAAATGTGCTCCGCGTGAAGGACGACTGCGGGAATCCGCTCATCCTCAAGATCGGGGTGAGTGAAGTGCAAATGCGCTTGATGCGCAATCTACAGTGCATGGGGGGCTATTTGTGCTTCCGTGTCCCGCCCATTGTTGCTGCGGGCGAAGATTGGATGCTTATGGAGGAGGTGCAAGGACAGTTCTTGCACGAGCTCTATGAGGATAGTCCTGGTTTTTGTATAGAGATCAGTCGTCGTATTGCCAACGACTATCAGCATATCGCGATATCCATCGACAACAGAAATTTGTCTGGAGATTTGCTGCAGGTGGGGCAAATGCGACTGTACTCCCGGCTCAACATCTGGAGTAAGCCGCTTGTTGATGCGGGGTTGATTGATTTTACTCTTGTGCAGCAGATTGCACAAGAATTCCAAAAAATTGTTGCCCGCAAAGGTGAGGACTTCTTTGCGTGGGTTCATGGTAATATTATTGGCGACCACGTTATCATGAAGGATGATCTCCCGTATCTTCTTGACCTAGAGAGCGTGCCATGGGTCGGGCGGGGATACTACGATCTCCTGCGAGCATTGGACTTCATGTTCCTCATGTCGCAGGATGCGGAACGGATGCGTGTCGCCATCCCTCAATGGATCAACATGTATACCCATCACCATAATCAAGAAGAAGTGCGACTTGTATTTGCGCTGCGCAACATCGGGATTTTGGGATGGGATATTCTCCACAACTCCGTGCCGTATGTGGTGGGGGATATTGAAAAGAAGAAGGAGATTGCACTGCAGTTCATCAAGAGAGAGTATTAACTTGGTGAACGGCGACGAGGCGGTGTTGGGAATATTTTCCCGACGCCGCTTTTTACACTTTTCGCCGTATGCTGCACAAGTTTCTCTGGTCAATGAGCGTGTGGTAAAGGCGCGATGCAGTAACATGATTCGTAAGCACTTATGTGCCTCTTGACAAGATTTTTTGTCTATGTATAATGGGGAGTAGCAATTAAGAATACAACAGCAAAAGCGTATCGTTGACTCCATTCCGACGGGTGAAAGAATGATACATCTCCGGACGTGCGCCTGTGGGCGTGTTAGCATGAGTGGAGATGTGTTTTTCTTTCCGTCACAGGGGCGGACGAAAAACGAGACCTTTAACAACTAAAGACGATCGTCACATGCCACCGAGTACACAACATGGTATGTGGCGACACTAGCAAAACTAAACTGCAAGAAATGTACCATTTTGGTGACTGTTTTTTGTGGTTAGTCCTAAACAACACCGTCGCAGAAATGCGACAGTGACGATCTATCTTTTGAGTCAGATATGACACTTGTCATATCTGTTCGGCACACGCCGGACAAACAAACTTACACATAGGCATCTGCGCAAGCAGGGAACCTATGACGTCCCACCAACTGTTGATACGAGCAGGGGACGGTCAATCATCTGATTGATATCGTTTATATTGAGAGTTTGATCCTGGCTCAGGATGAACGCTGGCGGTGTGGATAAGGCATGCAAGTCGAATGCCGCACAACAGAGTTTTGATTGCGATGAGAGACGCAATGAGAACTGTGTTGTGCGGCATGGCAAACGGGCTAGTAACACGTGGGAATCTGCCCAAGAGTCGTGGATAACTGTTCGAAAGGACTGATAATACACGATGCACTCTCCGGAGTAAAGATTTATCGCTCTTGGAGGAGCCCGCGTCCTATCAGCTAGTTGGTGGTGTAATAGACTACCAAGGCGATGACGGGTAGGGGGTGTGAGAGCATGGCCCCCAGCATTGGCACTGAGACACTGGCCAAACACCTACGGGTGGCTGCAGTCGAGAATATTCCACAATGGACGAAAGTCTGATGGAGCGACACCGCGTGCGAGATGAAGGCCTTAGGGTCGTAAATCGCTTTTATTAGGGATCAATGTACTGAGCGTACCTAATGAATAAGAGGTTACTAACTCTGTGCCAGCAGTAGCGGTAATACAGAGACCTCAAGCGTTATCCGGATTTATTGGGCGTAAAGCGTATGTAGGCGGATGTGTTAGTCGTGTGTCAAATCTTCGGGCTCAACCCGGAAACTGCTCACGAAACGGCATGTCTTGAGAAAGTGAGAGATGACTGGAACTCATGGTGTAGTAGTAAAATGCTTTGATATCATGGGGAACACCAAAGGCGAAGGCAGGTCATTGGCACTTTTCTGACGCTGAGATACGAAAGCGTGGGGAGCGAATGGGATTAGATACCCCAGTAGTCCACGCCGTAAACGATGCATACTCGGCATATGGAGTATCGACCCTCTGTGTGTCTTAGCTAACGCGTTAAGTATGCCGCCTGGGAAGTACGAGCGCAAGCTTAAAACTCAAAGGAATAGACGGGGATCCGCACAAGTGGTGGAGCATGTGGTTTAATTCGATGATAAGCGAGAAACCTCACCAGGGCTAGAAACTTAGCTGCATGTTGTAGAAATACAACAGCCTTCGAGGGTGCTAAGCAGGTGATGCATGGTCGTCGTCAGCTCGTGCCGTAAGGTGTTCCTTTAAGTAGGGAAACGAGCGCAACCCTTGTCGCGTGTTATATATGTCACGCGAAACTGCCCAGCCTTGAACATAGGAAAAAAACTTTCGTATGGTCAAGGCTGGGAGGAAGGAGAGGATGACGTCAGATCAGCATGTCCCTTGACGCCCTGGGCGACACACGTGCTACAATGGCTGGGATAAAGGGTAGCCAAATCGCGAGATGGAGCCAATCCCAAAAACTCAGTCTCAGTTCGGATTGGAGTCTGCAACTCGACTCCATGAAGCCGGAATCACTAGTAATCGTGAATCAGAACGTCACGGTGAATACGTTCTCGGATCTTGTACTCACCGCCCGTCACACCAAGAGAGCTGATAATGCCCGAAGGCCCTGTGTAAAATCAGGGACTACGGTAGGATCGGTAATAAGGGTGAAGTCGTAACAAGGCATCCGTAGCGGAAGCTGTGGATGGATCACCTCCTTTCTAGGGAGATAAGGTGACGAGAGTTGATGGTCAACATCAGGTTCTCAAAACCCATAAGGTCGTTTGCACATCTTTTAGTGTGCAATCGCGACTCAAGATAGACGTATAGGACTAACCGCAAAAGACAGAATATATCTTGTTAGAAACAAGAAAATCGTTATTTGTAACGATTTTTTTGTTTTTGTGTGCTTCCATATTGTATTGGCTGGTACACATCATTTTGTCAACCGGCCATAAGCCGGTTTTTTTGACTTGCGCACGTAGTGCTTGTGGTCTGTGTACAGCAATACACAATCACAAGCGCTGCGTGGGCTGGTTATATGTCCGGCTAATATATCACCGTCCAAGGCATATTGGGTGGACAAATAACCAGCTAAAAACGATAAATTGCTCATATTTGTAAGATTTGATATATTTATTATAAGAAACCTAAAATACTCTGCTATATAATAATAACAAAAACTTTCAACTATGAATGAAGGCAGATTTGAACAATTTGTTAGCCAGCCGGAATTGGAAGAAAAACTTAAAAAAGCTCCAAGGAAACAAAGAATATTTTTGATGAGCTTGAGAGTGAAAAAAGAAATGAATCATTTATTAATGAAGATAAATCTAAAAATGAAAAAAGTGCAAACAAGAGAGACCTTAGAAAGAAAACTGCAGGTTTTATTGAAAAAGATGGTGTAATAATAAAAAAAGAAAAGAGGCATACAGGCAAAGGAATTGATTCAGTTCGCCATCCTAAAGGTGAAATCTCGACAGCCAGTAAATATGAGCAATTGCAAAAAGAATTAGAAGATCATGGCATGAGTCATCCGGGTGAGTGGCGTAAAACCTATGATGAAGATTTTGAAAGTGCTATCCATAAAAATTTTGACGCATTATACACTTATCTTGAGGGTGAAAAAAGGGTCTCTGACAAAGAAAAAATAAAAGCATTTAGCGAGACTGAAGACAGCATAGAACGGCTGGAGCTTTTGAGGTCTATGTCGCTTACTGATGCGGTTAAATGCTTGCGAGATTATGCTGACAACCCGGGACAATTCCGCTACCTGGCCAATCGTTTGGATTTTTATCAAAAGTTATTTCAAGGCAAAGCAACACGTTTTATTCTCAATTATCACGACAGAAGCAAATAGTCTTGTTGGAAAAATTCATGATAGCATACCAGTTATTCTGAGAAAAGATGAGGAAAAACAATGGCTTGATACGCATATGAAAGATGATGAAATCATGCAATACTTGAACAAATATACAAGTGAAAATATGAACGTGTACGATATATCCACATTAGTAAACAGCCCACATAATGATATGTCCGATGTTTTGCTTCCTGCATAAATATAATTCTACATGTACCATTTTTGTATGAGTCAGTTCTAATGGTTGACTAGAAATGAAATAATGTATACACTATAGTGATATTTTTATTGTTGTAATTTATATATGGTTCCAGATTATATTCTGCAAATAATAAAAAAAGATATAAAGAGCATGAAGGGTCGCAATGGTAATTTTGTTGTCCCAAATTATAAGCCAGAAACTCATTATTTGGACCTGACTAGCAGTAACTACTATTTTGCTCTTCTGTGTATCAGAAACCATATTAAGCTAATTTCAGACCACTATTTCAATACTATTATCGGCGCGAAGAATATTGACCTTTTTATGCTTACGCCAAGCATATCATCTCCAATGGGGCCTGGCTCAGATTCGGAAGCAATTCCAATAACATTTGGCAAACTCAGTTCATATCTTGTTGACTCATCACAATTTGGTTTTGAGCCTTTGATTTTAAATGGGTTAGACAAAGTATATTGCTATCTTCCATCAATGAGGGGGGAGGATTATGATAATCGTCATCTAAATCAATTCTATCACTGTGAAATGGAGATGGCGGGTACACGTGAAGAGATGAAGAAGATCATCGAAGGTTATATTAAAATTCTTTCTGAAACATTATTGGAGGCGAAGGAAATAGTTGCTCTGATATCAGTTAATCCTAAAGTATCAATTGCAGTTTTAGAAGAGTTGGTCAAACAAGGTAAATTTGCGGAATTCACTTTTGATGAAGCTGTTGAACTTTTAGAAAAGAATGGTAAAAAACATCTTGTAAATTATACGAATACAGGTAGGGATATTAGTTCGGATGGTGAAATTGAATTGATGAAGATTATAAATCATAGATTACCTATTTGGTTGAATGACTTTGATAGAGATAGGGTGCCATTTTATCAAAAACCACAAGCAGACAAAGTTATTGCGTCCGATTTGTTATTTACCCCCATTGCAAGAAGGTGCTTTTGGTGGTGAGATAGTTGGCTGTGGTCAGCGGCAAGATACAGCTGATGAAATTTACGAATCTTTAAAAAGACAGGGCCTTAATGCTGAACCTTATGAATGGTATATTAATTTGCGAAGACAAGAAAACTATGACACATCATCAGGGTTTGGATTCGGCGTAGAGCGTTTTATTACATGGGCATTGGGCATGAATGATATTAAGAATGCCATTATTTATCCTAGATTAAAAAATATTGATACTAAGCCTTAATTAATATGTTTATGAATTCGTTCAATATTGATGAATTGGATTATTCCAAATTAGTGTCCATAGTTAAAGAGCGTAATCGTCCGTCCGGTGGTATTAAAACAGTACATGAGGTTGCAGTAAATGCATTTGTGGATTCTTCAAAAAAAATGCTTGAAATTGGAAGTAATACAGGCTTTACAAGTGTTAATATGAGTCTTTTGACGGGATGTGATGTTACGGGTATTGATATTAATCAAGGGTCTGTAGATGAATCCATCGCATATGCTAAACGCAATGGTGTGGAGAAAAATACAAAATTTCAAGTTGCATCTGCAACAGAAATACCATTTGATGACAAATATTTTGATATAGTGTGGAGCAGCAATGTTACCTCATTCATAGATGATAAAAGTGCGGCAATCAGAGAGTATTTACGAGTTCTTAAAGTGGGAGGTATTTTAGTTGTGGTGCCAATATATTATCATAGTGAACCTCCTGCGGATGTGATACGCAGTGTATCAAAAGCAATTGGTGCTGAAGTAAAAGTTTGGGATGAGAAATTTTGGATTGACCAAGTACAAAAAAGTGCACCACAAGATGAGAATTTTGTTCAACTCATATATAAGTCATCGTATCGATACGACGATAAAAGTGATAGTGTGAGCAGCTATGTGGATGAAATATTTAACAAAGAACATTTAATTGCATATTCTGATGAAGCAAAAATGATGCTAAAGAATCGATATGCAAAATATATGGACATTTTTAATACCAACTTGCAGTACGCACAGTATTCGGTGCTATTATTCCAAAAACGAAATGAGGCAGAAGAAGTGGAGCTTTTTACAACAAAGAAAAATAATTAGTAAAAGCTCATGCTATGAGTGAAATTTTAAAACCACCATGTTTAAAAAAAGGTGACACTATTGCAATTGTGAGCCCGTCTTCAACAATTCAGCCATTTCCTCGACGTACAAAGCGTTCTGTAGGTTATTTGGAGAGCAAAGGATATAAGGTTGTATTTATGCCAAATGCCAAAAAAAATGATGGTTATAGTGGTGGCACTGCTCAAGAGCGTGCAGATGATATTAATAAGGCATTCCTCGATAAAAAGATAGATGCGATTCTGTGCTCAACCGGTGGTTTAACAGCCAATGCTATTCTTCCATATATAAATTATGATCTTATTCATAAAAATCCAAAGATTTTTTGTGGATATTCTGACATCACAACTCTTCTTTTGATGATTACATCAAAAGCAAATATTGTTACATATCATGGACCAACGCTCTTGCCGAGTTTTGGAGAATATGAAGGGTCAATTGGATTTACTTTTGATAGCTTTGAAAAGATGCTTTCTTCTAAAAAGGCATGTGGCGTACTTCCAACTGCGCATGAAATCGTTGCAAATAATCAATATTGGGACAAAGAAGATGTTGAGTCGCTTGAGATGAAAGAGGCTGAGGATATCAAGTCTTTTGGAAAATCACGAAAAATCAGTGGAAAAGTATTTGGTGGTAATTTACAAACATTTACAATGTTGATGCATGATAAGGGATTTTTTGACCTAGAGGACACCATACTTTTATTGGAAGAAGAAGGTCTATCAACTGATTGGTACGAGCGATATATCACTGAGCTTGAAAGATTGGGTATCTTTGAAAAAATTAATGGTATTATTTTTGCAAAGCCAAGCAATAGCTACAAAGAACCAAATAAAAAAATAAGAAATCTCGACCATATTTTGCGTGAAATATCTGATAAATATGACTTGGGAATCTTGAGTAATGTTGATTGTGGCCACACAAAACCATTATTGACGATTCCACTTGGCATTGACGCTGAAATTGATACAAAAGCAAGAACTTTATCAATAAAGGATGCAGCAGTCTGCTAATTATTATCATTGATATTATGCAAAAAACGGTCATAATAGTTGAACATGACACGCCAAAAGAATTTTTGTTAAAAAAAGCAAAGGAAAGAGGGTATCGTGTTGTGATGGTTGCAAATAGTCAGAATGAACTGTTTAATAAATATCTTCCCAATGAAGATGTTTTAATCACTGATGTTTTCAATTTGCACACAATTCTGGAAGATGTGCTATTTTTTGTGAAAAAAAATAACTTGCATATAGATGCGGTAGGAACATTTAGTGAAGAACTTGTTGTAGCAGCATCAGACATTGCGCAATCTTTGGGATGCAAAGGAATTGGACAACTAGCAAGTAGAAGAACTTCAAGCAATAAACTGGCCATGAGAATGAGATTAGATGAAGTGGGAATTATGCAACCTGCATTCTCAGCGTTCAATATTTTTGAAGATAATGATGACATGCTGCGTAGTTTTCCAAAGCCCTGTGTTATAAAGCCGATTTTTGGCACTTCAAGTCATGGCGTTATTCTGATTGAAGAAAATGATTTTGATTACAAAAAAATACAAGAAATAGTTAAAGCGACGGTGAATCGTAAATGTAGAGAAGCATTTCGAAGATTTCGCGGAAACATGCTTGTGGAAGAATATATTCCTGGAGATATGATATCTGTTGATGGATTTGTTAATGATGGAAAGGTATCTATTATTGGCACCTTGGAATTTATAATGGGGAAAGAGCCATATTTTACACAAACAGCGAGTTATATTCCGGCACGTTTATCAAAATCGCAAAATGGTAATATCCAAACATATGTTAATAATGTCATACATGCATTAGATTTTGATTGCGCTCCATTTCATATGGAAATTCGAATAAAAAATGAAAAACCACATTTGGTGGAAATTGCCGGCAGAATGGCTGGAGCCACAATTCATGAAGCTTATGATAAAGTTTATGGAATTGATATGATTGGCTTGATGTTTGACTGTTGGTTTGGAGAATTATCATTTCCAAAGTATCAACATAAGGGAATCAATTATCATGAGTTATTTTATCCGAAAATTAATGATACTTGTATATTAAGCGAGGTAAAGGGCATCGACGATATAAGAAAAGAAAAAGATATATGGCATTTCAAAATGATATCCGATAAAGGTGACACCTTAAAAACATATCCTAATTTGCCAACCCCACTATTTGAATATGCAATTTTTTCAAAGAATTTTGCTGAAATTGAAAGAATTAAAGATATGATAAAAAAAATGATTACGTATGATATCCAATAAGTTTTATAATTGAGAATACGGCAATGAAAACTATTTATCTAGGATGTGATCACGCGGGATTTGATTTTAAAGAAAAGGTGAAGAACTATCTAATTAAGAAAAAATTTGATGTTGTAGATTTTGGCACATATACATACAATGAATATGACGATTACCCAGATTTTTTACATCCTGTAGCTCAGGCGCTTTCGCAAAATCCACAGGAGAGAGCAATAATTTTTGGAGGTTCTGGCATGGGGGAGTCGATATTGTTGAACAAATATAACGGTATACGTTGTGGCGTATGGTATGGAGGTGATAAGTCAATAATTGCAAACTATAGAGGAACATGATGATATTAACGCTATAGCTATTGCATCGCGCTATGTGAATGAGGATATATTGTATGATATTGTTGATGTTTTTTTAAGCACAGATTTTATTAAAGAGGAAAAATATATTCGTAGACTGAATAAGATTGAAAATAAATTTAAAACCGAAAAGGGAGTGTGACCCTTTTCGGTTTTAATCTAGATGGCATATAGTTTTGCGAACATCTCTGAGCCAAAACCGCTTGAACAAAAAACCATCTTATGATTATTGAGTAGTCCTTTTATCCAATCCTTGGCGCCACCATCAATTAAAGAACATCTCTTACCATTCATATTTTCTGCGGATATTTTGAAACATAATCCGCTATGATAACCAAGACCAGCTGACCTTTCCAAATGATACTGGAAAAGAATATCTGGATAGCTATTGGCAAGTTCTTTAATCTTTGGGTCAAATAATTGGAATAGTCGAAGCTCGTCTGTGATGTCAATTACCTCGCTTGATGTTGAATCTATCTCATTCGGATTAATAGTTGCCGGAATATCAATGCCAAGACTTTTAAAAGTCGGTTTTTCATCCGTCCGAATTGACTTCGAAAATGCATTCCTATCGATGTTTAACCACTGGACAACCTTCTCCATGATGTGCGTATTGGATATTGAAACCTTGATGTTTTTCAGAAAATATTTTCCTGAAGAATTCAAAGCATTCAATATCATCAGCCATGAAAATATATGGCTTCCAATCAAGTCTAAAATTATCTGGGAATCAGAGTTTTTTTGAGTACTTGATAGGGCAAATCCACGAAAGTGCTGTGTCAGGTTTGATTCAAGTGAAAATTTTTGCATCCTTACCATTCGACCACTTGTTGCAAAGCATAAGGGACTAACAGAATCAGTCCATTTTTTTGCAGATTCTAATGCGAGTAGTATTGTGATATCAGCAAGCACCTCAACATCTTTAATGGTTGATAGTACTGTTTTTTGGCTAATCTCACTGAGCGTGCTACTTGCACCAATTGGTGCAAGGGGTGAAAAATCAAGAAGCTCAAATTCATGAGGAAGAGCTTCTAGAATAACACTATCTACATTAAATAACGTACGTGCATTAGTTGAACATGGTCCCACAAAAGCATTTCTCTCGTAGTTTTGACGAATATCCGAATGTTTAAGGCTTTTGACCTTTTCAAAAACAATAGATAACAGGTAAGAATAAAACTTACTCCACCTCATTGTGATGATATCTTCTGATTTATTCATTTTTCACCTCCTCGGTTGTTAAGGTTCTTGACTGGTGATTCTATATCTTTACAGTACAATTGTCAATTTGATAATATTGACTGATGTGGTTATTTCTGCTAACCTGTTTTGAAGGCAAAAATAGTGATTTTGTACGTTAACATCATAAGATATTGGGAGGCTCATATTATGAACGCCACAATTTTATATGGACTTTTAGAGGCCGCATTTATTGCAAAAACAATGAGTGATAGTTGGGCTAAGTATATGAGCGAAGTTGGTGATTATTTGTGTGGAAATTTCATGCATCGCTCAATGGGATTGGTTTGCGATAATGCTTCAGAAATCGAATATGTATACACAGCAGTATTTCCAGAAAAAAGTATTATGCAAGCGATATTAGATTCAGGACAAAAAAACGCATTGCTATTTGTGCATCACCCATCTGTTTGGAGTTATATAAACGCAAAGTTTACATATGTACAAATGGAAAGAAAGCTTTTGCAGGAATTCAAAAACAGGAATATATCAATATACTGTTTGCATGTTCCTCTGGATGCCTTCGGAAACTATTCTACGGGTGTAACGCTTGCAAATGCATTGGGTTTTGATATAGAAAGTTCGTTTGGTCAATATCGCGGGGCGGAGTGTGGAGTTATTGCAAAAACAAATCTCCATGATGTACATGACTTAACAAATGTTTTATCAAGAATTATTGGACATAGCGCAAAGCTGTATTCGTATGGCGGTTCTGACAATAAGAATGGTAGTGTTGCAATATTGCCGGGAGGTGGAAACGATATTGCCTTCATCAAAGAGGTTTACCAAATTGGTGTTAATACTGTCATTGTGGGAGTTTCTTCTTTGAACCAAGACACTTACACTGCGCATGAGTTCGAAAAAGATAAGGGGATTAATTTGATTGGGGGAACGCATTACTCAACGGAAAAATTTGCATGTGAAGCGATGTGTTCATTTTTTCACAATATTGGAATTCAATCAGTATTTATTCCTGGAAATCCGTTAATGTTAGACTTATAAGAAAGGAGGGTTAATACAAAAAGCCGCAATCAATTGATTTATGAATTGTGGCTTTTTTAATTAGAATGTGATATTATATTGGTGGTCAAACATCAATTTACACGAAGGAGGATACAACGATGACAATTGACATGTTAGACCGACAAGAGCTCGACGATGTAAAACTGGCTCGTATGCACCTTGAAGCGTATAATGCCATGATGGAAGCAAGACGAAATTATGAACCATTTGCAGGAATTTGGAACCGCATTCGCCGCATTTTTTGCAAATGATGAATAAAATCGCCTATCTCACAAAAATACTCTTATACCGCGTATGGGAGTATAATCTTTAAAAAATTAATATTATCTCACGAATCACCTCATTTTTAGGGAGATTAGGTGACGAGAGTTGATGGTCAACATCAGGTTCTCAAAACCCATAAGGTCGTTTGCACATCTTTTAGTGTGCAATCGCGACTCAAGATAGACGTATAGGACTAACCGTAAAAGACAGTGAACAAAAATACATAACAAAGAGCACGGGCTTTTTGTTGTTTATTTTTGTTCGTTAGAAAATTTAAAAAAATATCCACATACGAAGGAGGGGTGGATGGATATTTATGGAAAACTTGAGAATGTGCGAAACACCCAAGAGGTTTCGCATTGGCACTTGACGTTCACAAAGAAGGTGCCAAAGGGTGTTCTCACCATTGGCAACCGATGGGTGGTGACGCTTAACCACCATAGTGGAGAAGCGCTTTTTGATCGGAACGGTTTCCAAGTCCGATTTGGATCCAAACCAATCGGACAGCCAGCAGAAGAGGAAGCTGCACTACTAAAAGTGTTTTATCAGCTTCTACACCTATTTAGTATCGGGATTGATGCTGCTCCAGTTGAATTGGAGTATATGGTGGATGAGGATATTGGCAAATTTCTCCTCAACCGCTCGATCACGGCTTCTCTGGAGCCACTGAGGTTGTCATAATTTTTCCTCCCGAGGTATAGCTATTTTTTTTGGACAGTGGCTGCCCAGTACTTCAGGAGGAATTTTGTTGTAGAGAGTGCACGTAACTCAATTGGGAGAGTGCCTGTATGATAAGCAGGTGGTTGCGGGTTCGAATCCCGTCGTGCGCTCCAATATGCAGCGTAATACCATGTGTGCTGCATAAGCAATACTGCTTATAGATTATAGAACCGGTTCGTTAATAACGTGCCGGTTTTTTCTATAGGTGAATGGTTGTATGATACTAGGAGAGATCTAATGTACGCGACATCATACTATATAAAAACATAGTAATGCTATGGAAGGTTTATCACGAGACTTTTGTAAACTCAGTGTGCAATAAAGTGATAGAGGGTGATTATTGTTAACATTGCAGCAAAACAGGTAACACTTTTATTAATAAAGGTGTATGCTAAAACGTTATTTTTAGCATAAAACCTCATGAATACCTACGATCCGCGATATATGCAATTACAACAGGAAAAATTGGAAATGATCATAGTAAAGCGACAGAGCGTCAGATCTGTCGCCAAAGAGCTTTCCGTATCACGAAAAACCATTTACCAGTGGTTGGTACGATACAAAACATATGGATTGGACGGATTAAGAAAACAAAAGAGAAAGAAGTATCCCATAGCCCATAACAGAACAAAACAGCATATTGAAAAGACCGTAATCTTTGTTGCAAGGCAATTCCACACCGAAGGTGTGGAATCTCTTTCAGATATCCTTTATGCGGAATATGGCATTACGCTGCACTCCACGACAATTTACAGGATTCTTAAAAGAAACAATATCAGATACGGACCATATCATGCCCATACACACAAAAGATGGAAAAAGAAGCTGTATGCACATAGAATACCGGGATCGGAGCTCCAAATGGATACGATGTATCCATTTGGATACAAAGCAGGGAAGGTTGTTTACACGATTATTGATGATGCAAGTAGATGGTCATATGTCAAAACATATGATAGAGCAAATGGTACAAATACTGTCGATTTTTTAACCAACGTCATCAAAAGATCATATTGTGACATTTATAAAATTCGTACAGATCATGGAACAGAATTTATCAATGCAAAAACACAAGATTTTCTTAAAAACAACAATATTGTCCATAGAAGAAATACTGTAGGATGTCCAGAGCAAAATGGGAAAATCGAACGATTCCATCAAACGCTCAAGAGAGCTTTCAGGTACCATATTCCGTATGACAGTTCTATTGATTCCATGCAATACAAGCTTATCTTGTTCATGCAGTATTACAATTATACAAAAAGACATCGGGGACTTGGCATGCATGGGCTAACGCCCATGCAAAAGCTGAATGAATTAAGAAGTGTTACCTTGACGCTGCAATGTCACAATTATTGACAATACCCATAATATGTGATATAATTGCACATTAACGTAGTATCTCGTATGATTTTTAGCGATATTGTATGAATAAGCGTATTATTGCTACAATTTTGATTTTTGTCCTGACGTTTGGTCTGATCTATGGCATGCTCTCCGGGGGCATGGCGGTGTTTTCACGTCGTTCGGTGGCATATGATACGGAATCGGAAAAGACAACTAAGGATTTTGGTATTCCCAAGGCGTGGCAAGAGAGGTATGGTGTGAGTGTGTTGTCGGAGGTGGATCTCTTGCGCGATGACGACAATGACGGGTTGACGCTGAAAGAGGAATACATTCACAATACGGATCCCAATAATCCTGACACGGATGGTGACGGCTATAATGACGGGCGCGAAGTTGCTAATGGATACAATCCCGCAGGCGATGGCATTTTGGATGAGAATAAAAACGGCATTCCCGATAAATACGAAAAAGATGCCGCCGGCAATATCATTGCAGACACGGATGAGGATGTGGATGGCGACGGTTTAAGCGCGCATGAGGAATACTTGTTTGGCACGGATCCCAATAATCCTGACACGGATGGTGACGGCTATAATGACGGGCGCGAAGTTGCTAATGGCTATGACCCTACGGTGCCGGGTGACGCGCGTATTGCCGTGACGATTGAGATTGCCAAAATTGATGTGAAGGTGCCAGTGGTGCTTGCCAAGAGCGATGATGAGAAAACACTGGAAAGCGATCTGAATTTTGGCGTGATCCACTATCCTGGCACACCGCTGCCCGGACAGCGCGGCAACGCCTACATTGCTGGACACAGCAGTAACTACTCGTGGTCCAAAGGTAAATACAACTATGTGTTTAAGCGATTGAATGAAGTGCAGGAGGGTGATGTGATCACCGTACGCTTCCTCCTTCACAATCGCAAAGAGATTATCTATAGCTATCTTGTGCAGACCAATGTGGAGACGGCACCGGATGATCCCCGCATCTTTGAGCAAGGGTATTCCAAGGAGTTAACGCTGACAACATGTTGGCCGCTCGGTTCCGATGCACGTCGCTTGATGGTGAAGGCAGTCTTGCAAAATGACGACACGAACTAATATGTGGAGTGTATGTGACACGGAGCGCGTGACGGGTTGTACAGTTAACAGTCAATGGTAACACTCTCTAGATACTTCTCATGAGGAGTCTTTCCATGTAATGATAAATGAATCCTTTCAAAATTGTAGTATTCCAACCATTTGTACGGATCCTTCCAAATATTGCCCATATTCTGGTAGTACTCTTCATCCATAGTACGATGTACTCTTTCTACTTTCCCATTCCACCATGGAGACTTTTTAGGAATAAAGTAGTGAGGAATATCAATTTTGGTAAGCCATCTGTGGAATTCTCCTCGAAATTCACTTCCATTATCAGTCTGTACAGATAGGATTTTAAACTTAAAATATCTTTCAGCATGTCGAAAAGCTGTAATAGCATTCGTACTTTCTTTTGTAGAAAATACAGTAAAATGATACTTTTCCGTATAGGGATCAAAGACACTAAACTGGTAGTCTTTTTCCTAATCCTCCATAGACATACTTTACATCCATTTGTACGCCTATCCTCGGCTTATCTATCACCAATCTTTCTTTGAGTGGTGCGTACCATGGTAGCTTTCTCTGTGGCTTCCTGATAAGCATTCTTCTCTTGTAGTAGCGATAGATAATGGTAGTGGAGATATCTATACCCAATTCTCTCAAAACAAGCATTTTCATCTTCAAAGGTCCATAGTTTGTTTTCTTTTTTCTTTCTCAATAAAATTTCGAACTTCCCATGTCAACTTTGTATTTCTCCGTATACAAGAGTAAGTAGTGTTACCAGTTAGACCAAAATCTCTTTTCCTCCAAAGATAATAGGTTTTTCTTGATATATTAAATATCTGGCATGTCTCTTTCACTGACTTATGATACCTATCCACTGACTGATACCAGAGAATACGCTTTTCTTTTTGATAACTTGGCTTTGGTCCAGGCATAGTGTTTTAGTTAACAGTGTTACCTTTTAGCATACCAAGTGTTACCGGATAGTGTTAACTGTACACGGGTTTTCTCGTTCGCGCTTTTTGTGGTACACTTGGCGTATATGATGTTCCATAAGGTTGTATGTGGTGTGTGTGCTGTGGTACTGACAATGGGCTTGTTGAGTCCTGTTTTTGTGACTGCCAAGAATACATGCACCGTTGCAAAAGATGGCGATGCGGAGTATAAAAGTATCGCAAAAGCACTGGAAAAAGAGTGTACGGATATTCGTGTGCGTGAAGGGGTGTACCATGACGCCATCACAATTGATAAAGATGTGACGGTGCGTGGGGATGACAAGAAGAAAGTGACGATTATTGGTGATGTTACAATGAAAAGCGGTGCACAGCTTCGCAACGTTACCGTCAAGGCTGCACGCGGTGTTACGGCGGTGGAGGGTGCTACTGTTACCATTACGGACACGGTGATTGTCGGTGCAAAAATTGGCATACGTGCAGCGGGTGGTGGCAAAGTTACGCTTGACGATGTTACGGTGCGCGATGGCGGCAAGGGGATGTATATGCAATTCGGCACTAAAGTCGCCATTAAAAACTGCAGGGTGGAAGATAACGCAGAGGAGGGTATTGATCTGCGTGCCAATACCGATGGCAGTATTACGGGTTGCACAATTGTCGGCAATGGTGAGAGTGGTATTGAAGTCATTCTGGGGCGATCCAACCTGACCATTAGTGGCAATACCATCAAAAAGAACAAATCAAGTGGTATTGCTACGCAATTCTATCCGGAGGCAAAAAAGGAAGGTGATGTACGTATCACCAAAAACACCATTACCGGCAACAGTCACTATGCCATCAACTGCAAAAAACCAAGCGGTGGCAAGTCGCATGCGGGCTACTGGGATAATTCGCTGACGATGACTGGTAATACAATGTCCGGTAATAAGCACGGTGATTTTTCGGATGCGTGCAAGCTTGCTGATCAGACAATGGAGCATGCCACAATGACAAGGGCGGAAATCGCTGAGGCACAAGCGCGCCTGGAGGAAGAGCAGCGCAAGAAGGAGGAGGCGATTGCGGCGGCAAAGACGGAGCGACAGAAGGCGGCGGAGCAAAAAGCACAAGAGGAGCAGGCGCGCCAAGAAGAAGAGCGGCGTCGCAAGGAACAGGAAGAGCATGATGCGCGCACAGTGGTGGATGCAGAGGCGCGCTTGGGGGAAATTGTCGCGTTACAAGAGATGGCGCGCACTTTGCAAGAGCGCATGACCTCACGCCCGGCATGGAAAGTCTTTTTTGTGGGTGTGGATAAAGTAGCCTCTGGACAAATTGCAGAAAGTGTGCTACAACAAAGACAGAACGTTCAAGAAGTGCATGCGCTTATCGCTACGATCGGCGACATAGCACAACACGATGATCTTGCAGCCCGTGCAGATGACGTTGCACATGTTGCAGACGAACTTGAAGATTTTCTCGTCCAACAGCAAGAACGCTTTAGTCTCTTTGGGTGGATGAGGAAGTAAAAAGATACTACCATATACAACAAGGGGGTTTGTTCCTTTAAAAACTCTCTAAATACATAAAAACAGGGATCCGACAGGGATCCGAGGAGGGTGACATGGTCTATATAGCTGCAATTTATATTGCCGTACTCACTCTTCTGGGACTAGCATTGGGGGCCAGTCACTATGATTGGTTTCCAGTATTTTCCCAGCGGGGCATGACGGATGCAGAAATCGTTTCCGTCATGGGAGTTCTCACTGTGGCACTTTTTTGGATGATCTGGCGCGTGTGGTTTAAGTCAGATCTTCCTAAAGAGGCTCGCCACAAGAAAAGAAGAATGGCGCGACACGTGGTTGCGCCACAGCAGAGGCAATTTCTTCAATGGTTAAAGGAGGTTACCATATTATGAAAAATCTCCCACTCTTTCCTCCCACTTATATTTTAATGATGTACATCCGTACAGAAAAAATATAAGTGGGTTTTTTCTTTTGGCCTGTTGTTTTTTCTCCCTATCTGCGCTACGATACGGATAGGTTTTACGTATAGATATTTTTTATGGAACGCTACGATCATCAAAGCATTGAAGAAAAGTGGCGAAAAAAGTGGACTGTCGCTAACGCATATAAAACAACGGAGGATCCAGACAAGAAGAAATTTTATATTTTGGACATGTTTCCATATCCGTCGGGGGTGGGATTACATGTGGGACATCCCAAAGGCTACATTGCTACAGATGTTATGTCGCGGATGAAAAAAATGCAAGGCTATAATGTGTTGCATCCGATGGGATGGGATGCGTTTGGACTTCCAGCGGAGCAGTATGCACTCAAAAATCATGTGCATCCGCGTGTCGCAGTAGAAAATAACATTGCCACATTCAAAAAGCAATTAGAAAAAATTTCTCTCAACTACGATTGGGAGCGCGAGTTTTCCACAACGGATCCGGCATACTATAAGTGGACGCAGTGGGCTTTTGTACAGATGTTTAAAAAGGGCTTAGTGTTTCGCTCCGATGAGCCAATCAATTGGTGTCCGTCGTGCAAAACGGGGCTTGCCAATGAGGATTTGGAAGATGGCGCGTGCGAGCGCTGTAATACGCCGATTGAGAAGAAGAAATTACCGCAGTGGGTGATTAAGATTACCGACTATGCGGATCGTTTGCTTGCGGATTTGGATAAGCTAGAGTGGCAGGAGAGCATCAAGCAGTCGCAACGCAATTGGATCGGACGCAGCGAGGGTGCGGAAATTACATTTCGCGTGGTATGTGATTCCGAACTCGTGTCGGAATCTCACGCGAACAATAAAGAGGTTTTGAAACAAGCTCGGGGTGAAGAAAGTGAAGAATTGCATGACGCAACGATTACCGTATTCACCACGCGTCCTGACACGCTTTTTGGCGCGACATATATGGTTCTTGCACCGGAACACCCGCTTGTTGAGAAAATCAAAAACGCCATTGCAAATATTGCGGACGTGGAGCGGTATCAAAAAGAAGCGCAGAAAAAGACGGAGATTGAGCGCACAGCGGAAGGGAGGGAAAAAACAGGCGTACAATTAAAGGGTGTCAGGGCAGTTAATCCGGCAAGTGGCGCAGAAATTCCCATCTACATCGCCGACTATGTGCTTGCTGACTATGGTACGGGCGCCATCATGGCGGTGCCGGCGCACGATGAGCGCGACTTTACGTTTGCAAAAAAATACAACATTGACCTTGTGGAAGTTATCGCTAGTCGTACGAATCACGTCATCCCATATGTTGGTTCCGGCACACTGATTAACTCTGGCGCATTTGACGGCATGGACAATGAGAAGGCAAAAAGGGCGATCACAGAAAGCGTTGGCGGCACAATGACAGTGAGCTATAAACTGCGCGACTGGGTATTTAGCCGACAGCGCTATTGGGGTGAGCCGATTCCCCTTATTGAATGTGTAACGTGCGGATGGGTGCCCGTACCGGAGGAGGAATTACCATTGACGCTACCCGACGTAGAAAGTTATGAACCTACGGGAACGGGCGAGTCGCCTCTGGCGGCGATTGAAGATTGGGTGAATACGGCGTGCCCGATATGCTGTGGTGAGGCGCGGCGTGAAACCAACACGATGCCACAGTGGGCAGGATCAAGCTGGTATCACCTGCGATATATTGACCCAAAAAATGACACAGAAATTGTGGACAAGAAAAAAGAGAAGTACTGGTCACCGGTAGATTTCTATGTCGGTGGTGCAGAGCATGCGACACGACACCTGATCTACGCACGCTTTTGGCACAAGTTTTTATATGACATTGGTGCAGTTTCCTCTGACGAGCCATATAAAAAATTACAAACGGTGGGTCTCATTATGGCGGAGGATGGACGCAAGATGTCCAAGCGATGGGGTAATGTGATCAATCCTGATACAGTGATTGCGCGCTTTGGATCAGACACATTTCGGTTGTATGAGATGTTTATGGGACCTTTTGACGCGACGGTGGCGTGGAGTACGGAGAGTATGACGGGGCCACGCAAGTTTATTGAGCGGCTATGGAAATTTGGACAAAACAGGATTGCAGAGGGGTTTGCTCAGGAGAGTAGCGTGCATATCGCCAGAGAATTGCACAGGACGATTAAGAAGGTCGGTGAGGATATCGATGCCATGAAATACAATACGGCGATTGCGCAGATGATGACGCTCATGAATGTTATGGAGAAAAACAAAACAATGTCCGAGCAGGATTTTGGTGATCTGTTGAAAATTCTTTCGCCGTTTTGCCCGCATGTGACGCAAGAATTGTGGGCACAGATGGGCAATGCGACATTGCTTGTGCACACGTCGTGGCCGACATATGATCCAGCTCTGCTTATTGACGACAGCATTACCATTGCCGTCCAAGTCAATGGCAAAGTACGCGATCAAATTACCATTCCTGCCGATAGCACAGACGCCGATGTAGAGGTCGTCGCACTTGCAAGTGAAAAAGTGCAAAAATACGTGGAATGCAAGACGCCAAAGAAGGTGATTTATGTGAAAGGAAAATTGGTGAGCGTGGTAGTGTAAATGTATAGGCCTACTTTTACAAGAAGAGAAGCCTCTACTAAATATCTTTTCATACTATTATGGATCGTGTCATGAAATTCCTCAAATTGATTCTCATGGTCTTATCGATTGTTTTATTGCTGCAACTAATAACAGGCCATACTGTCAATACAAGATTCTTTACCTTTAGTAAAGAAAAGTGTATTGCCAAAAGGGATCGAGGTGAAATAATAGGGAGAATAGCTAGTCAGTGCAATAGACCAAAACTTTTTATTAGAAAATCTTGGTAAAGAAAAAGGTGCCTCACTCATGCAGTGCGGCACCATTGCTCTTTTTTACGATCTGCTTATCTATCGCCATAGACGATAGGTAGGCGTATCCTCAAAACCTGTCTTATTGTGCCTGTAAGATGCGGAAATGACATCTCATATTTCTGGTATAGCCACAAAAATAAACAGACTGAGGATGATGCAGATCGGAAGAGCTATAAAAAATCAAACTACTTCCATATACTCCTCATCTCGTAACACTTTGGGGTGTGGATATTATTTTAATTTCTTGATTTCCGTGGCAATGCCTATTGCCAAGGCTTCTTCCGCAGAAAGAAATACCGTTTGATCCATCAATTGTTCTATCTCCTCCGGCGTCTTTTTCCCATTTGTGCAATGGGAGATAATGGTGGCGTAGCCTTGGGTCATAGCGGTATTAATTTTCTTCAGCGTATTTGGTGAGACGCGATTAACTTCAGTTGTGATAGGATGGAGAAAAATATGCGCATTTTCTGTTAGTGCGCGTTCGTTCCCCGCACAAAATACCACAACGGCGGCAGAGCCAACAATACTTGTGCCAATCGTATTTATTGCGGGAGGATTTTTCATGGTTTTTGAAAGCATGTAAAATCCTACAGCATCGTCCACAATTCCACCACCGCTATTGATGACGATGGTTGAATCAATGCGTTGGAGTAGGTTGTTGATGTGGTGAGTCATGCTCTGCGCATCTAGAGTGCCCGATAGCACAGTGATGGTAGTGCTTTTTTGTTTTTCTTGGGCATGAGCCTGTACAACGCTGGTACTGCACAACAAAATAACAAGAATGGCGTGATACCACTTCATAAGGTCCTCCAAGTTGAAAGGTACAGTGTAAACACCCCAAAGTGTCAGTGACACCCTAGCATAGAATACCCATTTTGCAAGCGTTAATTGGTTTTCTATGGTCTTGATGAGGAAAATGGTGTACAGTACAGAGGAGGTATAATGCGCTAATGATATACACGACAATGGCGGAGTATAAGAGTAATCTTTTATTCTTGGATACGGAGGCGACGGGATTGGAGGAGGATGATCGGCTAGTGCAGGTGGCGTATAGTTTCAATGGGCATGAGCGTGAGCAGATGTTCAATCCTGGGCGCGCAATGACGGTGCGATCCATGGAAGTGACACACATCACAGATCGCATGCTTGCGGACAAGGAGGCATTTCGCGATTCGGCGTTTTATACAGAGTTGCAGGAAATTTTATCTCGCAATGATGTGATTTTTGTAGCGCACAATGCACCATTTGATATTGGTATGCTGACACGTGAGGGTCTTTCAGTGGGGCGCTTTATTGACACGATCAAAATTGCGCAGGAGTTGGACGTGAGGGGTGTGATTCCAGCGTATCGGTTACAATTCTTGCGCTATTACTTGAAGATGGAGGTGGACAATGCCGCAGCGCATGATGCGTTGGGTGATGTGCGTGTTCTCATTGCGCTTTTTGAACGGCAGTATACTAAAATGCGTAACACGTTGTCGCATGAGGAGGTACTGACAAAGATGATGGATATCTCTGAGAAGCCAGTGATGGTGAAGCGGTTCAGTTTTGGCAAATATAACGGTGAGATGGTAGCGGATGTGGCGCGGACGGATTGCGGATATCTGGAATGGCTTTTGGGACAAAAAGAACAAACACTACGCGAGGGGGGTGGTGATGATAACGATGCAAATTGGATTTATACGTTGAAAAAATATATTGCATAAGAGTGTGTGGACAGTATTTGTATTGCGGTGTAGTGTTGTTTTGAGATCTCGAAGCCTGCAGATTTGGCAGATGTGCACATGCGTGGTGACGGGGTATCGTGTAGATATTTTATTGTAGTACTATGGCGAAAAAAATTGCACTCATGGGAAGTACAGGGTCAGTGGGGACACAGACGCTGGATGTGGTGCGAAAGTATCCGCGGAAGCTGCGTGTCTTTGCGCTGTCGGCAAACAGCAACATCGACCTTTTGGAAAAACAGATCAAGGAGTTTCGTCCAAAGGTTGTGGGAGTAGCGGATTCTGCTAAGGCGGAGGAACTTGCACAGCGCGTTGCAAAAACCGGGACAAAAATCCTCACCGGTCCGAAGATGCTCCAAGATATTGCCGTCATGAAGGGGTATGATACGTTTCTTTCAGCGACAGTGGGACTGACGATTATCCGTGCAACGATTGATGCCATTCGCACGGGCAAAAACATTGCACTGGCCAATAAGGAAACACTGGTGGCGGCAGGGGAGATTGTGATGCGTGAGGCGCGCAAACATGGCGTGCAGATCATGCCGATTGACTCGGAGCACAGTGCGCTCTTACAGTGCTTGAATGGTGAGAATCCCAAAACTATACAATCGCTCATCATCACATGTTCTGGTGGGGCATTGCGTGACAGAACAAAGGAGGAATTGAAGTATGTGACGGTTGCTGATGCGCTGGGGCATAAGACGTGGAATATGGGGCAGAAAATCACTATTGACAGCGCCACGCTCATGAATAAGGGTTTTGAGGTAATCGAGGCGAAGTGGCTCTATGACATTGCGCCAGATCATCTTCGTGTCGTGATTCATCCAGAAAGCCTCATCCACTCCATGATTGAATATACTGATGGGAGTATTATAGCGCAAATTTCCGAGCCCGATATGCGCCTACCGATTCAATATGCACTAAGTTATCCCGAGCGGTGGGAGCGCGCTGTGAAGCCACACCTCTTTGACCGTCCCTACACATTTGCCACACCGGATCTGAAGCGGTTCCCATGCCTCGGCTATGCCTTTGACGCTATGAAGCATGGAGGAACGATGCCAGCAGTGATGAATGCGGCAAATGACTACATGGTGGCGCAGTTTCTTGCTGGTGCCTGTGCGTATCTGGATATTCCTAAAACGATTCGACGTGTCATGCAGGCGCATACAGTGGTACACAAGCCGACACTGGAGGATATTGAGCAGGCAATTGCATGGGCAACACATGCGGCACAGTCTATTGTGCAAAAGAAACGTGTGGTATAATGTCTAGGAAAACCTCTAATACGTTAATGTAGAAAATGTATGATAGTATTTCTTGGGAAAGCTGTTGCGGTACTTGCTGTACTTTTTGTGCGTATTAAGCAAATTGATCAGTATGAGCGCGGTGTGTTATTTACAATGGGCAAGTTTACAGATGTCAAGGAGCCTGGGTGGAAGTTCTATGTTGCTATTTTTCAAAAAATTAGAACTGTGGATATTCGTACTCGTGCGGTAGATGTGCCATATCAAGAGGCGATTACGCGTGATAATATCCCCGTTCGTGTGAATGCTGTGGTCTACTTTAACGTGAACGATGTCACAAAAGCTGTACTTGAGGTAATGGATTTTGCTGATGCCATGTCACAATTGGCACAAACGACGATGCGCAATTCTTTAGGCGATCGATCGCTTGATGAGCTCTTGCAGAATCGTGCACAGATTGCTGATGCGATCAAGGAAGAGCTTGATGCAAAAACCGATGCGTGGGGTATTAATGTGAGTGCTTTGGAACTGAAGGACATTGTCATTCCAGAAGACCTGAAGCGTACGATTTCCAAGGAAGCTGAGGCGGAGCGCGAAAGACGTGCTGTCATCATCAAAGCGGAAGGTGATCGGATGGCGGCAGAGAATCTTGCGGCTGCAGCAGAAACACTTGCACGTACGCCGGGCGCATTGCACTTGCGTACACTACAAACCATCAATGACCTCTCTTCTGATCAGTCCAATACGACAATCTGGATGGTGCCTGTAGAAGTATTGGAGGCCGTTAAGGGATTTGCGGAAATGGCACAGCAGCGTGAAAACAAAAAATAGACCTATCAGTAACGTAATATCTCGTTAGTACAAAAATCCCGTCACAGCGTTTGCGGTGACGGGAAGTACATCCGTTATCCCTCCTTTATTCTTTGGGTAGGAGTAATGGCAGCGTGAATTCCAAGTTCTCTTTTAAGATATATGCAGAGTACATCTCCTTCTGATTTCGTATGAATATGCATGCTTTGTTGCCATAGCAGGGACATGTACGGAATTCAATGTATGTCCCTGATGCCCGATCAGGAAGACGGGGCGCCTCACTCCAACCTTGCTCTTTGAGAAACCTTTCGGTTTTCCAGAGGAGCCGGATGATCGCATCGCGTTGTTCTTTTGGCTGTCCGGCCGTGTCGTATTTCAATACGATAGGACCTAAAACCTTTTTGCTTTTGGTAATTTTGTGATATGATCGTGTAATTGTACTTGGTGCATGTGTGGGAGAGTGGTGTTCCCGCACTGCCGTAATAATGACCCATACGACAGCACAGAGTATGATTATACCCCATATACCCCACATACGCTTCTCTTCTGCACTCATCTTCCACCTCCTCTTCTTTGTTAAGGTACTACGGTATTAAATGCTGGTTTCCCAATGAAACTGTTGACATTTCCAACACTCTCTTATATCATATACATAGCTATCTTGCAATAGCGTTTTTTGTCTATGATGCATGGGTTTACATAATAGGCAAAAGAGTTGCATGAGGAACTTTATCTAATCCATTTAACACTTTTCAGTGTGCCTACAATCAATCAACTGAAGCGTCGTGCGCGGAAAAAGCAAATACGCAAGAATACAGCACCGGCAATGACGACAGTCTTTAATACACTCAAGAACAAACCTGTTAAATCGCAGGGTCCGTTTAAACGTGGTGTGTGTCTGAAGGTGTCCACGACAACACCAAAAAAACCAAATTCCGCATTGCGTAAAATTGCACGTGTGCGCCTCACAAACGGCATGGAAGTCACAGCGTATATCCCGGGTATCGGGCACAATCTGCAAGAGCACTCCATTGTGATGATTCGCGGTGGGCGTGTGAAGGATTTGCCAGGTGTACGGTATCACGTGGTGCGCGGCGTTCTTGACAGTGCCGGCGTAGCCGATCGCAGGCGCGGACGATCAAAATACGGCGCAAAGCGACCGAAGTAATGTAGTATATTTTTGTAATTTCTTTTTCTATTTTTCACAGACTATGCCAAGACGTAAACGTGTATATAAGAAATCATGGCGACCAGATCCGGTGTACGACAATATTCTTGTCGGACGCTTTGTTGGTCAATTAACAGTGGATGGCAAGCGATCTACTGCGCAACGCATTGTGTATGATGCGTTTGATATCATCCATCAAAAAACCAATAAAGGCGGATTGAACGTCTTTGAACAGGCGATTAAAAATGTCTCTCCGCTTGTAGCGCTCAAATCACGCCGCGTGGGCGGTGCAAATTATCAAGTACCGGTGCCGATCATGGGTGACCGTCGCCAGGCATTGGCGATGCGATGGATTGCAGAAGCTTGTCGTAAAGCGAAAGGGAAAAGTGCGGCAGAAAAATTAGCGGCAGAGTTGATGGCTGCTGCAGAGAAGGAAGGTGCGGCAATGAAAAAGCGTGAAGAAACACATCGTATGGCAGAGGCAAATAAGGCATTTGCGCACTTTGCGTAAAGACATATCATGGCTCACCTGTTTTATGGAGAGATGTGGTAAAAAATGACAAAATAACACAACATATGAACAACGTATGGCGCCGATGTACTGAAGTGTGGAAGGTTGATTTCCTAGCACGCTTTCTCGCTGATCTTCATAAGGATCTTCGTACAACGATTATTTTTTGGATTAGCATCAACCTTATTTTTGCAGGGGCGCTTTCTGTGAGCATGCTCGTGGCAATACTTGGCATTAAAGGTGAACTTCGCAATATTACACAGTCTGTCATACCAGATCACGCACGTATTGCTGTGGAAGACGGTGCGTTACGCATACAGAACATCCCCGATCCATCACTGCAGGATTTTCATGAAGACGATACGGGTGATTCTGCAGTGATCATTGTAGATACGCATGGTGATACCTACGACATTACAACATTGGACACCTATACAGAAGGTGTAGCATTTTTTTCTGATAAGATGTATGTGAAGATGGATGACAAGATTGAGAGTATTGCATATCAGGGACTACCAAACTTCGGTATTTCCAAAGAGAAGCTCCTTGAAGGTATTGATCGCTACTTTGTTGCTACGGTAGTAGCCATTTCGGTTGTTGCTATGATTATTCTGTGGCCGGCACTGATGATTGGGCGATCAATCATGGCATTGTGGTGGGCGGCAATTCTTCTTATTGTAGCACGAATTATGCATGTTGAGATTCCGTATCGCACAGCATATCTCAGTGTGCTGAACTTTTACTTCGTACCAACACTTGTCATGATTGTGCTCATACCATTTGCCTTTGATGTGCCGTACCTCACGTCTGCTATTTTCCTTGCCGTGTTCATTGCAAATATCATATGGATGAATCGTAACACGCAAGCGGAAACAGCATCTCCTACACGTACGACAGACTCAAAAACAGCCGCGCAGCCAGATGCACGACATATCACACCATCAGATCGCGACTAGCGGTACAATGCAAAGTATAAACTATTATTTGTTCACATAAACTAATCAACAAGTACACTCTTATGAGCAGAAAAACCCCACTCCACCATTTGCGCAACATTGGTATTATCGCGCATATTGATGCAGGAAAAACAACGACAACCGAACGTATTCTCTTTTACACAGGCATTTCACATAAAATGGGCGAGACGCATGAGGGTGCCGCTGTGATGGATTGGATGGAGCAGGAACGTGAGCGTGGCATTACAATTACATCAGCAGCAACAACGACGTTTTGGAGAGAGTATCAGGTCAATATCATTGATACACCAGGTCACGTGGACTTTACGGTAGAGGTGGAACGATCTATGCGCGTACTGGATGGTGGCGTGGTGGTGTTTGACGGGAAAGAGGGTGTGGAGCCACAATCGGAAACTGTCTGGCGCCAGGCAGATAAGTATAAAGTGCCACGCGTATGCTTTATTAATAAGATTGATAAAGAGGGGGCGGATTTTGAACGTGCACTTGCATCGATCCATGAACGCTTGACGCCGCACGCCGTTGCAGCGCAAATGCCAGTTGGTGAATGCAGTGCATTTGAAGGTGTTATCGATCTTGTAACGATGAAGAAGGTCACTTTTGCGGGACAGATGGGTGAGCAGGTCGTCACGGAGGAGTGTCCAGAGGAATTGAAGGAAAAAGCACTTGCGTTACGGGAAAAACTTGTAGAAAAAGCTGCAGAGCAAGATGATGTTGTAATGGAAAAATATCTTGGCGGTGAGGACGTGACAGAGGAGGAACTAAAAGCGGCGATTCGTAAGGGTGTCATTAACACCACATTGATTCCTGTTTTTACTGGTACAGCACTACAAAATAAGGGTGTGCAACTCGTTCTCGATGCTGTTGTGGATTACTTACCTGCACCAGATGAAATTCCAGCAATTATTGGAACAGACCCTAAGGATCCTGACAAGCAATTGGAACGCACTGTGTCCGATGAGGAGCCTTTTGCTGCCCTTGCGTTTAAGGTGGCGACAGATCCTTTTGTGGGGCAGCTAGTGTTTTTCCGTATCTATTCTGGTTCGCTGAAATCAGGGTCTTACGTGTACAATCCAACAAGTGAGAAAAAAGAGCGCATCGGGCGAATTTTACGCATGCACTCGAATAATCGTGAAGAGGTGGAGGAGTTACATGCAGGGGAGATTGGTGCCATTGTTGGTCTGAAGAACACCAAAACAGGTGATACACTCTGCGATCCTGCTAATCAAATTGTATTGGAGTCCATTGAGTTTCCAGAACCCGTAATCAAAATTGCCGTTGAACCGAAAACCAAGGCAGATCAAGAAAGAATGGCAATTGCACTTGGAAAGCTATCCGAAGAAGATCCGACATTTCGCGTCAATACCGATGAAGAAACCGGGCAAACCATTATTGCTGGTATGGGAGAGCTACATTTGGATATTATCGTTGATCGGATGCGTCGCGAGTTTAAGGTAGAGGCAAATATCGGGCAACCGCAGGTGTCCTATCGCGAGACGATTACACAGGAGGCGACGGGTGAAGGGAAGTTTATCAAGCAATCTGGTGGACGTGGTCAGTACGGGCACTGCTGGGTGCGTGTTACGCCCCAAGAGGCCGGCACGGGGTTTGCATTTGTGGATGAGATTAAGGGGGGTGTGATTCCACAGGAATATATCAAGCCAATTCAGCAGGGCATCAAAGAGGCAATGGACAATGGCGTGATTGCGGGGTATCCGATGGTAGATGTTACTGTTACTGTGTATGACGGCAGTTATCATGATGTTGACTCTTCGGAGGCGGCGTTTAAAATTGCTGGATCGATGGCATTTAAAGCTGCTGTACGCAATGCACAGCCGATTCTCTTGGAGCCGATTATGGCAGTGCAGATCTTGACGCCGGAAAACTTCATGGGCGATGTTGTTGGAGATGTGAATGCTAAGCGTGGAGTCATTAAAGAAATGAACGATCGTGGTGAAGGTATGAGCGCGTTGAAGGAAATTAGCGCAGAGGTACCACTGGCATCCATGTTTGGCTATGCAACACAACTGCGATCTATGTCACAGGGACGCGCAAACTATTCCATGGAATTTAGTCATTATGCACAAGTCCCCAATAATATTGCGCAGGAGATTATGGGTGACACGGAAAAGAAAGAGCGCTAATACCACATCTCTCACCTTGCACTATAGCAACACAAAAAACAACCCATCACGGGTTGTTTTTGCTGTACGGGGCAAACAAAGCGTTTGCAGTGTACACGTTGCGTCATTACGCGCGCGCAACATCTGTAGCGCTCAGGCCTTTTGGACCTTCCGTTACCTCATATGTCACGTCGTCGCCTTCTTGAAGATCATTGAAATCAACACCTTGCAATGCAGAAGCGTGGAAGAAAATATCCTTCTCACCTTCGCCCTGCGAGATGAAGCCAAAGCCTCGATCATTGAGACGAACGATTTTGCCTTTGTTCATCGTTGTGGCAAAATTAGTTTTTTAACATTTCAAATCCAAGAATCTGCGTGAAAACTTCGACGAATGGTCTCGTAACAGCTCTGGTTTGACTTCCCGCAGTATAGCATACTAAACATTTTTTGTCCACTATTGACAAAATAGATATTCTTTGATGCTGTGAAAAACCGTTTTTTAACAAAGATATGAGACTTATGACTCGCACAAGTCTATGCTCATCTTCCAAAAAATGGTGAGTGATGCAAAGAAACAAGGGTGAATTGTGAATCTATGAACCTCTACGACGGACGTGTTATTATGCAGGTCCGTTTTTTTTATTGCCATTTTCTCTTTTTTGCGGTACAGTGAGGAGAGTGACAATGATTTCATCATCTTTTATGACACATGAAACTGTGCAGCCGCTGTCGGAATATGCGGAGCGACGGGAGAAGTTGCAGGCATTGCGGGCGCATGATATTGCCCCGTATCCGTCGGCAAGTGAGAAGGGGATGGCGATTGCCGCGGCGCTTGCGGATTTTGACGCTTTGGAAAAAGACGCAGTACCAGTGACACTGTGCGGGCGCATCCGTTCCAAGCGTACACATGGGAATTTGTCGTTTGCCGACGTAGAAGATGCTAGTGGGCGCATCCAGGTTGCGCTGTCAAAAAAGGATATACCCGACACGTATAAGACGTTTGTAAAATTGATTGACGTTGGAGATTTTGTACAGATCAGCGGTGTGCTGTTTGTGACTAAGGCGGGGCAGCAAACTATCATGACGCATGAGTGGAAACTGCTTGCTAAGGCGCTACGTGCAATGCCTACAGAGCATTTCGGATTGAAAGACGAGGAGGCACGCTACCGTTTGCGGTATGTAGATATGGCACTCAATCCCGCAGTGCGTGCACTTTTTGTACGACGGGCGAAGTTTTGGCAGGTGGTACGCACGTTTATGACGGCGCGCGGGTTTTTGGAGGTAGAGACGCCGACGTTAGAAGTTACGACCGGTGGTGCGGAGGCGCGTCCATTTGCTACGCATCACAATGATTTTGATCTAGATGTATATTTGCGTATCAGTATTGGCGAATTATGGCAGAAGCGACTCATGGTGGCGGGGTTTGAAAAGGTATTTGAGATCGGTCGCGCATTTCGCAATGAGGGATCAAGCCCTAATCACCTGCAGGAGTTTACTAATATGGAATTCTATTGGGCGTATGCGGACTATCGCGACGGCATGCGGTTGGCGCAGGAGCTGTATCGTCAGATCGCACAGGAAGTTTATAATACCACACGCTTTACGGCGCGCGGGCTAACTTTTGACCTTGCCGATGAGTGGCGTGAAATTGACTATGTGACGGAGATTGAAGATCAGACTGGTGTGAATGTGGTGACGGCGCCGGAGAAAGTGCTGCGCGCGGCATTGGATGAACGACATGTGGCGTTTGACGGTGACAGTCGCGAGCGCATGACAGATGCGTTATGGAAGTATTGTCGTAAAAATATCGCTGGCCCGGCATTTTTAGTGGGGCATCCAGTGCTGATGGCACCGCTTGCCAAGCGGATGGCGGACAATCCCGAAAAAGCGGAAAAATTTCAGATCATTTTAGGTGGGGCGGAAGTAGGGAACGGTTACAGCGAGCTCAATGATCCACTTGATCAACGTGCGCGGTTTGAGCAGCAGCAGGCGCTACTTGAAGCGGGTGATGAGGAGGCGATGATGGCAGATTGGGATTTCGTGGAAGCACTGGAGTACGGCATGCCACCAACATGCGGGTTCGGTGTGGGGGAGCGACTCTTTGCCTTTTTGGAAGACAAGCCGTTGCGCGAGGTGACCCTCTTTCCACTGATGAAGCCACGACAGGAGGATGTGTAAGTGTAGAAATGCAGATCTATGAAAAAAGTGATGGTATTTGGAACATTTGATGGGCTACATGCAGGACACTGTCATTTTTTTGAGCAGGCGCGTGAGCATGGAGACTGGCTGATTGCCGTCGTTGCACGCGATGAGACCGTTGCGCGTGTCAAGGGGCGATTGCCGCGACGCGATATTGCCGATCGGATCAGAGATGTTCTTGCATGTGGATTAGCCCATGATGTTGTAATGGGCAATCTCGATCAAGATAAAACGGCAATTATTTGCACATATACGCCAGATATTATTTTTTTGGGATATGATCAAATGGCATTTGTAGATGATGTATATGCATTGCAAAAATCATCAGCGTGCAACTTTATGATTGTGTGGGGACAACCTTATAAACCGGATGTCTATAAGTCATCATTACTGAATGCATGAGGCTGCACAGAAACACCACATTATAATCTAACTGAATTACGTAGTATACGTTATGATACTCGATGATGTTACAATTGATGCACGGGCAGGAAAGGGCGGCGATGGTGTTGTGCGCTTTGCCAAGGCGAAGTTTGATCAAGGTCCAACGGGCGGTAACGGCGGGCGTGGCGGCAATGTCATTTTACGTGGCGTGTCTGATCTTGGTGCCCTGCGACCTTTTCGGCAAAAAAAGAGTGTTGCGGCACACGATGGCGGGGATGGAGAGCAGAATACCAGAAGTGGCAAAGATGGTGCGGATGTTGTAGTGCCTGTGCCTGTGGGTACAGTTGCCACAGATCTGACGAATGACAAGGTTTATGATATTGTCTCTGTGGGGCAGGAGGTTGTTGTGGCGCGTGGAGGTAACGGTGGCTTTGGTAATCATCATTTTCGCTCCAGTCGTAATACGTCGCCAAAAATCGCCAAACCCGGGCAACCTGGTGAAGTAATTCGCCTGCGATTGGAACTGAAGATGATTGCCGATGTTGGTCTTGTGGGATACCCTAATGTGGGAAAATCCAATTTCCTTAATGCCGTCACCAATGCGCAGTCCAAGGTGGGGGACTATCACTTCACGACACTGGAGCCACACCTCGGTGTATATTATGGTTTGATCTTAGCGGATATTCCAGGACTCATTGAAGGTGCGGCAGATGGTAAGGGATTGGGGCATAAATTTTTGCGTCACATTGAGCGTACGCGTGTACTATTTCACTTTGTAGACGCATCCAGTACACGTCCCGTTACAGATTATCGTGCGATTCGTAAAGAGTTGCACAAATTTAACCCGAAGCTTACGGAAAAACCTGAGTGGATTATTGTGAGCCGTGCTGATAATGTCTCACAAAAAAGCGTGAATGCAACAGTGCGGAAATTACAAAAAATCAACCCGCAAACAATGGCACTTTCTGTGCTTGACGATACACTCCTGCACCAAATAAAAAAACTTCTTAATACAATCAATCATGAACGATATCTCTAGAACATTCTCATCACGCACAACGCTGCAACGCATAAAGAGCGTGACAATTGCAAGTGCCATAATTATTCTTTTTTGCGGAATGTGCGCACATGGTTTTTACGCCGTACAAACATGGCGAGCAGTGCGTGCACAAAAACAATCCGAGCGCGCTACTGCGGAAATTCTTGCCACGCTTCCTGCATGGCACAAGAAGGTGAGAACTGATCAAGTAACGCGCTTTGGGATTATTACAGATACCCATATTCATGCAATGCGTGTACAGCGTTCGGACCAGAGAAATGATGCTCCGCGCAAACTCAAGAGTGTTGACGCAGATGTTTTGCGGCGCTTTACAGCGCATGCACAAAAAGAGCAATTTTCTTTCCTAATGCACATGGGTGATGTGATTGAGGGCACGGGTGAGGAAAATGTCGCTGCGATGACAATGGTGGCGTTAGTTAAAGCGGCACTGGATAAGGCGCAGCTCCCCATTTATTGGTCCATCGGTAATCATGACTTGCGTGCTGTGACAAAGGAGCAGTTTCGCGATATTGTTGATCAGCCGGCACTGAACTACGCATGGGATGACGGTGATTATCGTTTTATTGTACTGGATCTCAATGAGGATAAAACTGTGGAGGAAATTTCGGAGGATGTCAATCATGGTTACCCTGTAGATGAGACATCGGAAGATGATCCTGCAGCGGATGATGATCCAAATGAAGATGGCGATCTCCCACCTGGCACAATACGATGGTTACGGGAGCAGCTCTCAACAGAGAAGCGCGTTTTTATTTTCTGTCACTATCCCTTTGATACAAAAACGATTACGAGTGCGGATGGTGCTGCGAAAAGAAAAATGCCCTTTGCCGCACAGATGCGCGATCTCTTTCGGGAGTATCGTGTGGATGGAGCATTTAGTGGGCACGTTGAGGCAAAGTCATATTTTCAAGATGCGCAAACGCGATACTATCTCTTTACAGGAACAAAGAAAAGTAAAACATATCCACAAGGCTACTATGATGTGACGATTTCTGCTGGTGTGCCAGATGTGACAATGTACTACACAGATCCGGTCACAGGTGAATTACGCGTTGATGACTTTGGAGATGGGGAGCATGATGTTCTCCAATAGCTGCGTAGGGTGTGAATCTTTGTGAAAATGCAGTACACTGAGTGCATAGCTAAACGTAATGTTTGACATATTATTTACTAGCGACGAAACCATATGCTTGATATCACATATATTCGCAATCATGCCGATGCTGTACAAAAAGCCGCAGAAGAGAAAAATATAAAACTTTCTGTTGCGGAACTTCTAGTGCGTGATGAAGCGCGTCTCGCACTTTTACGTGAAGTAGAGCAGCTGCACGCGCAGAAAAATGCCTTAAATGATCGCATTGCGCGTGCGTCCACGGAAGAGCGTGCAACTCTCATTGCTGAGGGCAAAACAATTAAGGAACGCATCGATCTTCTGCAGCCACAATTGCGTGCTGCAGATGCAGCATTTCACGCATTGATGGTGCTGGTGCCAACAGTGCCAGCAGATGATGTGCCGCGCGGCAAAGATGATCGTGACAATATTGTAGTTGATCAAAATGGTGAGAAGCCACAATTTGATTTCACGCCAAAAGATCACATTGCGATCGGTAAGGCACTGGATATTGTTGACTTTGATCGCGGAGTAAAGGTAGCTGGCTATCGTGGATATTATGTGAAAGGTGATGGCGCTGCGTTGATGATGGCGTTGATGCTCTATGCGTTTCATAAAATTATCGCCAAGGGCTTTACGCCGATGATTCCGCCGACACTAGTGAAGGAGTTTGCACTTTTTGGCAGTGGGTACTTCAAGGGCGCGTCGTATGACCCACAGGTAGACGAGATTTACCAAGTAGCGAATCGCGGTAAGGAGGTTGATGGTGCGGACACAAAGGAGCGGAAATTTTTGGTAGGTACAGCGGAACCGTCGCTGTTGGCATACCATGCCAATGAAATTATGGACGTAGATCAGTTGCCGCTAAAATTGTGTGGATTTAGTCAATGTTATCGTAGTGAAATCGGTAGCTATGGTAAGGACACGAAAGGAATGTACCGCGTGCATGAGTTTATGAAGATTGAACAAGTGGTGCTTGCACCGGCAGATGTGGATGCAAGTGAGATGCTGCAACAAGAAATGGTGGCGATTTCGGAGGGTATTCATGCAGAGCTGGGCTTGCCGTATCGCAAGCTGGCGATTTGCACAGGCGATATGGGAACGGGGAAGTATCGACAGTTTGATTTGGAGGCGTGGATGCCGGGACTCAATCGTTGGGGCGAGACGGGCAGTGCGTCAAACTTCTTGGATTGGCAATCGCGCCGTCTCAATGTGCGTTATAAGGATAAAGACGGCAAGAAGAAGTATGTTTATATGCTCAATAATACCGTTTTACCATCGCCGCGTCCCTTTATTGCGATTCTGGAAAACTTTCAGCAGTCTGACGGCAGTGTCATTATTCCGGAGGTCTTGCGCCCTTATATGCCCGGTGGGAAGAGTGTGCTTATTCCACCACAGCGTGCGTAGGGATAGAGTGCCGTAGCATCATCTTGGAGTACATTTTTTTGACAAAACTGCAAAAATAGTTTACACTGCCAGGCTATTCACATCATGTGAGATAGTGTTGTTTTTTGACAAGTAAAGAGGATATATTTCAATACATTGCAAAGGGCAAGGGGAGGTTGACGATGTTCACAAAGCAAAAAGAAGCTCTAGAACGACACACTGTCGTCACACTTTTCTGCGTTGCGATTGTTGCGGCAGTTGCGACGTGGAGCAATATCTCCGTGACGGAGATTCGATCCATCCTGTTTCAACCATACCTGGACAAAAACCATCCAACGGTCCAGGCGATTCAAAAATCAACATCGCACGATGTCATTAACTCCAATGATGTCTTTTATCGCATCACATTACATGAGTTGTCGGTGGAGGCGCTGACGGATGCGATGGAGTGTATTCATCGTGTGGAAATGGCATTTTCTGAGGCGAGAATTGCATTCAATAATGCATCTCTCACTACGATGACTGATTATTCTGCGGATCCGGTAGATTACTATCTCACACCGGAGGCTGTGGTGGAACAAGGTCCCGAAGCATGGGTGCAGTATGTGCAAAGTAAGACATTTCTGAACAATGTCTTTATTGCGCAGCTGCCTGACGGGCGTTACACACTCTTTGGCTCTATTATGCCAAAAGATCCCAACATCAAAGAGTTGCTACTCTATCAAACTGTTTGGGAGTTTGAACATGGACAGCCGTTCACATGGCATCAGATGTATTTCGGTGATCTTGTGCAGTGGGTCAATCGGATTCCGCACGTAGAGCATTGGATCTTTGGTACCGGATGGACGGAGAGAGTGCTGCGCGCACTACACGTACCACTATCACCAAACAAAGTAGAGATGAGTGCGTATGTGGAGATTGAATTCTTCGGCTGGTCATTGTGGCGCACGCTGATCAATATTTTGACGTTCTCATTTATCTTCAGCGTATTGATTTGCGGCTCTGTTTTGCCGGCACTTGTGATTCTCTCCTTTCTGGGGTCATGGCGACAAATGGCAGTTGCTGTGATCAATAATGTCATTGTCCTATGGGTAATGCGTAGCCTCATCGGCTTTGCCGATGTTGCGTTGCAGTATTTTGGCATGTCAACAATTGGGAAGGTGGTAAGCGATACTACAGGTATCCTCCTACCCTTTTCCATGCATGAGGAAACGTATACTGTTTTAGCATATGTTCCTATCATCATGCTCAATTACTCCTTCGCAATGCGCTCTCTACGACGATGGAACGTGCTGCACTACGCGCATCCAGATTTATCGCGTAGTGCACTATGGAGGATGGTACTACGCGATGCAACGTTGAAGTTGTCAATTCGCTACGTGTGCATTGTTGCTTCCATGGACTTTTTCCTGTTCATGTTTTTGCAGCACATTGTGCACGCACGGTCTATGGCAACAGTGGCAATCCTTGTGATTGTCACAATGGTTGGTGTGGTGATGCCGTTTACTGTTCGTATGATTGCCGCATGGCATATGGTGATTGGCGGCATCGGTGTTCAGCCAAAAACATTGGAAACCGCATGGTGGGAGAGGGTCGTTGTGCGTTATGCGACGTGGCGTTTTGCGCCGCATTGTAGCGGAATGACGATCGTCACAATTGTCACCGTAGTAGTGACATTGTATCTCAACGGGTTTCTGAATGTTGATAGCAACCCAGGAGCATTTCTGCGCCGCGTGTCAATGGGAAAAACACTCATGACACTGGAGCAGCCCGGACAACCGGGGGGTGCAATCTATAAGGACTTCATAGGATTCCGTGGTGATGATTTGTCCGATCCATCGTTTGTGGCAGACATTGCCGCACATGTACGGCAATTGCGTCACGACCCCGCGGTGCGGGGTGTACTATCACCAACGGATTTTCTGGAAGAAGTTCTTGTCAAGGACTTCAGCGGAATCTGCGATTCGCTGGAAACATGTCTGCTGCCGCATAATCAAAAAAGGATTGCGGAAGTGACAGGCATCCCGTTTCGTGCAGTGCTTGCAGAGGAATGGGAACTGATTGCACACGACCCACAAATGGCGCACACCATTGCGCTGAGTGACAACTCCATGATCATTAGTGTTACGGGAAAAACGTCACGCGCAAGTGATATGCGTGCAGTGTATGATGCTATCATGCAATCTGGACAAGAATTACTTGCTGCAATGGTGGATCCACTTGCACTCTATATCATCGTTGATAATTCCATTATCAACGGTTATATCGCCAATTATGTCGGGGCGCCGATAGGTGTTGCGCTGCTTGTTGGCGGCATGCTGCTGTGGCAAGCACGGCGTACACGTATGCGCGCTGATGTGCACATTGGTATTGCAGGTTTTTTTGTGGCTATGCCATTCGTCGTTTCTACATCGATGACGATGTTCGTTATGATGATGGCAGATATCCCTATGGATATCTCAACAGCAGCAATTGGGAATATTACAATTTCTGCTGCTGCAGATCTCCCGACGTTCGTCCTTTTGAAGTTTCGCGAACTTCTTGCGCACCATGAGCGCTTTGCACAGTGCATGCGATCTGGTGAGATGGTGGACGAACTTGTTCAGGCACGTATTGACATTACTGTCAATGGCGCAACCTATGTACCACTGGCAATTCCGCAACTTGTAGTGTTTGATCCAATTCTTAAATTGGGTATTATGCTACTTGTTGCACTTGGTGCTTGTTATATTGGTACGGTGCTTTGCTTGCCGTTTTTACGGTGGGGTATCGTACGACGCAAATAAATTATCAGCACGTCACACAAGGGGTGTGACGTGCTACCACTTATACACAAGGAGGGAAAAATGAAAAAGATGATGGCATTGATTGTAAGTTGTGTGGTTTTCACTGTAGTTCTATCAGCATTTGCGGTACATGCCGCAGATCCCGAAGATCTTGTGAAATCGGCATGGCAGGCACGTCGCTCTGGGACAGTAGAAAACACTATGTGGAAGATGGAGGACTATGCACGCACATCTGCATCATGTGTGAATTTAACGGAAGAATCATGCTATGCCCCAACAGGAATTACCAACACGTTTGCACAGTCCATTATGTTTGACAGTGCGGGCAATGACGGTGTGTGGACCCATTTCATTGATGGGAACACCGCCAAGGGCAAAGGGTTTGTGATGCGTCTTTACGGCAAGGATCTTGCCAGATCGGATCGCAACTTTTGCCGCGCAGTGAGTATGGTGGATCGGGTGCGGGCAATACGTCTCGCTCCGACAAATCACACTGCCATGGATCCAGCAATCAACGTATCATGGGCGATTGTCATGATACAGACAGGTGCATCAATCTTCGTACCGCAAACAGCATACGATGTCGTGCAGGATCCGCCACATCATGTGCCACGTACAATTGCTGTACGCGTAACACTGCCCAAGATGCCCGCATACATTGCATATGTGGACGCAGAGGTACGCATCATCCGGCAAATTGATCTTCTGGATGCACAGGGCGGTGTGGCATGGGTTGTGCAAAACCGTGCAGCGAAGATTATCGGCACGTCATGGGCGCCCTCCGAGATGTTCATTGTGAATGTCATGGAACAAAAGGCGGTGATGATGCAGGAGGTCTTTAGGGACTTCGATCACTTTCCCAAAAACTACACGTCATCCGATTTGCCGTGTGGGCAAAGATAAAAGGGAGGACAGCAGCATGAAGAAGATTTTTTTTATGATGTTGTGTGCGGCGATGTTGTGTAGTTGCACAACGGTGACACAGAACACGACATCGGTGCACGGGGAGGTGCGGACACGCATGTCCGCCTACTACCACAGTGAACGTGGCAAGGATGACGTTGTCGGTGATGTGCGTACGGATGTTTCCGTTATGCGCAAAACTGAAACCGTCACTGCTGCAGCGTCGGTGCGCGCAATGGCTGATACGGCCGGTGTCGCGCGCAATACGCAGATTGATAACAACCACGAGGGGAAACGCACAATTCTCAGTATGCGGGAAGCGTACATTGAATTTGATGCCTCTCAAGTGCTACTTGACGATCTCAACGTTGCCATTGGCAAGAAAATTGTTGAAAGTGTCGTCAAGTTTGACGCGGTAGACTTCAATCCGCTTGCGCGCCGTGATCAATCGGAGCCCTTCAGTTCCATGGACAATGATGTGCAGGACGGAGTACTCATGGCATCGGTGACGTTGCCGCTCACGGAGAGTAAAAATCTCTATGGGCAATGCATTGTTGCCGGGCGTAATAATCCTATAGTGGCAACAGATCCAAAGGATCGTTGGACGCGGGACTTGCCGCAGGGAGTATCCTATGGCGATCCGCACATGGGTACAGATGTCAATTATCTGTGCCGCATGTTCTACCAACGGAATAACGGTACAATTGTAGAGGCGGCAATCTTTCATGGGTCGGCCGCCGGTGTAGATCGCGTTGTGAGTAAAGGTGTCTCGGTACATCCTGTTTTTCCGGAAGAAACGGGGGGCTATCTCGCGGCGCAAATGCCGGTGGGCGAGTGGGTTGCGCGCCTCGGATGTAGTATGCATGCACAGGCGGGAGCAGATGACTTTGGTGTCTGTTCCGCAGAGGTGGATCGCATCTGGCAGTTCAGTGGCGGTGCATCGCTTTTTGTGGAAGTGGGGTATATCAATGCCTTCACAACGCAAAAATTGAACAGCATGCCGACGTTGGACGTGCGGCGTGCGCTGGACAACCATTTCTCCACATCCATAGAGTATTCGCCACGAGGAGGGCACTTCTATCGTCTGCGTGGCGCTTATGGATTACAGAGAGGGGACTACGCTTTCCGTATAGAGGCGGAGTACATCCTCAATCAAATATTGCCCACTCCTCTCAAATTCAAAAAAGTATTTGAGGGGATGTCTCTCATGATTCGTGCAGAACATATTGGCGGATCTGGCGGAGCGGGTAATAACTTTGATGAACATGATGAGGATGATCGCATCATACTCATCATGCGAAAGTTATTTTGAAAAAAAGAGCGGTGGACTCGCGTGTCCCCGCTCTTTTTCTTATGGTCTGGAAGGTTCTTATTTCTTGATTTTTAGACGATAAGTTGCACCAGGTTGTACTGCGGGGATAGTAACCCACCCATGAGCATCCGTTGTCATTTCTGCGACCTGCGTTTTCACTTTATTGGGATAGGCATAAATGATGACCGTTGTAGGCTTTTTGATTTTCTTCCCCTTGTCCGTAAGGAGCTGTGCGTTCAGTGCAAAGGGTTTTGTTGTGTCATAGACATCACTGCTCTTGACTTTAAATTTGTATTTGCCAGGCAGGACATTTTTGACTTCTAAAACACCATTTGTCTTTCGTGTAACATCTGCTGTGAGGCGATCATATGATGAGTCAAACCATGCACTGCCAGAAATTTTCGCCTTCGTTTTGATGCGTGCTAGTGCACCACTTTTTTTGAGAGTGCCCTGACCCTTAACGACAAGTTCGTACGTCGTGCCAGGTTTTACGCCACTGAGAGTAATCCATCCACGACGGTCTGTACGGAAAGTTCCACCAAAAATACGATGATCTGCAACGTGCATAAAAACACCTACATCAGTTTTGTCACGCAGTGGTTTTCCTGCAGTGTCTTTGAGGCGTATGGTAACAGCTAAAAACTGATCAGGTTTTTGGTCCTTACTATCCATACGAAATTGATATTTTCCAGGGAGAACATCTTTGATTTTTACTGTGCTCTTACTATCAGTTTTTACACGTCGCGCCATAAACCACTGGTTGCCTTGGTTGGTATAGACATCAATAGAGGTGTTGGCAGCATTATGCCCGCTTGCACTCCAGCTAAAAAGCGGCACAAACAGAATGCTGCACATGCTTATGATAAGAGCTTTCTTCATAGGGTAGGTCATTATGTATTTTACTGCTACAAGTATACTATGAAAAATTATGCGCTACAAATTGTGCCACAGCTTCTGCAGTAACGCTGAGAAGGCATTGGTAATTTGTTGATTGTGAATTGTTGTACTATTTTCGGCATCTATGAGAAAAACGCAGTCTGTAACGAGAATTGTGATCGCCGATTTTTGATGCGGGTCTACGTGGTAGCGAGAGTGTACATTGGGTAACGTAGTACGTGTGTAGTGTGCAAAATCTTGCGGCACAATTTCTCGCACAATGCTCCGTGGAGATTGTTTATGAATTTTTTGATACGTCATGCGTATTTCTGTAAAAATATTTTGCGGCAGATCATGGTGAAAGAATACAAAGAGACCCTTATGTGCCGTTGCGATGACATCTTCGTGCAGCAGCTTGATATTTCCACGATGGTTGTATGATGACACCGTTCCGCTACCACTAGAAGAGAGATAGGTGTTTTGTAAAATGGAAATAATACGCAAGAACTCACGCTCCTGTTCTTCCACTTCGCGTTGCTTGATTTTGAGGAGGGAGAGTAGTGCATGTGGCGGTGTTGCAACAAAAAAGGTTTTGCGATGTTGCTTGATTTTGTTGACGAGGTTTTTTTGCGTGAGGTGGTCCAAGATACGATATGTTGTCGGGCGACTAATGCGCGCATGATGCGCTAGGGAAGACGCAGTAATCTTATGCATTGCCATGACAATGAGATAAATCGTCGCCTCATTACTAGTAAGTCCGAGCTTTTTCAATTCCATCAGGAGGACAGGATCTGGGATTTGTGGCGAATATGCAATGTTGTCCATATTATTTTTACAAAAAAATACTATTAAATAGTATAATTTATAGATAAAAAGTCAAGTTGTCCAATAATTATTTACAAATACGTATATACGTGTTATCATATGCACAATCATTGTTCTTAAAAAATTACATAATACTTTCTCAGGGGGAAAATATGTTCTACTTTATTGCATGGTTGTTTTTTTGGCCCGTACGACTCTTGTGTCGCGCGGAAGGCCTGGAGCATTTCTATGGAATTGCCGGTCGTCCGTGTATCATCATCGCAAACCACAAAGACATCTGTGATCCGTGGAAGATTGGGATACAGATGCCATGGCGCTACCCTGTGCGATGGGTGGCAAAAGAGGAATTATTCTCCTTTCGAGCCAACTATCGGGAATGTACTGAGGACTATGGGCACGCACCGTTGATTGCGGCACTACGTGCAATCATGACAGTGGTGATTGTGCGGTTTTCTCTCACGATTCCTACGGCGCGAGAGGTTAAGCCTGGCTCTGGGGCTGCGCCTGAAAAGCGCAAGTTGTACCGACTGCTCAAGCAAAAAAAAATCATTGGTATTTTTCCAGAGGGTGGAATCGGTGTGAGCTCCGATATTAAAAGCGGTTTTTTCAAAATCGCCAAAACAACAGGCGCCGTGATTATGCCTGTAAAAATTCACGATGGTTGGCATGTGCAGTTTATGCCACCCATAGTACCGGAGCAGTGTTCACGTAGGGAAATCGCACAGTGTGCCGATAACATCGTTGCATCGACGATTTTGAGGAGCTAACTACCTCATTACATTAGCATGGAGGGATGCTATGAAAAAAATTATGCTTTTTACCGGTGCAACGGGTTTCATTGGGTCGTGCATCGCGACAAGACTGATGTTAGATGGACACGTACTACAATGCGTGGTACGTCCGAAAAAAGATCATGTGTCAGAAGAGCGCGTTTTGCGTAAGCTTCTATTAGCCGACACACTGATGGATTATGAGGAGGGTCCGTCATTTTATACCAGCAAGTATTCCGTTGTGGAATCGGATCTCTCTCGTATACCAAAGTTAGGCGTAAAGCCTGACGCAATCTTCCATGCTGCTGGAGATCCGCGCTTTGCAGAGGCACATCGCGCAGAAATCATGGAAGCAAACCTTGCCTCAACACTGGCGTTGTTGGACTACGCAACGAAAAACGGTATCAAGGAATTTCACTACATCGGATCGGCAATGATTCATAATTTCCGATATGTGAGAAACGTTTTTGAAAAAACGGCCTGCGATCGGTATGGATATGTGAACCCCTATACGGAGTCAAAGTGCTTAGCAGAGAAGGCACTCCTTGCGTGGGGGCGCATTCCTGGGAATAGGGCATTCATCTATTCCCCCAGCATTGTAATTGGACACAGGGAAACTGGTATGACGACATCCTTTACAGGATGGTATCAGTTTATGGAACCGCTGAATCGCCTGACGGCGCTCCCGGCAGTCAGGAAGGTGTTTGGCAACTATTTGCATAACCTTCCATTCAATGTCCTTGGTGACCCCAATGCGACAATCAACTTAGTCACCATTGACTATGTTGTGGATGTGGTCGCCAAGTTATTCGCAGCAGGGCGCCCCGGGTTATATCACCTCACTAACGCCAACCCACCCGTTGTAGAAGATTTGCTACAGTGGGGATTGGAGGTGATCGGTATTTCTGGCCTGCACATTGGGCAACCGAAAACCGGTTTGTCCAAAGTGGAGGAAATTATCCAAAGGGGCATTATGCGTGCCGTGAAGCCCTATGAGCTATTTACGTCATCTGCGCCGCGTTTCTCGCAGCGTAATGTGCACAAAGTGCTCTGCGATGAGTTTTATGTCCAACCGGAAATTACTCCGGACATCGCGCAAAAGCTGCTGCGCTTCGCTATGCGGAACAATTTTGATCCGCAGCGCGTGGAAGACACAATGCACTTGCATGCGCGGCGCACAACAGATATCGCCAAGACGCTCTTTGGTAATAAAACCGTTGTGCCCGCACCGTCATAAAAATCAACCCGCCATGGTACACCATACTTTTTATGTGTACGCACCATGGCGGCTTTTATTTTTTTAAAAATGACAAGATATGATATAATAGATGCGCAATATAAAAATACTACGTTATGACAATCATTCATATTTTGCCCCTTATTAGCATGTTCTTTGTGCTTTTTTTTGGGCTTTTTGTTTTTTTTCGTAATTGGCGATCGTATTTGAATTTCATTTTCATGGCATTTACCATTGTCAATGCCATATGGTTCTTTGGTACATTTATGATATTTCGGGGAACAGATGTGCTTTTTTGGGATAAGTTTGTGTACTGTGGTGTAGTTTTTATCCCATCCATTGTCTATCATTTCGGTGTTATTCTTACTAAGCAGGCTAAGAAGTATCAATTATATATCATTCTGGGCTATGTCATTTCCACTATATTTCTCATTCTCAATGTTTTTACAACACACTTTGTGGATGATGTGTGGCATTATACGTGGGGCTCACACTCACAGGCGCGATTTTTCCACCACGTGTTTCTTGTCTTCTTTGCAACGTATCTTGCTCTTTTTTATTCTCTGGTCATTGCATACTATCGCAGTACGGATAGCGCGGAAGACCGAAGTCGTACGCGGTATGTACTACTCTCGTTTTTTTTCCTTACTCTTGGTGCAGTAGGGTTTTTTCCTGCATATGGCGTGAGTATCTATCCAATAGCGTATTTTTCAGGGCTACTCTTCTCTGTCACAGCGGGGTACGCAATTATGCGTTATGATTTTTTAGGTGTACGGGATTTTACATATCAAATTCTAATTATCTTTATTAACATTATCGCTGTTGCACAAATTATTACGTCACGGACACAAACGGAGTACCTCGGACAAGGCATCTTTGCACTTCTCATCATGCTGCTGAGCTATGTGCTTTTAAAAAATATGTCACATGAATACCAACAAAAGAAGCAGCTGATCAAGGTACGTAATGAGCTTGCGCGGGCGAATATGGAACTTAAAAAACTGGATGCCAGCAAGTCAGAATTCATCTCCATTGCATCACATCAATTACGTACGCCACTAACTGCGATCAAAGGCTACATCTCTCTGATCCTGGAGGGTGCCTATGGGCAAAATGCTGATCGCACGCAAGATGCTCTCAACAAAATCTTCATGGCAAACGAACGCCTCATTCAACTAGTGGAGGATATGCTCAATCTCACACGCATTGAATCCGGACGCTTGGAGTATAAGATGGAAGACGGCGTGCGCATCGAAGATATCATTAATGAGATCAAGGATGTGTTTACACTACGCGCGCAAGAGAAGCAGCTAGAATTTATCATTGCTCTTCCAGAAAAACCGCTACCAGCAATTACAGCAGATAAGATGAAATTGCGCGAAGTGGTGTCAAATGTTATTGATAATGCCATGAAATACACAGCAGAGGGCTTTGTGCGTGTTTCCGCAGAAGATCGAGATGGTATTGTACGTATCGTTGTGGAGGATTCCGGCATGGGTATTTCGCCGGAGTCACTCAAGACATTGTTTACGAAGTTTTCGCGCGGCACGGACTCTACGAAAACTTATACCGATGGAACGGGTCTAGGTCTCTATGTTGGTAAAAACCTCATTGAATCGCAAGGCGGGCGTATCTATGCCGAATCAGATGGTGTGGGCAAGGGGACGCGCTTTATTATTGAGATGCCAGTTACACGCTGATTGGCGATGGGGATAGATGTGTACGTAGTGATGTAGCGAACGATTTTGTGGTATCCTATGACTAGGAAGTAACATACTATTTTATGGCGATCATACAGATACTTTCACCAAAGCACCTGATTCCACTCATTCATGCAACGATCTGGCGTTTTCCCACTGGGGTTGCTGCGGCGCTTGTAGCAACAGTCTGTGGTGTAATGGCGGTAGATCATAAAGCAGATGCGGCAGAATTTTTTGGTGTTATAGGCATTGTGGCGGTTGGCGTGATGGTATGGAGTGTTGCGGTAACACTGAGCACGGAACGGCGTGGTATATGGTGGGTATGGGGCGCCTCTATTTTTGTTGTTGCGCTCGGAGCACTATACTATAGCAATGTGCCGCATACAATAGGTGATTTTCTCATGCTGCATACTATGCGGACGGGTTTTGTGATTTTTTCTGGTGTTCTCTTTCTATGTGTTGCGCCATTTGTGGTGAGACGCGATGACCGTAGTTTTTGGTTTTTTGTGATGAGGATATGTGCGCGTTTCACGTTTGCTGTTGTGGTTGCGGCGACGTTCTATGCGGGCATTGCGGCAGCACTGGCAAGTGTGCACTATCTCTTTGGTGTCTCGGTTGAGTGGGAGTGGTATGTGCGTGTGTGGATCGTGATGGCGGGATTTGTGGCGCCACTGATTTTTATGGCGGGTATTCCGCGTGCGGATGCACTGTACGATGTACAGATGCATACAGCGCCGCCGCGTGTCGTGCGAATTTTTGCGCAATACGTTCTTGTGCCGCTGTTGGCGCTCTACGCTGTTATTCTCTATGCCTATGGTACAAAAATTCTCTTGACACGCGTGTGGCCGCAGGGCGGTGTAGGATACATGGTACTCATTTTTGCGAGCATGGGTCTTGTGACAACGCTGATGCTTGCTGTGGACCGTCATAATCGTCGCTGGATCCCCATCGTATCACGTGCATTTTTTATTATTCTCCTACCAACACTAGTTCTTTTGGGTGGGGCGATTTATGTGCGTATTGCGGATTACGGGTGGACACCAAGTCGCTACATTGTTGTACTGCTTGGTATATGGTTCTGCGGACTTTCTCTTTTTGCTATGATCCGCAAAAATACTGATTTGCGTATTCCATTCCTCACACTTATAGTCCTTGTCTTTGTGAGTCTCTACGGACCGTGGAGCATGTTTGCCGTATCGGTGCAATCACAAGTGGGGCGCCTGGCGGCACTCTTGGATCAAGAGGGTATTCGTATGCATGGCACGATTGCAAAGTCAGAGGATGCACGAGAGCTATCCTATGGACAGTTCACTGCTATTCAGTCGCGTGTGCGACTACTTGCAGATCTAGACGCGCTTGATCGGATCACGCCGTGGTTTGCAGTGGATAATCAGCCGAAAGACCTATCAGAGCACGCGCGCAATAAACACACCACCTATGATCGTACGTCGCGTGTTCTTGATGCTATGGGTGTTACGAGCACCTACTACAGCACGTCGAGATCATCAACGATCTATTATCATACAGAGAAACCGCCCCACAGTATTACAGTAACGGGATATGACTACTACATTCCCCACATCTCTGTGCGCATAGGTGACAAGGATGACTATCTTGATGCCACTGATGAGCAGATGTATGCGTTTTCTGCTACAGAGGATGCCGTGCTTACTGTAGCAGGCACTGCGCACTCAGATTCTGCGCTAGCGACAACGCATACAGAATTACAGACAATCATTGCCGATGTTGCGCGTGCCTATGGAGAGGGCAGTGGCATACCGTCAGAGATTGATACTGTGCGCATTCATGGTGCTGAAGAAATTTTTGACTGCACAATTCAATCTATGGAAATCACGGATGTAGATACAACACCGCATCTTGCCGAACTATCTCTCAGTTGTCTCGTTGCGCGCTCTACACCATAACGTATATCGTTTTGCAGAGACGATCCGATGTGATCGTAGGACAGTATAAAAGTTCTTTACTTTTTATAGTGCACTTGTTATGATGGCGACGTATCTGCGGGATGTCGTATACCGGTAGTACGCATGATTCGGGTTCATGTAGACCGAGTTCGATTCTCGGCGTCCCGACAGGCAGTGCTATGTATTTTTCGGGGTGTCGTATAGTGGTAGTACGCAAGCATGGGGTGCTTGTAGCCGCGGTTCGATTCCGCGCACTCCGACATGAGAGTCACAGACTTTTTAAATTGTCTGCACGGGATCAATGTCAATGGTCCACGGCATATTTTTTGTGGCAAGATATGCGCGTAGTGCGGCGGAATGTGTGTGAGCAGTATTTTTGATAATGATCTGCATGCGGTGCTTACCACGCTGCTGCGCAATCAGTGGTACGTGCGGTTCGGAAATTCGTAGCGATGGTTCCGTGGCGGCAATAGCAATGAGATCAGCATAGGTAGCGGCAGTTGTTGCGCGCACATTACCGGGATCAGCATGGCGGTAGAGCATGCGAATCAATGATGCTGCTGGGGGAAATGCCAGTACCGTACGGACATCAGTTTCTGCTGCAATAAATCCATCAACATCAAAGGCGCAGGCCTGTGTAAGAACCCGGTTTTCCGGTTGAAATGTTTGGATGAGGAGTGTGCCACTGTGTGCACGTAGCGCCATTTGTAGTATAAATGCAAATGCTTTCTCATTGACGTCGTAGGAAGGGAAACTCAAGAGATTATCCATATCGATGATGACACTTAATCCGATGGATGCGGTGCTCCATCCCTTTGTAATCATCTGCGTACCGATGAGGATGTCAATTTCTCCGTCTGTAAAATCGCGGTAGAGTTTTTCATAAGCACCACTTTTTTTCATTGTGGTGGCATCGGCAACGGCATAACGTGCTGTGGGAAAAATTTTTGCCAATGCGCGACGAATGCGTGCTGTGCCAATACCGACATGTGTCCATGGCTTATGACAGTGATGGCATGTATGTGCAACACTTTGCACACGACACTGTGGACAAAAAAATAATGTGGGTGTCAGTGTCATCAGTGTGCGCGCACATGTTGGGCAATGTGCCACACGTCGACATGCACTGCACACAGCAAATGCACTCTCACCTTGCCGATTGACAAAAATCAGGACTTTTTTCTTAGCAGTCAGCATGGTTCCAATCTGTGTCACGAGTGTGCGCGAGAGGGGAGAGGTATTTTTATCCCATCGCTCTTTTTTCATATCGACAACAATGATCCGCGGTGGTGAGGGCTGTGGGAGTGTAAGAGTGTGGACAGTGGTATCGGCGTGGTCGATGATACGTGGTGTAGCGGATGTAAAAATCAGCGTGGCTCCACAGTGTAGTGCAAGGTGACGCACAACGGTACGCGCATCAAAAAGTGGATAGTGTTCCCACTGCTTGTGAGAGTTGTCGTGCGCTTCATCAACAATGATCATTGCAAGCGTGTGAAATGGCAGGAAGATTGCACGGCGTGTGCCAATGACAATGCGAATGGTATGATCACGAACGCCTTCCCAGATACGATCAGAGGCGCCTTTACTAAGCTTGCCATGCACCACGGCAATGGCCGTTTGTGGAAAAAAACGAGAGAAGAACGCTTCAATTGCCGGTACATGCATCAGTTCTGGAACAAGATAGAGTGCTTGACCATGTGACTGTGTGAAGAGGCGCTGTAGTACGTGGATGAGGATAGACATTTTATCTGTTTGCGCATAGGCGTGGAGGAAGAAGTGCCGTGCTGTTGGCGTGGCGGATGTGATTGTTGCAGCACACGCTTTTTGCGCGGGCGTGAGACGTACAGAACCTGGACGATGTGCTGTGTCTGGTGATGGTGGTACTGTTCGCCACCGCACGCGATGAGGGATGTAGTGCGGTAGAACGATGCCAAGGGGGCAGAGGTAGTATGTGGAGATGAACTGTGCCATGGTAATCTGTGCGGCAGTCAGGCACGGCTCTTTCAGAACGCGTCGTATCGGTTTCACAGTGAATTTTTTCGTAGATGCTGTGGATACGTGCGTGGCGTCAGTGCAAGAAAGGACGATGCCGTGTACGATGCGCTTCCCAACAGGAATACTCACAAGTGCTCCAGTAGCAATGGCACGCCGTGCCGTATAAGAAAATGCCTGATCGCGCGTCAGGGCAATGCGGATAAGTGGTGCAACAGTAAGGATGTACGAGTGCGGTGTCAATGGCGTGCGCATAGTGTTTTCTTGAAAAAATACCTTGTGACTGTTATGATGCACAGAGAGAATGTCTCCCATCTCTATCTATCATACTACGATATCTCTTATGGAACGCAAGAACATCACCATTGGCATTGACGTGGAGCCCCATATCAAGAAAAAAATTGCATCTGTCACAGCGCAGTGGAAAGACGCGCCGATTAAGTGGCATCCCGTGGATGGGCTGCATGTGGTGCTGGCGCACATCGGATGGGTAAATGAGGATGATCTATCCACAATCCTTGCCGCCGTGACTGATGTGGCGCAGCAAACAGTAATGTTTGATGTACGCTTCACACGTATTGCTGCTACACATAAAAATCCGCATATCACAGATCCTGCACAGTACAACATCGTGCGTTTAGAAGGTGACGTGAGTGAGTCTTTACGCATTCTCCATGCGCGACTGCACGATGCACTGCACATTACCATAAAACCAAAAAAACATTTTCGTCCCTATGTGACAATTGGACAGATGCGTGTGACGCAATGGCAGTTGGCAGAGCAACGTCCCATCATTGATCTGCCAGTGGATCTTGTGATGGATGTGGTACAGATAAGTGTTTTGGACCACGTGGAGCATAATGGTGTGTGGACGTTTGCGCCATATGACTGTGTGTCGCTGATCTAATTTGTAGTGTGCAGGACGACATGATAGATCGTGGAGAGCATGGAAAGACGTACTCACTCTGTGGCATCGCCGTGGCGCCGCTGGCAACACGTCATGACGCTATGGAACGTGTACGACAGCATCTCCGTAGCGGTTACGGTGTACTGCACATTGTGACGGTAAATCCGGAGATTCTTTTACGTACACATCGCGATGCACATTATCGCGCAACAGTTGCTGCGGCACAGATGCGCACGATTGATGGTTTTGGCGTTATTATGGCACTGTGGTGGCGTTATCGCATACGGGCACAACGTGTTACTGGTGTAGATCTTCTGTCCTCTATATGCAGCATGGCCGCGCAGAACAATTTTCGGGTACACTGTGCCGTGCGATCAGATGGGCTGTCACCTGCTACGCTAGTTGAAGAGGTACTCCGTACACGCTATCCCGGTCTTGTCATTACAGCACATGCATATACTGTTGCAGAAAAGCATGGTGGTATAGTGTGTGACCTTGCGCCTGATGTCTCTAGTGCAGATATCGTGCTCTGTGGATTTGGGGCGCCTGCACAAGAATACTTTCTTCAATCTCTCAGTCGTGCAGGTCGGAGACATGTAGCAATTGGTGTTGGCGGCGCATTTGATTTTTTGACGGGCACGGTGTGTCGTGCTCCGCATGTGATGCGTCGCTACGGCATTGAATGGCTGTGGCGGGTGGCGGTGCAACCTCTCCGGATAGTGCGGATTGTGCGTGCTACCATCATCTTTCCGTGCGTTATTCTTTTTCGTAGGGATGCGAGAGATGTTGTAGTGATTGGGCAAAAGAGGAAACCTAGTGTATGATAAATCCGTTGTTTAAGAATAGCTCTATGACGACAGCAAGAGGTTTTTCTAAAATCATCATTCTCCTCCTCCTTTTTTTTATTAGTGCCTATATCGCTATGGCGTATTTTCAGGTGACACCACACAGTGTACGTGATGCCATACGTACGACAGGTCGTTCGCTCATTGGTGATGCACGGGATGCTGCTGTAGATCGGGCGGTAGAGGAGGGGCGCCAGGCTGTGGGAGAGAAACTGAAAAGCACAGGAGAGAAAATTCTTGGCACAGATGCACCGCCGGGGCAGTTTACCTCATATACTACAGATCTCGTAGGTGTGCAGCCATACACGATCATCTTTTTTACGGGTACATCGTGCACAGTGTGTGCTGCGGTGCACGCGCATATCAACAGTCATCGCGATGCCATTCCTCACGATGTGATGATTTTGGAAGCCTCCTACGATGATGATGCGCTCCGTCAAGAATTTGCCGTACATGAGCCAGCAACATTTATCCTTGTGGATCACGCTGGATCGGAAATGAAGCGCTGGACCAATACACACACACTAGACGCCGTGCTCTCCGAAGTGCCGCGCTAGGTGATTGACGTGTTTATTTCTAAGTACTCATTCTACGTATGAAGAATCTTTATGCCGATTCCATTGCACTCCATGCCGCACATCACGGTAAGATTGCCACAGCAACAACCGTGCCATTAGAAAAAAAAGATGATCTCGCCATAGCATATTCACCTGGCGTCGCTGCAGTATGTCAGGCAATTGCCGCACGACCAGCTGATGCGCGCACACTGACAATTAAACACAACACGATTGCCATTATTTCTGATGGGAGCGCAATTCTAGGTCTGGGGAATCTTGGCGCCGCACCAGCTATCCCTGTGATGGAGGGTAAGGCAGCGCTTTTTAAGCGCTTTGGCGACGTAGATGCTTTTCCGATTTGCTTAGATACACAGGACCCAGAAGAAATTATTGAAACAGTCCATCGTATTGCACCAGTTTTTGGAGGTATTAATTTAGAAGATATTAGTGCACCGCGTTGCTTTGGTATTGAGCAGCGCCTACGTGCAGAGCTTGATATTCCTGTCATGCATGATGATCAGCACGGTACGGCAACGGTTGTACTTGCTGGATTGATGAATGCGCTAAAAATTCGCGGAGGTACACCGGACACACTACGCATTGTGATCAGCGGCGTTGGTGCTGCAGGCATTGCCATTGCGAACATCATGGAAGCATGGGGCGTGCGTGACATTGTGCTATGTGATAGCAAGGGTGTGATCTCACAGCAGCGTACAGATTTAACAGACATCAAGAAGATGATGTGCGCCAAGACTAATCCACGTGGCATTGTCGGCACATGTGCCGACGCCCTTGTTGGTGCAGATGTTTTTATCGGCGTTTCCGTTGCGGGTGCACTAACACCTGCACACATTGCAACCATGGCAAAGGATCCGATTATTTTTGCCCTGGCTAATCCTGAACCAGAAATTATGCCAGATGCAGCTCGGAAAGCAGGTGCGCGAATCATTGCAACAGGACGTAGCGATTTTCCGAACCAGGTGAATAACGTCCTTGCGTTCCCTGGACTTTTTCGAGGTGCACTAGATCACAACATCGGACAATTTACACCGGAGATTTTTATGTGTGCGGCACAGGCGATTGCAGGGCACGTTGCAGAACCAACGGCTGAGGAAATCATTCCAGACCCGTTTACACCGCATATGGCACATACCATTGCTGATGCTATCGGCAATTACGTACGGAAGTAACATGTTTTCAAAGCCTGTAGTGGACAGGTGGCACGTGTTGTGCTATAGTAGTGGTTGGCGCAGTTATGTGTGCTGTCGTTTTATTGTAGAGATATTCTTATGAAGAAAAAAATTATCAAGTGGCTGATATGGGGGATTCTTGCAGCGCTGATTGTGTTTTTTGTATGGCAGCGCTTTGCAGGACGGAGCGACAAAAACGCCCCCGAAGCATACCATGTGGGAAGAGGATCTGTCATAGAAACCGTGAGTGAGAGCGGCATACTGCAACCAGTGGAATATGTGAATCTCTCTTTTGAAATGCCCACCGTTTTGGAGTGGGTGGGTGTTGATGTTGGCGATCATGTCACACAAGGACAGATCCTTGCTCGTGTAGATCGCGATCAGCTTGCTGCGCAAATTGCAAGTGCGCGTATCGGTGTGGAACAGGCCATTGAGGCGGAAAAACTTGCACGACGCAAGTGGGATCTTATGAAACCGGAGCAGCGTGAAAATGTGAAAAAGGATACTGCACAGGCCCGTACGCAGCTTGCCATTGCTCAGGCTGGGTGGCGTAAAACACAGCTGATTGCACCGATCAGTGGTGTTGTAACAGCGCAGAACGCTCGTGTGGGTGAGATTATGACGGGCACAGCACTACGCATCATTAATCCTGACACAATGCGTGTAGAAGTGCTGATATCGGAGACGGATGTACCAAAATTATCTGTGGGACAGCAGGCAGAGCTAACATTTGATGCAATTGGAGATACGACTTTTGACGCACATATCACACGTATTGACCCTGAAGCTACGATTGTGCAGGATGTTACCTACTACAAAGCGATTCTGCATCTTGCCCGCTACGACGATCGGATGCGTCCAGGGATGAGTGTGGATGTGGATTTTATCGTATCGCAGCAACATGATGTTGTGACGGTGCCATTGCGTTTCGTGCGAGCAGATGATACGGGAAATTTTGTATATGTACGCAATGCAGATGATGCAACATTTGACAAACGTTATATAGAACTGGGATCTGAGGGTGATAGCGGCAATGTGCATATTCGATCCGGCCTGCAGGATGGTGAAGAAATTTTTGCAATCTATGACAAAGACACAACAAAGTAATAACGCAGATACCCTCGTTGTTTCCTGTAAGGACATTACGAAGGAATATCTTATGGGCGAAACGATAACGACAGCACTTCGCGGTATCACGTGTGATATTGCGCGTGGGGAGTTCGTGTCCATTATGGGACCAAGTGGATCAGGGAAGTCCACGCTCATGCACGTCTTGAGTCTCTTGGAGCCACCAACGAGTGGCACGTATTTTTTTTCTGGCGATGACGCGTTGGCTTTTGATGATGCTACCGTTGCGCGTCTCCGCAATCAAAAAATCGGATTCGTTTTTCAGTCCTTCAACCTCCTTGCTGGTGTTAGCGTCTATGAGAATGTTGAGCTACCGATGTTGTATAACTTTTACTCTAAGACACACAGCGACCTACGTAGTATTATGCGAACACTGTTCCAGCGACGTCGTACGACAGAAAATGATCGCGTCATGCAGGTGTTGGATAGTGTAGGCATGCTGCACCGTGTCAATCACATGCCGCACCAATTATCTGGTGGTGAAAAGCAACGTGTCGCTATTGCACGTGCACTCATTAACGATCCCGATGTGCTTTTTGCTGATGAGCCAACGGGGAATCTCGACTCCCGTGCGGGCACGCAGGTGTTAAAAATTCTTCAGGATTTAAATGCGACGGGACATACGATCATTCTCGTCACACATGAACGTGCGACTGCTGAGCATGCAAAACGCGTCTTGACGATTATTGACGGTGTTGTGACCAGTGATGCGCACGTGACGGAACGACGCTATGCAATGGCAGAAGAACTGACGAAGTAAGATGCATTCACGATACTAACCGTACGATACTATGATGCGACAACTACTCTTATCATTGCGTATCACGTGGCAAAATTTTCTTGTGGCGAAAATGCGCATGTCACTGACAGTGCTTGGCATTATTGTTGGCATTGCAGCTGTGATGATCGTGATGAGTGTCGGTGCAAGTGCGCAAAATGTGATCCTAGATCAAATTCGTTCTATTGGTGCAAATCTTATAGGTATTTTACCAGGGTATTCTGAAGATGATGGTCCACCCGCCAGCGCCTATGGCGCTGTCATCACGACACTCACCACTGATGACCTAGAAGCAATTCGTGAGAAGAATAATGTGCCGGGTATTACTGCAGCGGCGGGCTACGTAACAGGGAACGGTGTGGTAAAATACAAGTCCTATGCAAAGTCACACACCTATCAGGGTGTCTCTGCAGAAGTGCAGCAGGTGGAGAATATGTCGCTTGCGTCAGGTCGATTTTTTACCATACAGGAAAATGATGCACGCGCTCGCGTTGCTGTCATCGGTGCAACGGTGGCACGCAACATTTTTGATCGCAGTGACCCGCTGGGGAAGACCATTGCGCTTGGTGATAAGAATTTTCGTGTAGTTGGCGTGTTAAAACCAAAGGGCGCATCCATGCTATCAAACTTTGATGATACGGTCTACGTGCCACTTACAACGGCACAGAAAGATCTCCTAGGTATCTCCTATGTCAATTTTATCCGCATGCGTGCTATTGATGAGCATCACATTACACAGGTGGAGCACGATGTGGATATTTTACTGCGGTCACGTCATCATATCAAAGATGGGGAAGATGGTGATTTTAGCATCCGTGCCGCTGCATCAGCACTGGATATGGTTACCAACATCACCAACATTATGAAATACTTCCTCATTGCTGTTGCCGGCGTCTCACTCGTGGTTGGTGGTATCGGGGTGATGAATATCATGTTCATTGCACTGTCACAGCGCATGCGTGAAATTGGTCTCCGTAAGGCACTCGGTGCTCGGCGTAAAGACATCATTGTGCAATTTCTGTTTGAAGCAACAATTATTGCGATTGCCGGAGGCGTGCTCGGGTTTCTTTGTGGATTGGGCGTGATCTACGGTGTTGCTGCAATTGCCTATGCCAAGGCATTCACATGGCATGCGGTGGTAACAGGTCCAATGGTGCTGATTGCATTAGCTATTGCTGTGGTCTTGGGTCTCTTATTTGGTATTTATCCAGCGCTACGTGCAGCGCGAGTCAGTCCAATGGAGGCACTGCGTTACGAATAATCTACTCTATGGTACACCTGTTTGGTCTCATGCGCATATCATTTAAAAGCCTGTTTTCCCATACGGGGCGAACAGTGTTAACGCTGTCTGGTATCATCGTGAGTGTCATAGCGATTATGAGCGTTGTGACGTTGGGTGAATCACTACGCAACTATGTCACTAAGGAGGTGGAGTCGTTTGGCACGGATACGATTCAGGTGGAAGTTTCTGTGCCGGAGACGGGGCGCGTGTCTGCGGAAAATGGAGCAGCACAGGCAATGGGCGTACAGATTACAACGCTGACAGATCGCGACGCAGAAGCTATTGCACTTTTGCCAGATGTGGCAGCATATAACATTGGCGTCATCGGACAGACGCGCACAACCTATGCCAATAAAAAACGCTACACGATGATTTTGGGATCGTCGTCCACTGCGCCAATTGTGGATTCCAATATTGTACTAGATGCCGGACGATTTTTCTCTGCAGAAGAGGAGAAGTCTGCAATGAATGTGGTTGTACTTGGGTCAGATGTTGCTGAAGCTTTTGCCGGTGACCACACTGCAGATCTCGTAGGGCAGCGTATTACCGTCAACAGTAGTAAGTACCTTGTCGTGGGCATTGCCAAGAAGCGCGGTGCAACATTTGGCGTATCTTTTGACGATATGATTTACATGCCGTATACGACACTCCAGAAAAAAATTCTTGGCATTAAGCATATCAGTTATATTACAGTTAAAGCTACCGATCCTGCACATGTGGATCGCGCAGCACAAACAATCCGCACACTTCTCCGTCTCCGTCACGGCATTAAGACAGAGGCAGCGGAAGATTTTTCCGTGACAACGATTACAGAAGCACAGGAGATTCTTGGTACAATTTTAGGTAGCATGAATATTCTCTTATTGGCACTGGCGTCGGTATCTCTCGTAGTTGGGGGTATTGGCATTATGAATATTATGTTGGTATCCATTGAAGAGCGGCGACGTGAGATTGGACTACGTAAAGCTCTCGGTGCGCGCAAGAATGATATGATTGTGCAATTTCTTATTGAGTCAGTGATGATTGCCTGTGCTGGAGCGCTCATCGGTGTGGTTATTACTGTAATCCTTTTATCAGCAGCGTTTAGTGGTATTCAGTATGCAGGATTTGACTCTATTCATTTCTACATCCCCACAAAAGCCATTCTCATTGCACTGCTCTTTTCTATTTCAACAGGGATAGTTTTTGGCGTCTATCCAGCACGTCGTGCAACACAGATTTCTCCCATGGAAGCCCTAGCATCATAGTTGACACACAAAAAAAACCGCATCCCACTACAGGATGCGGTATGATCTATATATGCTAGCGACGCTTTTTCTTTCCACTGCTTTTCACAACTGCTGTCACTGCAGCGCCGATCGCCGCACCAATACCAGCAGCGATTGCTGCAGATTTCTCTGGATTCTTTTTAATATAGGTCACGACGCTTTTCTCTGCTTTGGCAATCTCCTTTTTTGCCTTGGCAAGATTGCGTTCCATCATTTTTTGTGCTTTTTCTATTTCTTTTTGTGCCTTTGCTTTTGCACGTTCCGCCTCTTTTCTTGCCGCATCCTTTACGTTTGCTGCAAGCTCTTTGGGGGGTTTTTGTACAGCCGCCATAGCGATGTGTATTACATATTATTCTTTCCTATAGTGTAGCACACTTTTCAAGAGGACGCGAGGGTGTCACAGTGTAGAGGTGTCCGCTGGGCAAAGGCGAGTTCTTGACAAATCATCATATTTCTGCTATAATTTACTGTTCTGCGATTTTTAGTAATAACTGCACAAATCGTGCTACGCAGATTATTTGATGGCATAAGAGATATGATGAAGACCTGGAGAAACTATTGTCATACGCACTGGCGTATCATCATTCTAGCAACACTTGTTGGTGCTGTTTTGGCATTTACAACTGTGGCGCTGATTCCTGCAAAATTTCAAACAGAAATGCAGATTCTTATTGTACAGAACCACCATGCGGATCGCGATGATACATCGGCTGCCTTGCGGCTGACAGCATACTTCACACATGTCATGAAGAACTCTATCCATACGACGTCTTTTTTTCACAAAGTACAGGAAGCGCCGTTTGCTGTGAGAAAAACATTTACAGATGACCCTGCTGTGCGACAGAAGCAATGGAAGTCTGCCGTGCGCGTTGTAGCACATGAGGAGTCTGGCATGATCCGTGTACGTGTCACAGACACTTCGCGAACAACGGCAGAAGAAACTGCCAAGGGCATTGCCTATGTTCTCACAACAAAAAACCACGACTATCGCGGCGCAAACGATGGGCTTGTGGTGCGTATGGTTGATGGACCGACAACGCCACTGACACCAACATTACCGCGTATTACACCGTGGACGATTTTTGGCGCCGTTGTTGGATGTAGCACTGCCTGGATATTCATCATCTTCTTCCCACACCTCTTGCCACACAAAGCAGTGGGTAGGCAAGAGCAGTCACTCCGCGGCGTACGACATGATGATGAGATGCAAGCGGACTTAGCATTTGTCCAGAAGCGCGATGACGATCCTGTAAGTGAGAGTGCTATACGCACACATTTTCGTCCTGTTGCGCAACGTACCGAGCCGCGTAATCTTCCCATCGCTGATCAGACACTTCTCGCCGCAGACGTTGCAGCGCCTATGGCGGATGATGACGTCACAGCGCTCGTTACTGACGATCGTGACGATGTTGCAGCACTACCGCGCGAAGCGGACGCCGAGGTGGAAGATCTCCATGCACAGATCACGGCATTTCACAAAAATAATCCATCATAAAAATTTTGGAGTCACAGAATTGCTCAAAATAAAGCAAGAGACCGCTTGAAGCGGTTTTTTGTTATTTGTAATGCATTTGGCAAAGAGGCTGTTTTCCTATACAATGCAAGTAAAAGAAATTTTAATGTATTACTAAACTTCTATGAAAAAAGCTGTAGTTTTTCTGGCACTTATGCTGATGGGATTTTTTATGCAATCTCACCATACGCACGCAGCTGGCGTGGAGACAATTAGAATTAATGAGACATATCATAATGTTGGTGAGGAAGGTCCTGGATGGAGTTTTCCTGAAGCGGGAAAGCTTGTTTTGACAGATGCTAATCTTGTCTCCATCAGTAATAATAAGGCTGATACTTCTGATACGCTGAACATTGTACTTGAAGGAACGAATACCTTGCAGCAAATACTCTACTCTCCCAGTGCAACTCTTACGATCTCTGGTAGCGGTCTTTTAAAAATGACAGAACCGGAAGCTGAGCTTAATACAATATCTTCGTTTATTAGGGTTAACCAGGGTCCTTTAAGGCTCAAGGATAGTGCCAAGATTGATATTGCATACGCTGGGAATACGAAAGATTCTTATAGAGCGATTTTCGTTAGACATTTGTATGTAGATGATAATGCCAGTCTTTCCGTCGTGCTTACTGATGTACATGCCAAAACCTTAGGCATTCACATTTTTAATTCCTTTCAATTTAATACAACGGGCAAGGTATTGTCCAAAGTTACATTTTCCAGTGACGCATCAAAATATGTAAAAGAAGACACACGGGCATTGCTCACTAGTAATCTAAGTCCTTCTGAGGCGATTTTTGCCGGAAGCGGTTCCTATGAATTTCAAGTGGATGGTGGGGAGCGAGCAGTGAGGTTTGAGAAGAGTGGGACACAAACTTTTACTTTCAATAACGATCAGGAGATTGTCACGCCTGTGGGCGGTGGGTTGATTGTGGATGGAGATGAGACGATGATTGTGGATGCTGACAACAGTCCGTTAGTGCCGCATGTCAAGATTGCACGAAAGTTCTCGTTGGATGCGGTGAATTTAGGACCAATGGGGGCAGGTACATTGGATGTGATGCCGGACGAAGAAATATTTATATCAGGAGAGCAGGCGACAATTTCTTTTACTGCCAATGATGGCTATGTAATCGATAGGGCTAGAAGAAATGGTATGGAAATTGTGGCAGCACGTAATCTTGTGCAGTATACACTGACTGAGACAATGACGGAGGATGTAACCTTTGATGTGATTTTTAAAGTGGCTCCCATGATGTATAGTATTACACTGAATTGTGGTGAAAATGGGACATGTAGTAAAAACCCGGATCAGCCAAGGTATGTAGCAGGGTATGAAGTAACAGTGGGTGCAGTGGCGAATCCTGGTTATGTGATTGATACTTTTTCACTGAACCCTGCCGCTACTGGACAGTCTTCCTATTACATGGCAGTTAATATGACGAATAATTGGACCGTCGATGTGAGCTTTAAACCCGCACCAACCTATTCAGTAGCCTTTTCCGTATGTGATAGCACCAAGGGCACGTGCATTGTAGATCCAGAGGATACAGCCTATACACAGGGAAGTAAAATTGACCTGGAAGTAACACCGAAACCTGGTTTTGAAATTGACACCGTAACCATCAATGATGTACCACAAACTATTACTGATCATCAATTCTGGGTTAAATCAACAGTCTTTGTAACAGAAGACCTTGATCTGAAAGCAACGTTTCGACCGGAGGGGGCATTTATTTCCGTCTCAGCTCCGATTCACCGCTTCTATTCCGAACAGTTTCAAGCCCATTTCTACACCATTTCTGAAGATGAAAAAAATCGCCTCATCGGGGGAATGTATCCCG
>JAXGYI010000002.1:67625-121958 GCA_040772365.1 Candidatus Moraniibacteriota bacterium
TTCTACACCATTTCTGAAGATGAAAAAAATCGCCTCATCGGGGGAATGTATCCCGAAGCACAATTTCAGTACGAAGGTGTTGCGTGGTATGCATCGCAGAACCCTGCATCTCACACCCGTCCTCTCCACCGTTTCTACTCACAAAATAGCGCCGTGCATTTTTACACAGCGTCAGAAGAAGAGAAGAACTACCTCATCGCCACATATCCATCGCACATCTGGTATTATGAAGGTGTTGCATGGCACGCATTACAGTAAGAGCGGCTCGGTACAGCCGTCGTAGGATTGTAAGAAGCGACAAGGTTTGGTATACTACACGATGTAAATCATTGAATAGTAGAGAATATATGGCACACATACACGGAACACAAACGGAGCAAAATCTTCTCAAAGCGTTTGCCGGAGAAAGTCAGGCGCGCAATCGCTATGAATTTTTTGCATCCGTCGCAAAGAAAGAAGGGTTAGAGCAGATGGCGGCGATCTTCCAAGAGACAGCGCTCAATGAAAAGGAACATGCCAAGCGGTTTTTTAAGTTCTTGGAGGGGCATATGGTGGAGATTACTGCAACGTACCCTGCTGGGAAAATTGGTGCTACGACAATGGAAAATTTACAAGCAGCAGCAGAAGGAGAGAAGGAGGAGTGGTCTGAACTCTATCCGACATTTGCACGCGTGGCGCGAGAAGAAGGTTTTGATGAAATTGCTGTCGTCTTTGAAAAAATTGCAGAGGTGGAGAAGGCGCATGAGGAGCGGTATCGCGCACTCTATAGAAATCTGGAAGAGGGAAGGGTATTTAAGCGTGGTGATGTGCTAGTGTGGAAGTGTCGCAATTGCGGCTACTTGCACGAGGGCGTGGAAGCGCCGGAGCTCTGTCCTGCATGTGCGCATGCGCAAGCATATTTTGAAATCCACTGCCTCAGCTATTAAGATTACATGACACGTACACATGTACAAAAAACACGTCCGCACTGTGACGTGTTTTTCTCATTTCTTATGCGAGAGCAGAGAGACTGAGAGCGGCAAGGAGTAGTGCTACGGCAGTCCACGAGATAATATTCGGTCGCGCCATGTTGCAGGCAAGGCGATGCGTCTGCGCTGATCTGCGGATATAAAACTGTCGAATTGCCGGCTCCTCAATCTCTCCCGCCATGTATTTGCGTAAGATGCGGTATTCATCATCGTAGTGGTCTAGTATTGTGCACGTGGAGTGGTGTGCCTGCACGGTAGATTTATCTAGTATGAAGAGGTAGTGAAAAAGTGCAATCATCGTAGCTACGACAGATAAAACCGTACTCCACTGCAAGAAGTAGGCGTGATGTGTATGTACTGAAATTCTATTGATAGCAAAAATGGCAATACCTGCTACCGCAATAAAGATGTTGAAAGCGTAGAGACACCGTGAGAAGCGATGCAGTGTTGCATGCACGGTGAAGAAGGTTTCTGTACGCTTTTTCTCCAGACCATCTAGATGTTTTTGGAGGTTTTCTGTAGTGAGTGTCATAATTTTGACATTTTTTACAATTCCCGATTATATCACGAATAAATCATCATGTCAATGTTGCAGAAAAAAGCACTTCTGCGTATGATAGACAAAATAGGAGGTACAGGCTTTAATTTCTAACTAGAAGAGCAATTATGAAGAAGTATAGTATGGCCATCTTCGTTTGCGCGTCTGTTTTTTTGGCAGGCTGTGGCATGCGCCAGGGCGATGATGTGCAAACAGCAGTGCGCAATATACCAAGCGCTGACGCAACCATTTTTGACTGTAATGGACAAGTGATGCGTGTGGACCTTTTGCGCGATCCAGTACGTGCACAGATCTTCTTTGATGATCGTGTCCACGATCCTATTGTGCTGGACCTTGTACAGTCCGATCATGCAACAACAACGTACATGGCCAATGGTATTAGCTTCGTCATGCACGACGATGAGTCTGCAGAGCTTTCTCTAGTGGGTGAGACTTCCACAGTAACGTGTACACAGCAAGAGGTGCTGTAGTTTTTGTCTAGGTGTACCGCATCTCTCCCTGTGGTGAGATGCGGTTTTTGTGTGACAAAATACGTAATCCGTGGTAGTGTTGCGCTATAAAGTATAATGCTGTGACGTGTGCCAATTATCCAAATTTTTGAGTTCATTATCCAAAATGTTGCTCTTCTTGCAACTGTAGCATTTTATACATATATTGTCGTCGTCGTCGTATTCATTATCATGGAAAACCGCGATGCCGGTTCTACGTTGGCGTGGATTTTGGTTTTCATCGCTCTGCCAGTTGTGGGGTTTCTGATCTATATTTTTTTTGGACGCAATTGGAAGGTGCATAGTCCACGCAAAAAATTACAAATTTCACAACTGCAAAAAAAATCGGCACAGGCACTCATTGCTGTGCGCTCTATGCAAAAAGAGCGTATCGATACTATGATTGCTACGGCACCACACCCCTCTAAAGTTTCTCAAATTCTTCGCGTAACGCAGGATAGCCCAGACGTGCTTTTTACGGTACATAATACAGTAAAGATTTTCCACAGTGGTCGTGACAAGTTCAATCGACTCAAGGCGGATATCAAAAATGCGCAAACATTCATTCACATGGAATACTTCATTTGGCGGGCCGACCCGCTGACAGAAGAAATTGCGGACCTCTTGATTGCAAAGGCTGCAGAAGGTGTCACAGTGCGCATCCTCTACGATCCCATCGGATCTCTCAAGACAACACTATTTCACTTCACGCATCTTCGTCGCATGCGGCGTGGCGGTGTGCGTATTCTCCCATTTTTCAATTCACTATCACCATTTAAAATTACAACAATTAACTACATCTTGCATCATAAAATTGTCATAATTGACGGACAGGTTGGGTATACCGGAGGTATGAATATGGCGCAGGAATACATTGATGGTGGTAAGCGCTTTGCATCGTGGCGTGATACGCATGTGCGATTAATGGGAGAGGGTGTACTAGCACTACAGGCAACATTTGCACGAAATTGGGAGCAGGCGACGAAAGAGTCTCTCTTTGATACAGAGCGGTACTTTCCGACGCCAGCGCCGTTGCATGGTGATACGCATACCGTGCCTATACAGATGCTCGCAACACAGCCAATGGCCTATTGGCAGCCAATTGCCTACTCGCTACTGACACTGATCCTGTCGGCGCGTCGTAGCGTGTATATTCAGTCGCCGTACTTTATTCCCGATGAATCGCTCTTTAATGCGCTAAAAATTGTTGCACTAACAGGAATTGATGTACGTATCATGGTAACAGGTATACCTGATAAGCGCTTGCCGTATTGGGCTGCGCTGACCTATTTTGAGGGACTCCTCCTTGCTGGTGTCAAAGTCTACCATTACATGGATGGATTTTTGCACGCAAAAACAATGACGGTTGATGGGGAGATATGCGCGATCGGCACAACAAACCTTGATATCCGCAGCCTCCGCCTCTCTCATGAAAATAATATTGTTATTTTTGACGCGATCACGACAAGACAGATGGAGCGTCGTTTTATTCATGATGTTGCATCGTGCACGCGCTTTAGTTTTGGGAGCTATACGCGCATTGGCCCCCTTGCCAAATTACGTAACTCTATAGCGCGACTCCTGTCGCCGCTACTCTAGTCTATATAGACGAGAGCATTTTTTTATGGTAGGCTTGGTACGTAGAGTATTAGGTGTATTGCTATGCTGAATTTTTTTGCACGTTTGTTTCGTGCACGTACAAAATGGACGGATGTCTCTGCAGCCGATGATCGTGCAGGTGGATCATTAGATGATGCGCCTACGGCACAAAAGAGCAATGCAGCAGAGCAACCATCTCCGCCGCATGCGCCATCACCGTTTTTAGAAAACACCCCATCATCACATGATGATCCAACCCGGCCTTTTTAAAAAATAGAGTTATGATTACTACAGATCCTCGCAATATTGACGCAATTCTCGATCGTGGTGTGATTGCACACTTCTTCCCAACGAAAGAAGATCTTCGTGCGCGCCTGCTTTCTGGTGAACGTCTGCGTTTTTATATGGGATTCGATCCGACAGCAAAATCACTGCACTTGGGACATGCGCAGGGATTGCTTGTTTTAGAGGATTTTCGCAAATTAGGACATGAGGTCATTTTTCTCATTGGCAGCTTTACGGGTATGATCGGCGACCCGTCAGCGAAATCATCAGCACGTACGACACAAACAAAGGAGCAAGTCCAAGAAAATTTTGCTGGGTGGGTGGATCAGGTAAAGAATATCGTTTCTTTTGATGATCCTCAAAATCCCGTACTTGTAAAGTACAATGCAGAATGGCTTGCTTCGTTGACATTTTCTGATGTATTACATTTGGCAAGCCATTTTACAGTACAGCAAATGCTGGAGCGTGATATGTTTGACAAGCGCATCAAAGAGGGGCGGCCGATCTACGTGCATGAATTTCTCTATCCCTTAATGCAGGGCTTTGATAGTGTGGCGATGGATGTGGATGTAGAGCTTTGCGGCAATGATCAAATTTTCAACGCACTTGCTGGACGCACATTGATGCAGAAAATGCGTAATAAAGAAAAACTTGTAATTGCCAATCACCTTATTGCCGATGAGCATACGGGGCTACTCATGTCCAAATCCAATAATACAGGCGTTTTTCTCAATCTATCACCAGATGATCTCTTCGGTGCTATTATGGCGCTATCTGACGGGATGTTGCGTCCGCTATTGATCGGCTGTACGCGACTACCTCTGACGGAGGTGGAGCGTCTCCTCGCCCTGGAGAATCCACGTGATGCAAAAATTGCACTTGCACAGGAGCTTGTGCGAATGTTTCATGGTGACGCGGCGGCGCAGCGGGCACAAGAGTACTTTATCAAGACATTTTCTAAAAAAGAAATTCCTGACGATGTGCCGCAACATGCCTGCACTGTCGGTACAGCTCTTGTAGATTATCTCGTTGCAAGTGGCGCGGCAGCCAGCAAGGGTGAAGCGCGTCGCAAAATACGACAAGGCGGTGTTTCGATCAATGGAAAAAAGGTTACAGATGAAAAAATTGTCATTACAGCAGCACAAGAGAATCATATTATCAAGGTTGGTAAGCACTTCTTTGTGAAAATTGTGATCAGTGGTGTGTGAGAAATATTGTTATGAAAAAAAAGATTGCAGCTATTCGCAAAGATGCATTGGAGAAAATTACAGCAGCATCCGACGTACAGACCGTGGAGGCACTACGTGTGAGTTTTTTGGGTAAGAAAGGCACGTTAACAGCGCTGTTAAAAAACTTAAAAGACCTTTCTGCCACAGAGAAAAAGAGCATTGGACCGCTTGCTAATGCTGCGAAGAAGGCCATTGGTGATGCGCTAGAGAAGCAAAAAGAAGTGCTAGCAAGCATGGCAAATGCCGAAGCAGAATGGATTGATGTGACGGCACCAAGTATTCACGCGCGCCGCGGACATCTTCACCCGCTTACAATTGTTCAGCGTGATATTGAAGATATTTTTACATCGCTCGGCTTTGCAATTGCTGACGGACCAGATATTGATACAGAATTTTACAACTTTGACGCCGTGAATATGCCAGATGATCATCCGGGGCGCGATATGCAAGATACATTTTGGATCTCTCGCGAGGATAGTCGCGCAAAAGGTACGGGGACTGTCTTGCGCACACACACATCGTCGGTGCAGGTGCGGTATATGGAGAAGCACACACCACCACTGCGCATTATTGTGCCGGGACGCGTGTTTCGCAACGAGGCGACTGACCCGTCACATGAGCACACTTTTCATCAATTTGAAGCGCTAGTAGTGGGACCAGATGTGAGTGTGGCGCACTTTTTGTCTACTGCGGAGACCTTTTTTACAACATTTTTCAAAAAAGATATCACCGTGCGCTTGCGTCCAAGTTATTTCCCGTTTGTGGAACCGGGCTTTGAGTTTGATATTTCATGTACCTCGTGTGACGGTAAGGGGTGTAGCGTGTGTAAAAAAACCGGATGGATCGAGGTAGGTGGTGCTGGTATGGTACATCAAAATGTTTTCGTTGCTGCGGGCTATGAGCGCAACGCCTATCAAGGTTTTGCGTGGGGATTTGGCTTGGAGCGTCTAGTAATGATGAAGTATAAGATTGATGATATCCGACTGTTTCACAGTGGTGACGTGCGATTGACACGGCAATTTTAGGAATTGTAATACCCATTATGCTCTATAGTTATAACTGGCTCAAAGAATTGAGTGGAACAAAAAAATCAGTGCACGAACTTGTAGATCTTTTCACAGTGCACAGCTTTGAGGTGGAAGGCACGCAAGACCTTGCACGTGGTTTAGAAAAGGTGGTGATCGGTAAAGTGCTCACAAAAACCAAACATCCCAATGCCGATCGTCTACATGTGACAACAGTTGATGTGGGTACGCAGGAGCCACTGACGATTGTGTGCGGTGCGCCTAATGTGGCAGCGGGACAAAAAGTGGCTGTAGCACTTGCTGGCGCGACATTACCAACAGGTGTAGCAATCACCAAAAGTACCATCCGCGGGCAAGAGTCTCAGGGTATGATTTGCGCCGAAGATGATCTAGGTATTGGGAAAAACCATGATGGCATCATCGTGTTGCCGGACGATGCGCCTGTGGGCGAGCATTTTGCAGTATATACAGGACGTAACGATACGGTGATTGACATAAAGATTTTACCCAATCGTGGGCATGACTGCTTGTCTCATATCGGTATAGCACATGAAATCCGCGCACTGGAAGGGGGATGTGCGATGCCATTAGACGAAGCAATGCCGTCCGCTACAGCAATCTATGATGCTACCGTGACCACCGAAAATTGTCGTCGTTACGGTGCTGTTGTGCTGGATGACATCACAAATACCACAACACCGCAATGGATGCGCAATCGTCTACGTACATGCGGCATCAAGCCCATCAATGCCGTGGTGGATATCACCAATTACGTAATGCTGGAAACGGGACAGCCGCTCCATGCGTTTGATGCAACGCGTGTGAGCAAAATTGTTGTACGACACGCACAGGCGGGAGAAACCCTAACACTCTTAGATGATACTGTCTGCACGTTGACGGCAGACGACCTAGTGATTACGGATGGTAAAAAACCCATTGCCTTAGCAGGGGTAATGGGCGGCAAAGAAAGCGGTATCACGGAAGATACCACGACACTAGTTTTGGAAAGCGCATCGTTTGACGCACCAACTATACGTGCGATGCAGCGACGCTATGGATTACTAACTGATGCAGCATTTCGTTTTGAGCGCGATCTTGATCCGAATGTGGTGGCATATGCTGCTACACGTGCTGTTGCACTCCTCACAGACATCTGTGGTGCACGTGTTGTTGCAGCAACAGACATTTATCCCGCGCCAGTTTCACCGTGGACAGTGCCACTTGCGCTATCCGCCGTGCACAGCCTCTTGAGCACAACCATTGCAACAAAAGACATCACCACTATCCTGACGCGTCTTGGTATGGATGTGACACACGGAAAAAAGCAGGACACCTTAATAGTCACCGTGCCGACAGTGCGCCGTGATCTTACGACACAGGAAGATCTTATTGAAGAGATTGGACGCTTGTATGGCTATGACAAGATTACGCCGACACCACTATGCGAGGCGATTATAACACCGGAAATAAACACCCTACGCCGCGCCGAACACGCCGCCATGGACATCTGCATAGCAGATGGATTTGATGAAGTGAAGTCCTATGCGTATTACGCTGCCGGCGATGCTGATGCAATTGGGATTGCTACAAAGGACCATGTGACCGTGCTCAATCCGTTGGCGCCGGACTATGTGTTGATGCGGCGAAGTTTACTGCCGGGCTTGTGCCGTGCAGTCAAGAAAAACCTCAGCTACTTTTCGGATGTGCACATCTGCGAAATCGGGCGTATCTATAACTCCGCAGATGCGGTGTTGCCGGAGGAACATTTGCGTCTTGGCGCTGCCATAGCATCACGTGCCACAGACGGATCACAATTCTATGAACTGAAGGGTGTGGCGGAACATCTTGCCGCGCGGTGCGGCATGGGCACGATTATCTGTGATGCAGATATAGAAATGTCTGCAATGACAGTACCGCTTCTACATGCAACGCGGCGCGCCGTTGTGCGCACACAGGCAGGGGATACGTTTGGATGGATTGGTGAAATTACCACACACACAAAGAAATTCTACGGTATTAAAAACGTACGCGTCGCTGTCATGGAGCTTGCTATTGACATGCTGACGATCGCAGATACACACATCCCACTATTTACGCCACTGCCGAAATATCCAACTGCAGCGCGCGACCTCTCCATGACACTACCGTCGCGCATGCAAGTGGCGACGGTTACGGCGCAAATTGCAGATGTGGGCGGCGCACTGCTACGTGATGTGACCGTCTTTGATGTGTATTACAATCGCGCGACGGAGGAGCGCTCCATGGCATGTAGGATGACGTTTGGCGCCGATGATCGCACATTGCTCACAGAAGAAGTAGATGCCGCAATGGCATCCATCACCGCGCATTTGGACAAAATGCCCGGCATTACGTTGCGCGTTTCTACATAAAAAACACCGCATCGTGTCAATGTACGGTGCGGTGTTCACTTCAAATTTTTATTTAAACAATAACAGTTCCCGGTGGGTATTGATATTTCCCTACGGGGCTACCGTTACTGTTAATGATGTAGATTGTGCAGGATGGTGGATCATGGAAAATGTTGTAATTTTTCCACACCCTTCGCACATTGCCACGCACATCGGCAATGCGCAGACGGTCATCCATACACCGCTTGACAATAGCAGACAAAACGGCATCCTCATGACTTTTTTTTGGAGTAGTGCACTTGCGTTTCTTTGCCTTGCTAGGTTTGATGCGCGTCTGTTTAAAAGGCTCCATTCGCATACACAGATTTTCAAAAGCACGGCGGTGCTCCGGGGAAATTTTTTCAAGTATCTTTTTTTGTTCCCCAAGAGGGAGAGAGCCCGTTCGTAAGATTTCTTGCGTGTAATCTTCTTTTAAACGAAAATTTTTCTTATTTTTAAATAAAAAACATGCAATCACCGCGCGCGCTTTCACATGAGGCATCATGACAAATCTCCTTTGTTGGTTTTGGTGGATAGAAAATGGTAAGGTACAACAAACAACATGGTAGCATAGCACACAGTGCTCCTTTTGTCCAGATTTTACAGAAAGGCGTCAGCATAGTACCATAAAGAGTGGAAAAGGAAATGTCATCTGACCACAATTTTATGGCGATATTACAAAAATCTGATCCCGTTGTGGCAAAAGCCATTGCAGGAGAGCGTAAGCGACAGAAAGAAGGACTGGAGTTGATTGCGTCGGAAAACTATGTTTCAGACGCTGTACTGGAGGCACTGGGTAGCGTGATGACCAATAAGTATGCGGAGGGCTATCCAGGCAATCGCTACTATGGCGGTCAGGCGTTTACGGATGAGGTGGAGCAGTTGGCGATCGCACGCGCCAAAAAATTGTTTGGTGCGCAGCATGTGAACGTGCAACCGCACTCCGGCGCGCCGGCAAACATGATCGTCTATAGCGCGCTATTGCAGCCGGGTGATACGGTTTTGGGTATGGATTTGGGGCACGGTGGACACTTAACACACGGCCACCCAGTCACGCTTGCGGCAAAGATCTATAAATTCGTGCGCTACACAACAGAAGCAGATGGCACTATTGACTATGCTGCTCTGCATGCGCTTGCCAAAAAGCACCGCCCAAAAATGATCCTTGCCGGATTCTCTGCGTACTCGCGTAATTTGAACTATAGAGCATTTCGCACTATTGCTGATGATGTCGGGGCGATTCTCATGATGGATATGGCGCATATTGCCGGACTTGTAGCGGGAAAGGTACTACCTAATCCCGTACGCGTATGCGATGTGGTGACAACTACCACGCACAAAACCTTGCGCGGTCCACGTGGCGGAATGATTTTGTGTAAAAAGCATTACGCTACGGCGATTGATAAGGCAACATTTCCAGGTTTTCAAGGTGGACCGCATATGAACAACACTGCTGCAAAGGCAGTAGCGTTAGGCGAGGCGCTCACGCCACGTTTTCAAAAATACGCAATGCAAATTTTGCGTAATGCCAAGACAATGGAAAAAGAACTCAAAAAACACGGCTTTCATATTTGCTTTGGCAAAACAGAAAATCATCTACTTCTGATTGATATGGTGAAAAGCAGGGGGATGACGGGTAAGCATACGGAAACCATTTTGGAGTCTGTAGGGATTACATTGAATAAGAATATGATCCCTGATGATTTGCGAAGCCCATTTGATCCTAGTGGCATTCGTTTAGGTGTACCAGCTGTCACCACGCGCGGTATGAAAGAAAAGGAAATGATCATGATTGCCGCATGGATCAATGCAGCATGTGATGCACAGGAAGACGTACGGGCACTACGTGCAATTCGCAGAGACGTTACAGCATTATGCAAAACATTTCCTCTCCATGCTTGCTAAAAAGTGATATTTTTTATAATCTGTAAAAGGTTCTTTACTATGACAAACCATACAAAAGCAAAGGAGCGACGTATGAAGGGTATCATTCTTGCCGGTGGCACAGGATCGCGCTTGTGGCCATTGACCGACCAGATCTCAAAACAGATGCTCCCCGTTGGGCGTGTACCAATGATTTTTCATCCACTGAATATTTTGGTATGCGCAGGCATTAAAGACATCTTAATTATCACTTCGCCGCAGCACAGTGGTAGTTTTGTCAATATGCTGGAGCCACTTTTGCGACCGTACGGCATTTCGATATTTTCGTCCGTACAGCAAATTCCTGCGGGGCTACCTGAAGCATTTACCATTGGCGCATCGTTTATTGACGATGATGATGTCACGATGATCTTGGGCGACAATATCTTTGAAGATACGGAAACTATTGTGACAGCAATAAGAAATTTCTCTGGTGGCGGTAGCATCTTTGCCAAAAAAGTACCGGATCCGGAACGATTTGGCGTAGCAACAGTTGATGCACATGGGACAGTAGTTGATATCGTGGAGAAACCGACGAGTCCCACAAGCAACTATGCGATTACTGGCGCTTATATTTACGACAACCAGGTCATTGACGTGGCGCGCAATCTCACGCCATCGGATCGCGACGAGTATGAAATCGTCGATGTGCACAATTACTATCTTGAAAAGGGAAATTTGAAGATGCACAAGCTTGGGGGTGAGTGGTTAGATGCTGGAACGATTGACTCATGGCATCAGGCAAATACTCTGGCGATTGAAAAGGGTTTTGTGGAGAAATTTGACCCTATTCTCCTGGAGGCGCTGGACAATGGATTTACACGCAATAAAGCCATTGGTAAGGCACAATTACGTGCTTGTCAGGGTATTGCTGGGTTTGAAAAATAGAGCTCGTCCGCAGCTTTGCAGTGTAAGCTACATTGCAAAGCTGTCTTCTTTTGACTACAATGAAGGTTAGAATTTTTAGTTATAGAACTCTATGCAGAAAAAAATCAAAAAGGCCATTTTGCCAGTTGCAGGTTTTGGAACTCGCTTTTTACCTGCGACAAAGGCGCAGCCAAAAGAAATGCTCCCAATTGTGGATAAACCTGTCATTCAGTATCTCGTAGAAGAAGCAGTTGCTGCAGGTATTGAAGAAATCATCTTTGTAACAGGGCGCGGAAAACGTGCGATTGAGGACCACTTTGATACGTCATTTGAGCTGGAAAAGACACTTGTAGAGAAGCATAAGCGCGACATGCTTGGTGAGGTGCAAAAAATTGCAAAATTAGCAAAGTTTACCTATGTGCGACAGCCGGAGCCCTTAGGTGATGGGCATGCAATTCTGTGTGCACGACATCTTGTATATCCCGATGAGTCCGTAGCAGTGCTCTTTGGCGACGATGTGATTGATGGAAAAGTTCCTGCTATTAAGCAATTGATCGATATTTATGAAAAGTATACTGATCCAGTGATTGCACTCTCTGAGGTGCCACGGGAAGACGTCCATCGTTTTGGAGTTGTTAATCCGCATAAAATTGATGATCGCCTCTACGAAATTCGCGCGTTTATAGAAAAGCCAAAGACAGAAGAGGCCCCATCAAACCTGATTGCTGTAGGAAAATATGTCATTACCCCGGATGTTTTTGATAAATTGGAACAGTCCCGCAATGATGCTGGCGAAATTCGTCTCGCCAATGCCTTTGTGCGAATGTTAGCGGACAACCGTCCCATTTACGGTTATAAGGTGGAGGGTAAGCGCTATGACTGTGGAGATAAATTTGGATTTTTGCAGGCTACAATTCACATGGGGCTAAAGCATCCGGAGACGAAAGAGAAGTTGCGAAAATACTTGAAATCACTTAAATAAATCAGGATCTACATTATGATGTTTTTTATTTACGTGATCATTTTCATTGCTATTGTTGCCACGCCTTTTGTTGTGCAAAGTGGCTGGTGGATCTTTTCTGAAGATGAAATGGAAGCGTTAGCGCTTTTAGTAGCAGGTGTCGTAAGTTTCGGTATTTACCGCTTACGTGATTACCAGTTCTTTCAAACCATCACTGATCGGATGCATATTCAACGCCTCTTTGCACGTGCACAACGGGATCTTTCAGAATCCTATTCTTACATCGGACAGGCAAATCGCAAAAATGATATCGTCTATGATATTTTTTCTGATTTGCGCATCATTTCCCTCAAAAACTACGCGGACATTGTTGCACGTATCATGCAGCTTCTACCGTATGTGCACGGCTACGATTTGCACGTTATGACACGCGACACCCATGAGCGTTTAGTGAAGATCCATAGGCTACGCAATACACGATTAGAAGATGCCTTATTCGAGCGCACCACAAATCTTCGCACATATATACAGCATGACGTGATGTTTGTATACAGTGAGTTGCCAGAACATAATATTCGCGTATGCTTGGCTGTGCACAATAGCGACAAAGTGCAAGAAGATACGCAGCTGTTTCATGCTATTACAGCATATCTTCTTATGGCACACTCATTGCGTTATCATGCCTTGCACAAATCCCCTGCATAATTTATAATACATGCCAGTATGAAAGTTATTCTCCTTCACGATGATGCAGCACTCGGTAAACGTGGCACGATTGTCACAGTTTCAGATGGCTTTGCATTCAACAACCTCATTCCACGTGGTATTGCAAAGGCGGCAACAGCGCGTGTGATTAAAGAGGCGCAAGCGCGTGATCGTCGGCGTCAGGTTGCAATGAAAAAAAATCTCGCACAGCGACGCGCTCTCGCAGAGCAATTGAGCAAGAAGAAGATCACTATTACAGCGAAGGCAAAGGGGCATAAACTTTTTGGTTCAGTGACTGCTAAGGATATCGTCGCAGCAATTTCCGCGCAATGCGCCACTACGGTTACAGAAGAGATGATTCTGCTTGATGCACCGATTAAGGAACTTACGACACGCGAGGTACGCATTGATTTTGGTGACGCTATCACGTCGTCCGTTATCCTGACCGTAACACCAGCATAGTGCGTCACACAGTGTCGGATGCAGACACTGACGGCAACATGGAGGGGGAAGTTGCTATGAAGCGCCCTTTTTCTGTGTAGAACATAATTTATTTTATTAAGTGTAGTGGGGCACAGCAGATTCTATGCAACAAAAACAGAACAAACGAAAATATATTTTTGTAGTTGGCGGTGTGATGAGTGGGGTGGGGAAGGGTGTTACATCATCCTCTCTTGCGCGTCTCCTGAAGGCATGTGGCTATACAGTAACTGCATTAAAAGTAGATCCCTATATCAATGTTGATGCCGGTACGATGAATCCCACAGAACATGGTGAGGTTTTTGTGCTTGCCGATGGCGATGAGACCGATCAAGATATGGGCAACTATGAGCGATTCCTCGGAGTGCAGCTTTCTCGCATCAACTATATGACGACAGGGCGCGTCTATCAGTCTGTGATTGAGCGTGAGCGTAGTGGTGGTTATAATGGAAAGTGTGTTGAGGTTGTTCCGCATATTCCTCTAGAGATCATTGATCGCATTGAGAAGGCCGCTGTAAAAGAGAACGCTGACGTAACTCTTATTGAGATTGGTGGTACAATTGGCGAATATCAAAATGTGCTCTTTCTAGAAGCAGCGCGCATGATGAAATCCCGTTACCCGCATGATGTTCTTTTTGTCATGGTGAGCTATGTGCCCATGCCAAGCACAATCGGTGAAATGAAGACCAAGCCAACACAGTATGCTGCACGATCGTTAAATGGCGCCGGCATCCAACCAGACATCATTATTGCACGCGCTCCCGCACCACTGGATCAGAAGCGCAAGGAAAAGATTGCGTTGAGTTGCGACGTGGAAGAAGAGGCTGTGATTAGCGCTCCAGACGTGGAAAGCATTTATCACGTGCCCGTCAATTTTGAAAAAGATCATCTCAGCGCTATTGTACTGAGAAAACTAGGGCTGCCAGAGCAACCGTGCGACCTGCAAGAGTGGACGGCATTCACAAAAAAAATTGAGACAGCAACGGAACCGGTGCGTATTGGTGTAGTGGGGAAGTATTTTGAAACAGGCGATTTTGTACTATCAGATGCGTATATTAGTGTGATAGAAGCGATCAAGCATGCGGCATTTCACGCGCAGCGGAAACCGATTTTGACATGGTTGGATAGCACAGTATATGAAAAAGATCCATCATCTGTGGAAGATCTCCGTCATTACGATGGTATTGTGGTACCCGGTGGGTTTGGGGCACGTGGTGTGGAAGGTATTATCGCGGCTACGCAATTCTGTCGCGAACACCGCATCCCATACTTAGGTCTGTGCTATGGTATGCAGATCGCTATTATTGAATTCGCCCGGCATGTTGCTGGGTTGACCGACGCTACTACTGCTGAAATTAACCCCGAAGCATCTCACCTCGTGATAGATATCTTGCCTGAGCAAAAAGAGAAGTTGAAAAATGGTGATTTTGGAGGATCAATGCGCCTAGGGTCCTATCCGGCACAGATTGTGCCAGGTACCATTGCTGCACACGCTTATGGCGCAAAAGAAGTTACTGAGCGCCACCGCCACCGTTATGAAGTCAACACGGCCTATACAAAAAAATTAACTGACGCAGGCATGATTTTTTCTGGCACCTCTCCTGATGGCACGCTCATGGAAATCATGGAACTCGATCGTGCAACGCACCCATTCTTCCTTGCTACGCAATTTCATCCCGAGTTTCAATCAGCTCCTCTCGCACCGCACCCGCTCTTTAGTGCATTCATTGCAGCTGCGATGAAAAAGTAAAAACACCGTCAAAAAACCACCACTTTCTCAGTGGTGGTTTTTGTAGCACGTCGTATAAAAACATGCTATTTGTCCTTTGTATGAACGTCTACAAATTTTCGAGAGACAATCTTTCCGGTAAAATTTTTGACCTTCTTATCAATAAAATGCACGATACCAGATGCAGTAGCATAGAGTGTATCATCTGTACCGCGTCGCACATTACGACCTGGATGAATTTTCGTACCGCGCTGCCGTACAAGTATATTACCAGATGTTGCATGTTGCGATCCGTAAATTTTTACACCAAGACGCTTTGCAATTGAATCCCGACCAAGTCTTGTAGACCCGCCAGCTTTACGTTGTGCCATAAAAAATATAATAGAACTTATCACGGGGGGAGAATATTGCTGTTTCCCACATACTGTGGTAGTATATCCGAAGAACAAATAATTGTCAATCTTATGCCAGTATTTCGCACAACCTACACCTGTATAAGAGGGTGGGTTGTTGCCCATGAAAAGCACCTCATAGCGGGATGCGTCACACTTCTTGCCGTTATGGGCAGTTTTCTTTTTGGCTTCTATAGTGGTGCAGCACATCGCGACACGCCATCAACAACGATTGTGCGTGCCGCACAGCCTGTAGTACAGCACTTGCCTGAGAAAGGGGAGTCTGCACAAAATGCCACTACACCACTGACTGCACGTGACTGCATGTTTGTAGGCAGTGCAAAAGGCACAAAATACTATCCACCGACATGCGCATATGCTAAAAATATTGCTAGAGAAAACCTTCGTTGCTTCACATCCGCAGAGCAGGCGCAGCAGGAAGGGTATACACGATCAAAATCATGTTGAGCAGTGCAATGATCCACGCCATCCTACACTAATAATGCATAATTTATAACCATAATAATACACTCCTATGGATGCCAAAAAAACCTTCATTATCAACCTGGGTGGATCACTGATTGTGCCAGATGACATCAATATAGATCTCCTCGTGCGGTTTCGTGCACTTATCGTCGATCAAATTACACAGAAGCAGCAACGCTTTGTCTTTATTACTGGTGGTGGTAAAACGGCGCGTCGCTATGCACAGGCAGCTGCAACGATTGTTGCTGATGTCACAGATGAAGATAAAGACTGGCTAGGTATTCATGCAACACGGCTCAATGCACACCTGATACGCACAATCTTTAGTGATTATGCCTATCCACGTATCAATACAAATCCACACGATCTTGAAGACTTCCACCAGTGTTCTAATGCTATCATGATCGCAGCGGGGTGGAAACCAGGATTTTCTACTGATTATGACACGGCACTTCTTGCGCGATACCTCGGTATTAAAAAAATTATCAATCTTTCCAATATTGACTACGTTTATGACAAGGACCCGAGAAAATATCCTGATGCACAGAAAATTGAAGAAATGTCATGGGATCAATACCGTGAACATATTGACACAAAGTGGACACCGGGTATGAATGTACCATTTGATCCTGTAGCAGCAGAGTTTGCTGAGAATGAAGATCTGGAGGTCGTGACACTTGCCGGTGCAAACCTTGACAATGTTTCCGCCTATCTCAATGAAGAGAAATTCTATGGCACGGTCATTAAAAATCACTAGGAAAGGTGTACGTGTGGATAACTTTTTAAGCCCGACTCCCCTCTCTGTCTGATAAAAGGGTGGGGGAGCTGTCTATAAAATGTACACGAAACAGCAGTAGTATTAACAATGTTCTGTACTGGTTTATAGTCAACACATGAGATAGTATATTGATTATATGTAGTGTATTACATAGCATGTGTTCATAAAAACTGTCTATGCGGGTGTATGCTTCACCAGCATCAACCTCTCCTCAAGTATCTCGAGAGATACCAAGTGATTATCTGTAAAGAGGGGTGTGCTGGGGCATTATACATAAAGGACACCAGGCACAACATTTTAGAAAAGCCCAGTATAAATATGATATACTACATGAAATATTGAACGCTTTAGTGGTGCTTTATGATATGTCGCACAATGTATATTATACGACATATATCTATTCTATAATGAATGATTAACTATATACATGCTTCTACATGTTCATCATTTATTCAGCAACACAGTCTAGCCATAGTAGGAAAAAAGGATTATTTTTATTATGAAAAATACTTTTTACACAACACATCAAGAAGTGCTATCCTATACCGCAGCACTACGCAGAGCACTGCTTTGCAGTACGTAATAATTGTTCTGTGCAATCAGTATCGTCACAGTCTTACTTTTCACAAAAAAGAAATAGAGGTTGTGCGACATTAAAGATGTCCAGAGGAAGTAAGATGATATATAGAATCTTTATATACTAACACAGAACTTGACATGATTCTTGATCTACATACTTCTTAATCTTTATATTGCAGAATAACATAGCCCTACCACAAAACTACATCTCTCTGAAAAGTATTTTTGTATTATACTAAGAAACTACCCACTCCCCCACCCTCTCTCGCTAAGAGGGTGGCACTTTGTAGATACAGTACAGTGTGCTAAAATAGATATACACAGGTAGCTTTATCGACATGCTACTTTTCTTATTTGTAAAAAAGACACCATGAAAGATCTTCAAGAGGTTTTTAATGATTTGCAGATTGCAAAAAAAGAAATGAAAGAGATTCGTAAGGAGTATAAAGATGTGCTTGCGCAGGATGCAGAGTATCAAGCTGTTCTGGAAAAATCACATGCCTTACGCGAAACCAAAAAGCAGCACGAAATCGCTGCACAGCATATGCTCGGTGAGCGTTGGGGGCGTCTTGAAGAGCTCAAGGGTGAAGTCAAAGCCTACCAAGAAATGATCTCTGATATCTCCATGACAAATCTCATGGACGGGCACACTGTGGAAGTGCGCGACGAATATGACAACCTCTACGAGCCAGTCTATGTTGTTGGTTTCCGGAAAGTGAACTAAGGGTACATCTCATATAAAAATAAAAACGACACGTATTGGATATATGTCGTTTTTTTGTCGGCTCTGTTTTATTTTTTTTGAGTATACTACCCTTTAAAAACATGCCTGTGCGCGTTGCAATCGCTGCAGCGTTACATCTTTCCCAAGTACCCATGCACAATCAAATGGGCTCGGTGATTTTTTTTCTCCGGTGAGTGCAGTACGAAGTGGCCAGAGAAAGTCGCCGCGTCGCTCTCCTGCTGCCTCCATAAGGATTTGCTCCAAGCCGTCCCGTGTCCAGTTTTCTTCGGAAAGCACTGAAAGCACATCATATGCGCGTTGCAAGGCCTCGCACGTTTGCGCGTCAGTGTTGGTTTTCCAGCGCAACATTTCCTTGTCAACGGTAATATCATCGGTAAAGAAGAATTGGTTGTAGACGCCGATCTGTTGGTAGGTTTCCAGGCGGTCTTGCTCCACCGTTAGTACGCGCTTAACATAATCTTCTGTCGTACGGTCTGCCGTAGCATGTGCAAAAAATTCTTGTTTTTTTAAAAACGGCAATCCTTCGCGATACAAAGTATCAATAGACATGCCTTTGATGTGCGCGCGACTGATCCAGTTTAGTCGATCCATATCAAATATACCACCAGCACGATTGAGTTTGGCAAGGTCAAACTGTGTAATTAACTCCTCCATGGTAAAAATCTCCTGCGTTGTTTTGGGATTCCACCCAAGAAGAATAATGAAATTGACGAGTGCTGCAGCAGGATAACCCTGATCGCGAAAATCTTTCACGCTCACACCCCCCTCGCGTTTTGAGAGTTTTTTCTTGTCTTTATTGAGAATTGGTGCCACATGACAAAATTGCGGCATCGCATCTGCCCATCCCAATGCGTGATAGAGAATCACGTGTTTGGGGGTTGACGCAAGCCACTCCGTTGCGCGAATGACATGAGAGATCTTCATGAGATAATCATCTACCACGACAGCAAAGTGGTACGTTGGAAAGCCGTCAGATTTTATAAGAATCTGATCATCAATAGTGGCATTATCAACACGCACTGATCCAAAAACAATATCATGGAACGTCGTTGTGCCATCTGGCACTTTCAAGCGGATCACGTACGGATCACCAGCGGCAATCTTCTGCGCAACATCTTGTGCAGAAAGTGCGCAACACGTGCGATCATACTTTGGTGCTTCCTTACGAGCGATTTGCGCCGCGCGCATCGCGCTCAATCGATCTGCTGTGCAAAAACAGTGGTATGCTGACCCGTTGTCCAAAAGTGTTTGGATGTGCTGCTGGTAGATAGAGAGACGCTTAGATTGGATGTAGGGACCATAATCACCTGTCTGCACGAATGCACCGCTGTCATTGCGCAACATACCTTCTGCGACTGCTACACCGCCCCACTGCAAGTCATATAATTGACGCTCCATGGCACCCTCAACAAATCGCGTGCGATCCGTATCTTCAATGCGTACCAAAAACACACCACCTTCTTTCGCTGCAAGAAGGTAATTGATAAGCGCAGTACGTAAGCCGCCAATATGTAATTCTCCTGTTGGTGACGGTGCAAAACGCACCCGCACAGGCCGAGACATCTGCTGTGTCATGGTTCTATCATTAGATATCCACTTGGTATTTAATCACGCTTTATGATTTTGCGCAATCGTACTCCTTAGAGAAAAACCGCCCCCGTCTGTATGGGCGCGGTTCGTATATGTCCAGAGAGCAAAACTACTTGATCACCAATTCTCGCAAATCGTAAGCAGCACCTTCACGCTGCCACTTCTTCAGCGTACGTAGCGCACTTGTAGAGAGGTGGATCGTCATTTTATCGCCCGTTGCAGGGTTGATTAATGTACGTTTCTGCAAATTAACGCAAAATGTGCGCTTTGTCTTGCGCTGAGAATGTGAAACATTATTGCCAACTGTCGTACCCTTGCCGGTCAATGCACATCGTCGTGCCATAGTCGTAGAAATTAAAATCAATTACACAATATTATTTCTTTTCGCGGTACTTGGTATGCGTGCGTGCAATAGGGTTGAACTTCATGAGTTCAATTTTAATACCACGAAGCTTTTTCATATTCTTATGTGACCAAATCACATGCCCCTTACCCTTACCATCCTTATCGCCTTCAGATACTAATTTAATGAGATTGTCTTGTGACATATTACTGTGAAATACTAAATAAAAAATGCCGTATAAAAACAGCACACTGCCGCATTTTCAGCGGAAAATCATGCATATATCACATTATACATGAATTTTGAAATCGCGCAAGAGGTGTGCTATAATATCACTGTAATAGATTAATGTAAATCACTATGGGAAAATTTGTGCTCTTCACAGGTGCTAATGGCGACACATATTTTAATCTCAAGGCTGGTAATGGTGAGATTATTCTTTCAAGCCAGGGCTATAATTCACCAGGCAGTGCACGCAACGGCATTGTCTCCGTGAAAAAAAATGCTCAGGATGATGATCGGTACGAACGTAAAACAGCATCTAATGGTAGTCCATTTTTTGTTCTCAAAGCAGTGAACGGTGAAATTATTGGAAAAAGTGAGATGTATACATCTACGGCTGCTATGGAGAATGGTATTGCATCTGTGAAAAAAAATGCACTAACTGCAGAGATTGAAAATGCACAGTAACATCTCTCAGCATCACTATAAGCATTCTATGGAAAAACAGGTGACATGCACCTGTTTTTTGTGTGCATCCGTACACGTTACTGTCCCGCCAATTGTCCGCATGCACCATGGATGTCATCGCCAATACTTTTGCGAATAGTGCATGGTACATGCGCGGCACGCAGTGCATCGCGAAAGGCTTGCGTGCGGTCGCGTGGTGATGGCGCAAATCCCTCACCAATACTATTGTACCGAATGAGATTAACATGCAGCAGATCCGTACGACCCATGGTGCGCAGATATGCAATGAGGCTATGCGCATCGTCAGATGTATCATTGATACCATCCAGCATGATGTACTCTATGAACACTTTGCGGTTGTTTTTACTGAAATAGTAGCGCACTGCATCAGCAAGATCGGAAAGCGGAAAGCGCTGATTCACCGGCATGTACTGTGATCGTTTTGCATCGGTGGCGAAATGCAGTGAAATCGCAAGGTTGATCTGATTGCATGTATCGGCAAACTGTCGTATACCAGGCACACTACCAGAAGTGGATACAGAGATACCACGCTGAGAAAACCCATAAAGATCCGCGTCCGTAAGCCATATGAGGCTTTGGTGGACCGCATCCCAATTATTAAATGGTTCCCCCATGCCCATATACACGATGTGCGCAAATGTGCCATGCAAATTTTCTTGACGGATATACTGTCGCCAAAAAAGCGCCTGCGCAGCAATTTCATTTGCTGATAAGTTACGCGTAATACCCTGCTTACCTGTTGCGCAAAATGCACAGCGCATTGCACAGCCAACCTGTGACGATACACACGCCGACCACGCACCGGGCTTTGGCGCAATGAGCACGGTTTCAATGTGGTGTCCATCTGCAAGTCTAAGCAGTGCTTTAACGGCGCGTTTATCGCGTGATACACGTACGTGCACCGCTACGAATGGTAAAATTGGTACATGGGTAGCAAGTGTTGTGCGCAAGTCTTTGCGAATTGTCGTGACAGCATCAAACGACGCCACGCCATCACGCAAAACGGCCTTCACGATCTGTGCACGGCGAAACGCCGGTTGCTTGGCGTGAGATAAAACCTTATCAAGAAGCGTGATGTCCATAGAGTGCTATGAGGCAGATTGCATGCGTGAAGAGATCTTTGTAAAAAAACGGCACAGCAAGATTTTCTGATAATCGCTTACCCAGCGTCGTTTTCCCTGTGCCCGGCAATCCCGTAATAATGATGATACATGGCTGTGACATAGGAATCTCTTGAGTATTTTATTATGGATGCGCCAACACCGTTTGTCCCGTTGGACGCAACGTGACAGCGGTTTCGTGAAATGTCAGTGTAGCAAATTGCGGGTCAATTGTCACGCTTACCACAAGACCGCGCTGCGTCTCTGGTTGGAAATACTGGTCAAAAATAAAATTGCCTAAGGAGTAGTAAATTCTTTTCCCATTGTAGTCTTCCCTATCCTGCACAACATGTGGATGCGAGCCAATTACGACATCAGCACCTGCATCAATCAATTCCCGCGCTTGTTGACGTTGTATCGTGTTGGCTGTTGTAATATATTCTGCACCCCAGTGTGTATACACAATGACAATATCTGCGTGCGCACGTACAGTGCGTATATCGTCGAGCGCGTGTGCATGGCCACCTGTAACGAAGGCATTATCATTTACAAATGCGACGCGTATGCCATCAAACACGTTCACGACAAATCGCGGTGTGTCATCACCGGTATCGCCAAATGCTAGGATACCCCCTTCGGCAAGATAGGCACGTGTCGTTGCAATGCCTTCGCGGCCAAAGTTATCAATGTGATTATTGCCGATGTTAACGGCACAAAAATGTGCATCCGTCAGAAATGTTGTTACAGTCGGATCAAATGTAAAACGATAGTTATTTGCTGAACCAATGACCGACCCTTGCGATACGGATGCGTGTGTCGTGATGGGCCCTTCAAGGTTGCCAATCACACAGCTCTGCTGTGCAAAGAGTGCGCGCACATCATCTCCCAACAAGAACGCATATCCACGTTTTTCCGCAACTGTACGTATGTAGCGATCAAGGTTTAAATCTCCAACAAATGCCAACGTAACTGGCTGCACGGGTGTATTAAGGGAGTGGTGTGGTGTGTCGCCGGTAGGCGCAGTATCATAGTCCGTAGCATTGTCAGAGAGAGGCTGTGCGTGTTCATGTGCTACCGAAATGACACGAACTTCTGAGATAGGCGGCGCATAGAGGGCATAGCCCAGACCAAGACCTGCTATTACAATAAGTATAGCAACGATGAGGAAGAATATACGTGTAGTGGAGTATCTCATATGTACACTATAGTATACTCTTACACTATTTACTAGTGAGTAATTACACGTGCGGGCGGTACTTCTTCAGGGCTTGTACCATCGGCAGCAGAATCAGATACTGCACCGCGTCCACCAAAATACCACTGCAAGACATCATGTGCGACCGGAACTGTTGTCGACGATAACTCACCTGTTTGCCCTTCTACCATCACGACAAGCACAAGGTGCGGCGCATCATATGGTGCATATGCCACAAACCATGAGTGCACGTTCTTACTACCGCCGAACTGTGCTGTTCCTGTCTTTCCTGCCACAGCAACCGGAAGATGTTTCAACATTGTTGCCGTTCCTCCCATTACCGTTTCACGCATACCTTCTTGTGCAACGCGAAGCTCTTCCGGTGTTGCAAGATGGTCATCAATGATTGTTATGGGTGTCTCTGTGCGATCGCCCGTGACGGTGTCGTGTGTCCATGCCACGATATGCGGTTGATACAATGTGCCACCATTTGCAATGAATGTTGTTGTGTGGGCAACCTGTAGTGGTGTTGCTGTCACATAACCCTGGCCAATTGATGCATGATAAGTATTACCAATATACCATCGCTCGCCGATGACATCTTTCTTCCAGGTAGCATCTGGATAAAAACCACTTACCTCCCCTGGAAGATCAATTCCTGTTTTGCGTCCATAACCAAATTTCGTCATATAGGACTTCATGCGATCAATGCCAAGTCCTGCAATGTCACCATACCCACCACCAATTGTATAAAAATACACATCACTCGATACAGCGATAGCACGTCGCATATCTGTAAATCCATGTACACGCCAATCACCAAAAAAGAATGATCCAATCTGTAAGCCACCCCGGCTCTCAATTTTACGGTCAGGTGTGATAATACGCTCGGCAAGCGCCGCAAGCGCCATCAGTGGTTTAATTGTTGATCCTGGTGCATAGGCTCCGCCAATTGCTCGATTGAATAGCGGTCGGTCAGCATCATTCACAAGTGCCGTATAGGTTGCACTATCCACGCCTGTGGCAAAGGCATTGTTGTCATAGGATGGAAGACTCACCAATGCACGCACTGCACCATTACGTGGGTCAATGGCAACTGCTGCCGCACGTCGTGTTTTCGCACGATGTAATTCACGCTGTAATCGTTCGTGGAGTACACGCTGTAGACCTGCATCAATCGTGAGATGGAGATCCCTACCAGCAACCGGCGCTATACTACCCAAATCTTTTACTAAATCCCCTCTACTGTCTACCAAGACGCGCTGTGCGCCATGTACACCATGCACATCACGCTCATAGCGCATTTCCAATCCCGTTTTACCAATCCGGTCAGTAAGCAGGTAGTCAGGGTGCAGATCGCGTTCTTCCTTTTTGATTAGTCCCTCATAGCCAATGATGTGTGAAAAAACCTCACCATCTGTATAGGTACGCATCGCAGCCTGTTGAATACGTATACCTGGAAACTGCTCTGCGCGCGCCTTAATTGCCAATGTATGCTCATGTGAGATATTTTGTGCAAGCACACTGTGTTCCATAGATGTTCTCGCCCGTATCAGTGTTTCGCGTATCTCGTCTTCCGACATTGCGATAACCGCAGCAAGACGTGTAGCGAGTGCGGCATCTCCATCTGCATGCGGCAATGCCTCTGGTATAATCACAAGGTTACGGCTAGCAATATTATCAACAAGTCGCTCTCCGTGCATATCATACATCATGCCACGCGGTGCCAAAATTGGCGTTTCGCGCACACTATTGCCAGATGCAACAAATGAGTAGTACTGCCCACGTACTACTGTGAGATAAAAAATGCGTCCCAGCAGAGCAGCGCTCAGACACATCATGATCACCCACGTCGCAACTAACCATCGTCGATCAAATTGAAACGCCAAACGCGCAGCTTCTTTTTCCGATGCCGTTAGTAGTGCATCATCAATTTCATAGACGTCTGCAGATCTATTTTTTCTGTATCGTCGCATACACCACATTTGCTCAAAATTTCTTCTTATCCCCCATTATATATGACGTCGCAAGTCACTACCATAGACAAACAGAGCAATTGTGCGCTCCATACGCCGAAAGATCCATTCCATCACTGCAAGCAGCATAGCGCTGTAGAACACATACCACAAAAACTCCTTTCCGCTCCATGAAATCTGATGCATTCCTGCAAACTCTAATGTCGAAGAAAACACGATGATGCATACAATAGCAATTGCACCACTAATAGCACGAGATTGCGTATTTGTACGTACAAGATATTGTCGTACAATATCAAAAATAACAACTAACGCAATAGTAGCAATGAGAACATAGGAATGCGTTATGATATCCATAAGTATACTAATAACAAAAACGGCACCGACCCACCACAGTAGCGTAGAAAGCGGACGCACAATCAACCACGCACATAGCGCAGTCGCTATGCCCGCGGCTGCGCCAATACCAAAAGCTGAAGAAATGGCTGCACATAATATCGTCATTACGATACCAGCAATACGAATGATGATGTTAAGCATAGAAAATACTCCATTACCTCACGACAAACACAACGATCACATCTTTTACCGTCACTGCTGGGATGAGTACACCAGACTGAAACAAGCCATCTGCCGACGGTGCAACGTTCTGTATTGTCCCAACGGTCAGCCCTGGTGGGATGCGATCTGCAAGATGTGATGTTACAAACATCTCCCCGTTTTCCACATGGGTGTCCTTGGGGAGATCTTCCACAATCAACGCAAGTCCGTGATTGCCGCGAACAATGGCTTCCGCGCGAGAATGCACACCTCTCACATTGACTACGCTTGATGGATGTGTGAGCAGATCTACACGAGCAGTATGTGACTGGACATCACTGATGCGTCCAATCAAGATCTCGCCGTGCACAACAACTGGCGCTCCATGCAAGATGCCATCTGCAGAGCCCTTATCAATCATCATCCATTGCTGCCCCCCAATTGCATCGCGCAAAATCACATTTGCTGCTTCTGTATCAAATGTGCGTCGCTGAGCCATGCCCAGCTCTGCGTGTAACACGGCGTTATCACGTAAACAATCATCGGTACGTGCCTGTGCAGATTCCAACTCGCGCACACGCGCGTGGAGGTGTTGATTTTCACTGTATAACGTACCAATCCGTGTAACCAGTTCTGCGCCACTGCGCATCACCACACCTACGCGATATCCTCCATGCACAACCGGCTGTAGCGCCCACTGCACAGTACTGCGCAATACATCAGTCACATGCAATGGATTCCACCACAAAACAATACCGACTGCTAGTGCAATGCCGATCGTATATTTCGTTTTACGGGATTGATGGAGTGGGTGCATGGTGTGCGTACATCAGGAGAGTTATCGCAGTGGCGTACCGGCGTCATTTTCAATCAATACTTCACGCAGGTGCTCCAAATCTTCCAATACAATGCCTGTACCACGTACAACAGCCGTTAGTGGATCATCAATTTTGACAACGGGAATTTTTGTCTCTGTAGCAATCAATTTATCTAGGTCCCGTGTAATACCACCGCCACCAGCAAGCACAATGCCACGTTGCATAATATCCGACAACAGTTCTGGCGGTGTTTCCTCAATAATTGTCTTGATGGTATTCACAATGATGCGAATACTGCGCGACACAGCATCACGAATATGTGCATCTGTCACTGTCACTTCCTTAGGTAAACCTGTTACAAGATCGCGTCCACGTACCGTGGCACGTAATTCTGTTTTTTGCGGATAAGCACTGCCGATGGCAATCTTCACATCTTCTGCCGTGCGCTCGCCTACCAACAAATTAAACTCATCGCGCATGTAGCGGATGATATCCTCATTCATTTCGTCACCCGCCGTACGCAACGATCGCGCCGCTACCACCCCACCCAGAGAAATCACTGCAATCTCACTTGTGCCGCCGCCAATATCAACAATCATATTACCACCAGCATCTGTAACTGGCATGCGTGCGCCAATTGATGCTGCCATCGGTTCATCAATCAGGTACGCCTCACGTGCACCGGCATTGATCGCTGCATCAACTACAGCGCGCTTCTCCACCTCTGTCACGCCAGACGGTATGCCGATCAATACTCGTGGTCGGGGCAACAGCGAAAACGACTCCTTATGTACTTTGTCAATGAAGTATTTCAGCATCTGCTCCGTCACCTCAAAGTCACTCACCACACCATCTACGAGTGGCCGCGTTGCCACGATATGCCCGGGTGTCTTCCCTACCATGCGCTTTGCATCTCTGCCAATAGCAAGAATTTGCCCCGTACGTCGATTCATTGCCACCACAGATGGCTCATTGATCACAATACCCTTTCCCCTGACATATACCAGCGTATTTGCTGTGCCAAGGTCAATGCCGATATCTTTGGACAATCGCCCAAAAAACGTTCCTGTAATTTTCTGCGCCATTCTGCGCAGTTTCCCCAGAAGTGTATGATTCATGGATTGCTCTTATGCATACAAAATCAACAACGATCGGTCACTTTCGTAGCCGATTGAACCCTTCTCTTTTATCTTTGTTTTTCTTCTGTTTTTTCATTATACCCGCCCGCCGTCATTTGGTCAAAATATCAAGATTGTCAGAAAAAAAATCCGCAGCATCGTAAATGATGCTGCGGGATCCTTTTCATCTAAAATAGAGGACGGGAAGTATCTCTCCCCCCGGTCCCTGAAAGCCTAGACTTTGTGAGGGAGTGAGATGAATCCCAAACTCTTCCGATACGACATCTGCCGAAGGGAGCGCGTCGCTATAAATACTGGCACATTCCTCTTCGGATCGCACTCCCTGCAGAGGCACCATCTCATCACCATCAATGAGGTAGAGAGATGTTTTATACCTCTCTCCATTCCACACTGTAATAGCGACAAGAGTTTTTTCGGTGCCAGATTCCTCTGCAATAAATGCGAGAGGACCTGCGGGCTCCCTCTTACCTTTGCACCTCTTGCCGTCCGGAAAGAGGTACATCGGTCCGTTTGATGAATACACAGCGACGTTTGATTGAGCATGCACTATCGCACACCCAGAAAAAAACACACCAACGATTACCAGAAAGCAAAGAGCTTTTTTCATAACATCCTCCTGTGTTTGCATATGATGCCGCACCACACGATGCGGTACGGCGATAAATAATGTACTAAAAAATGCCCTTCTTTAGGACATTATATTATAACACAATACTCAAAAAAAGCAAGTGGTTTGCATAGTGCGCAGCCACGTCACCGACCTCACACTACTCCACCCTCCTCGCGTACACGCGCGCGCATATCCATGTGTTTTTGTTGGAGTACATCTAGAAGATGGCTCTCATTCAAACGAATATGCTTACGATTAGCAATAACAAAATGCCCATTGATCATCACGTCGCGCGCCATGCGCCCGCCGTGTGTGATGAGATTACCAATCAGTGTGAATGGATTGTCTTGGTCGTAAGGAATAAAGCCGCGGTCACGCAGTTTCCAAAAGACAAGATCCGCTTTCATCCCGGGGATCACCTTGCCACGGTCCGGAAGTCCCAACACGCGCGCACCGTTGCTCGTCATCATCTTAAAAAGTGATCCGAATTTGATGGTGCGCGAATAGAGGTGTGTCACACGTGCCTGATACGCTTCGGTAAGAATATCTAAACGGTTTTTACTCACCACACTATCTGTACCTAAAGAGATGTGATCAAATCCGCCCGCATCGGCAAACTTCCAAAACGGAAACAGTCCACTTTTGTGAATGACGTTTGACGTCGGTAGATGCGCAATCCCCACCTTGGCACGCGCTAGCTTCACGATATCCTCATCTTTCACATAGAGGACATGCGATGCCACGGAATGCTCATTGAGTAGTCCCACGTGCTCCAAAATTTCCGTTTCGCTCATTGCGTGTTTTTTCAATGTCTCCTCCACTACCAATGGGCTTTCTGCCATGTGAAATGTAACACGCGCGTTGTAGTGATCAGAAATCCTCTTCACCTCCTTTAGTGTCTCCATTGACGTTTTCCATAGATAGTGCAGTGCAATGGCCGGAGTTGTAATGTAGTGATCTCGCAGAGCAAGGAGATGTTCTACCATGGCAGGATTATTTTCCGGACGCGAATTACTCACAGCGCTTACGGCATTCACAATGTTCTGTCCGCTCAAGCGCGCCGCAATTTCCCCGCTGTCAAAATTCGGTCCGTGCGTCAATGTGGTCGTAATACCGACTTTTTGTTGTTCAGTAATGTCGCCGATTGCAGCATAGGCATAGGAATCTGGCGTCTCATCGCGTTGCCACAAGCCCATCGCCTTAATCGTATCATCTACAGTCATCTCCTCATCCAACAGCATTGCACTGCGCAAAAGGTACATGTGACTGTGTGCATGCGTATTGACAAATCCAGGTGTCACCACAGTACCGCCGCGCTTCCCCGCATCATACACCACATCAAAACGCGCCGGATCTATTGTCTCATGGGGTACTACCGCCGTAATCGTCTCTCCGTCAATGACGATAGAGTGATGTTCTTTCAGTGTCAATTTATCATGCGCATCGCATGTAAACAAAAACGGGATATTGTGCACCAGTGTGCGCGTGGCGCCTCGGATGTCGTTGCACCGCACCGTATAGCGGCTACGCACGTCGTTCGCTCGCACATCCTGCGACGCCCCCACGGCATCCGTAATTTTTTGTAAGAGATCTTTGTCCATACAGATATTTTTTTATATTGCACACGATATTGATATGTTCTATGTTCCAGACTTCGTACGATTGCACGACTTGCACAGCATTTGGCAATTTGCCGCAATTGTCCTGCCGCCCTCGTGCCATGGCGTGATATGATCCGCCTCCATCTCCGCAAAATCCCATTTTTTCTTTTAGATGCCGGAGTCCTTGGTCACCCCCTCACAACATGCATATAAAAAATTTATCTTTCTTTACACGGTTTGCTTTGTAGAGGTTTCTGTTGGATGATGTGGTTTTCTTCATACTTCTATCAAAGCATTTTTTCACCTCTCTTGCAAACCAAAAACAATCTCTTGCATTCCGACGATTGACAAAATTCAAAAAACATGTACGTTGGAAGGGATGTGAGGTACACATTATATTATATACTACATCACTACAGGGAGGTTGCCATGCACAACAGCTCATTGACAATTGCGGAAAGAGCAGCGCTGTACACGTACTTTAAAAACTTTCCTTATACAAATCCACTGGAAATCCCTGAAAAACTCAACCAACTTGTTAGCGAAAAAACACTCTCACCGAATATGCGCACGGATCGCATGTGCGCTATCATCCGATGCTACATTCCACTCGGACCAAGGTTGGCAAAGGGTGAATCCATCATGCGTTATGCGCCATCATGGAAAACAATCGCTCGTATGCAAGATACAGAGATTGCTGCAGCACTTGCGACATATGATGCGCATTTTCCACATGCTGTCGGTGGTGATCAGATGCATGAAAACATTGATCTGCTTGTCGCCAAAGAAATCCTTCCTGCTGCAATGAAGGATCCCACGCGCAAAGAACACTTGCGCATTGTACGATTTTTGCGCCATGCACACACATGTGGCGAAGGCGGATATGTTTTACAGGCATAAATACGCTAAGATATATACACACTGGAGAACGCGCACGTTCTCCAGTTTTCTTTTTTTGCGACACTACCACAAAGCGTGATCATGACTAATGGTAATAAATGTCATAGTGGAATACTCCTGCCTCTCACAAAAAAGAAAAACGGCATTGCAGTAAGCACATGCCGTTTCAACCTCTCACACATACTTGAGGTGGTTTTCAGGATCCTCGAGAAAGTACTTCGGCGCAATACAGTTGGGCGTGTATGCACCAGGACGGAATCCCGCCCTTTCCAGGTTTATTGTTGCACGCGCAGCAGCAATCAGCGCACATGCCGTTGCATGGGGATTGGATGGAAACACGTTACGGTATTCCATCAGCCCATGCGGTCCATTGCACAGCACAGTGCCGTCATGGCGCATGCTTTGATGCTTTGCGTCAAACTCTCCTTCCGAAATAAAATGGATTTTCGTTTTAAAGCCGGCAAAGTAGTCCGGCATACTTTGTATCTGTGACTGTATACAGACTTCGTCCGCCCACGGCTCCAGCACAACAAAGCACTCCCGTAGCATCACCATTTCTGTGGGGAGTGGTTGATCTGTCAACTCACCCGCACGCGCACGCAGCAACATCTCATGATTGGCATGCGTGTATTGCACAGCTTTTTTAACACCGGGAATCGCACGTAACGCTTGCGTGTGTCCCATGCTGCGACCACCCACCTCCTCGCACCCATAAAAAGAAAATACGGGGGCTCCTCCTGAGAGTGCGGAAAAATATGTCCGCATCGCGGAAAACATTCCGGGGTCCCATCCGAAACAAGGAATCGCAATCATGCCATATTTCTTGGCAAGATCATTTATGATTCGGAAATATCCTTTGCGCCACATTTGTGACGCTGGGTCTTGCCAGTCGTCAATTTGACCATGTCGGTCATAAGAGTCCACAATGTAAAAGTGCTTCAAAAATTTTGGTCCATGCAGCGGAAGATCTGTCGCAGATCCGCCACACAAAATGACAACTTTCACAGGCAACTCTTGCCACGCGTTTTCATCGTCGACGTGGTAGAGTGGGACAGTCCTTTTATCACCGAAAAAGTATATTGGGATATGATCTGGCACTATGCCACTTGCAGAAACACGATCCGGTCTACGCGTCACAACGGCTCGCAAAACGATGTCCGGAAAGATTGTTTTTGCAGCAAGAATTTCCACGACAGCCTTTCCCACATTCCCCAGACCTACAACAGCCACTGGTATTGCCATAATGCTACCTCCTCCTCAAGTGTTTTAAAGGACAAAAAATCAACCCCATGGGCTGATTGCTTCATGTCTACGCTACTACTTTTGTGTGAATTTGTCAACTATTCTCCAGTTTTTTATTCCCACTCTGTTGTACCAGGAGGCTTGTTTGTAATATCGTAAAAGACATGTGCGACAAGGCCAGTTGCGTGCAAATCACGCACGAGAGGTGTAAGAATGGTATGATTGATTTTTGAGAACTCTGCTGTCATAAAATCACGTGTCCATATCGGCCGTAACACAACAGATTCCCTGTCACTACGCCCATCCGTAATCGGCACAAGAACAACAGGGCACTGTAGAATCTCACGATGTAGCCCTGTGGTGTGCATATACTGCGTCACAATAGCATCAAGTGTACGCAAGACATCCAACCGCTCGCGTGTGAGTGTATGCTGTGTACGGGGCGGTGCAAATACCGGCGTCGCATCGTCAGTTGTAAGCACATGAACAACGCGATTAATGCCATAACATGTATTTGTCGTTGCAACAGAAAGCGCATCAAGTTTTTGCCAGTCCGTTTCTCCCCATACAGCAAGCGGATGCGCATACGTACGGCTGTCACCTTGCACGCCTACAGATCGCACAGGAAGAATAGCGTGTTGTACATGCGGATAGGCTTGGGCGAAAAATGCATCCACATCCCTCTGTGTTTCGTGTGGCACATCCGTAGTGTTTTTGTGTGGATCAATGTTCAAAACGCGAATTGCCAGACCTGGCCCCGGAAATGGATGACGATCTACGAGTGCATCAGGGAGGCCTAGTAGGCGTCCAATTTCACGCACCTCATGTTTATAGAAGTCTGCCAACGGCTCTACTACCAATCCTGCAGAAATCATCTCTTTAATTGCATCAACGCGATTGTGGTGTGTCTTGATCGTTGCGGCATGTGGTGTTCCACCAGATTCAATGATATCGGGATAAATCGTCCCCTGCCCTAAAAGCCACGTTGTAGGATGAAGACCCTGTTCTGCAAGCACTGCATCTTTGACATCCAGAAATGTCTGCCCGATGCGCTTACGCTTTTCTTCTGGCGCGATGACACCGTCTACTGCTTTAAGGAACGCCTCTGATGCATCCGTAACAGTGAGATTAGTCATTCCGCGAGCATGAAAACTCTCTACAACGCTACGCACTTCCCCTGCACGCATAAACCCCGTGTCAATCAAGAGTCCCTGTACACGATCCGTGCCCAAAACTTTTGATAGTAGTGCAAATGCCACATTGGAGTCCACGCCACCACTAATGAGCATAAAAACATTTTTCGCACCAACCTGTGTACGAATTTTTTCTTCAAGATCGTCAATAATGTTCGCAATCTTCCACGTACGTGGCAATCCACAGATATGGACAACGAAATTTTCTAGCATACGCGCACCATCACGTGAATGATCTACTTCTGGGTGAAACTGCATGCTATAAATTTTACGTGTTGCAGATGCCATTGCTGTGACAGCGCAATCTACAGTAGAGCCAATCACTGTAAAGTCCTCAGGTACACGCGCCACACGATCACCATGACTCATCCATACCACCGTTTCACGCGGCACATCGGCAAATAGCGGTGATGATGGGTCTGTTATCGTCATTATTGCCTTACCGTATTCACGCACTTCTCCCGGCACAACTTCTCCGCCGAGGAGTTGCGCAATCAGTTGATGTCCATAGCAAATACCCAAAACTGGCACGCCACATGTTAAGAGATTGGGGTCTATTTTTGGTGCAGTAGACTCATAGACGGACTGTGGACCTCCTGATAAAATAATACCGCCAACATTCAACGTCGCAAGTGTGTGGGCTGTCACATCGTGCGGATAGATCCGTGACAGAACACCCATAGCACGGACTATACGTGCAATGACATGTGTGTACTGTGATCCAAAGTCCACAATGGCAATGTGTTGCATAATGCTATAAAAAATACGCATGCGTTATCACAATCAATATTGCAAGCGCATGCAAAACACGATATACTACCTCTATTATCAATGATAATTTCCATTAATGCAACCTTATGAAAAATACGCCCATTCATGAAGCACTGACCTATGATGATGTTCTTCTCGTGCCAGGATATTCAGAGGTTGCTCCGGCAGATGCTGTTCTTACGGGGCGTTTTTCTACACACGTCCCTCTCAACCTCCCTATTGTCAGCTCTCCTATGGATACCGTTACCGAACACGCCATGGCAATTGCTATGGCACTCCAAGGCGGACTTGGTATTATTCACAAAAATCTTACCCCCGATGAGCAGGCGGCAGAAGTCCGTTTGGTCAAACGCTATGAAAATGGATTTATCGTTGACCCTGTAACCGTCACACGTACTGATACCGTTGAAACACTCAAAAATATTCACGACGACAAGGGCTACAAAAAGATTCCTGTTGTAGATGATCATGGAAAACTTTTGGGCATCGTGACAGAACTATACTACTCATGGCCAGATGACCGCGAAAAAACAGTGGCAGATGTCATGAAACCTGTAGAAAAACTCGTCACTGCACCGCATACGATTTCCTTGAAACAGGCCAATGATATTATTCGCAAAGAGCAGCTTTCTGTTCTCTGTGTTGTGGATGGCAGTGGACATCTACGCTCTATCGTCACGCGACGCGATTTGGAAAAAAATATCTCTTTTCCTCACGCAAATAAAGATGCCGATAAGAACTTGCGTGTCGGTGCAGCTGTCGGCGTTGGTGCAGATACAATGCAGCGCGCACAAAAACTTGCTGCAGCAGATGTGGATGTGATTGTGATAGACACGGCACACGGTCACTCCAAGGGCGTTATAGACACCATCACAGTACTTAAAAAACAGAAGTGGATGAAAGGCATAGATATCGTTGCCGGCAATGTTGCAACAGCAGCAGGGGTAAAGGATCTCATTGCTGCCGGTGCAGATGGTGTGAAAGTTGGTATTGGACCAGGTTCTATCTGCACTACACGCATTGTTGCAGGTATTGGTGTACCACAAGTGAGTGCTATCAAAAATGCTGTTGCAGGAGCTTCCGATACAGTACCCATCATTGCGGACGGTGGCATTAAATACTCTGGCGATATCGTCAAGGCACTGGCAATGGGCGCATCGTGCGTGATGCTTGGTGGGCTCCTCGCAGGATCTGAAGAGGCACCTGGCGACATGGAGTACATTGACGGTCGCATGTATAAAACCTACCGCGGTATGGGCTCACTCGCCGCCATGCAGAAGGGGTCCAAAGACCGCTACGGGCAAGGCGATATTACTGAAAGTGGTAAATTTGTTCCGGAAGGTATTGAGGGGCGCATTGCCTATCGCGGTCCGATTGACAAAATTCTCTATCAACTCGCCGGTGGTCTCCGTGCAGGTATGGGCTATGTTGGTGCAAAAAACCTCACCGAACTCGCTGCACGTGCAAACTTTGTGCGCATTACTGATGCTGGATTGCGTGAAAGTCATCCACATGACGTTACGATAGCAAAAGAATCCCCAAACTATTCGCGCTAACTACATAGATGCAATCTGCCTACGCAACATAAAAACCCCCGGAGAGACACCATGTCTATATGAGGGGGTTTTATTGCACAAGTTTAGCGATAATAGGTTTCTTTGAGCTCTGTGATCATATCGCGAAAAACATCTAAACGCAGTCCCGCTGCAGCTTTCAGCCTCCGATCAAGATCACTATACTGCGCTAATACATCGTCAAATTCTTCTTCTGTCTTTACTCGCGCATCGTACAATTTTTTACTGCAGTACTGTAAGCGACTTTCCACGTTGCGCGGTAGCTTCCCACTTCCATCCGCCTCCATATGTGCACGCACAAGGTCCTCTAGTGTTGGTACAGTATAAGCCATAGATTTTAATAACGATTTATCATATATTACGATCCAATTTCAACGAGTGTTTTTTTGATGCGTCGTAGCTCATCTGTGAGAAAGTCCATGCGCAACCCTATCTGGCGCATCTGCTCCTTATGATTTGCAATATCCACATCTAGTCGCGCACGATCCTGCTCTAAACGTCGCAATGCCTCTGTAAGTGCAAGTTTTTCTCGCTCAACCTTTTTGACATCAGATTGATAGGATACCTGTTCTAGTAATAAACGCCTCTTCTTACGTGCTTTCTCTTCCGACGACATTGCACGGAAATCAACATACATCATAACGGTGTAATTAATGGTTTATGTGGCTTTTTTTGTGGCGCAGCATTACGTGCAGGCGGCATAGCATCGGACTGTGTGGACTCTGTTCTATGGTGTTGCGTGCCAGTTTTTTGTAGTAACGCCCGCACGCCAGAAAGATCGACCTGCGCGCGCTTCGTCGACGCTGGAAATTTCTTTGGTGCTACATGCTGCATCTGAGAAAGCTTTAAAGGCTTCTGCGATGATGTGATGACCACATCCTCTTCAATGACCTGTTTTTTGTGTGGCGCTCGCTCCAACGGCATACGGGCAGGTTCACGTTGTACCGTCTTTTTCTGTGAATCGAGCGCTGCCGTTTTTCGTGCAGTAGAACGCTGGTGATCCTTAAAACATTCTCTACAGAAAACGGGACGTTTGCCATCTGGCTTGAACGGTACGGTGATATTGAGGTCACACTGCGCACAAACGGCATCATGCATTTGTCGCTGCGGCTGCACTGTTGTTGTTTCTGGGACAGGAGATGGCTCATCCTGTGCAACAGATGCAGGTGGAGGTGTAGTGGTAGGTGCTGACGGAGATACCGTTGTAGTTGACGACTGCGCTGCGTGTGTAGTATGAGATACGGGTGCATCTACATCCATACCGCTCCATCGCGCAATACGCTCCTCCACCTCTTCACGAGGCTGCGCATATCGCTCGCGCGTAACACGAATCACCTTCTCTGTGCTGTCATTGTGCTGTGTTTGAATTGGTGGCAGTGTTGTTGCGCTAAACGCATCACCGGCAATACCGTCAATCATCAATTTCAAGTAGATGCTGTATTTCGGTAAGTTGACAATGTCGTTCATGGTAAATACCGGTTCAAATTCTTTTTCCAAGTACTCTGCGTCTGCCGCTCCCACGCGAAACGACACAATTGTTCCCACATTGCCAAAAATTGCGTCACGTACCACTTCATCAAGCTGCGCAATGTACTGATTTGCCAAGATGAGATTCAGGCGATATTTACGTGCTTCTGATAAAATATTTGCAAAAGACTCTGTAGAGAAATTTTGAAACTCATCCACATAGAGATAAAAATCTTTACGATCCTCTTCTGGCACATCTACACGTCCCATGGCTGCCAGTTGGATTTTGGTAATCAGCATAGCACCGATGAGGGCACTATTATCCTCACCAATACGTCCTTTAGAGAGGTTGAGGATGAGAATTTTTTGCTGATCCATGATATCGCGTACGTCAAATGCCGACTTGCTTTGTCCGACGATGTTGCGAATCACAGGGCTCGTAATAAATTGACCAACTTTATTCTGAATCGGTGAAATCACTTCCTGCAGTACACGATCGTTCCATTTGGGAAACTCATCAAGCCAAAACGACCGCACAACAGGGTCTTTGACGTGGTTTATCACGCGACTGCGATACTTCTTATCCACCAAGATGCGCATCACGCCCAAAAGAGTACTGCCTGGATATTCCAAAAGTGCCAAAATAGCATTGCGCAAGATATACTCTAAGCGCGGACCCCATGAATCCGCCCACAGTTTACGAAAAACGCCAATAAGCCCCGACGCCACAAGTGGACGAAATTCTGGTGCAACCTCCTCCATGACGTTAAATGAAATGGGAAAGTTTTGATCGGCAGGATTAAAATAGATCACATCGTTAATACGCTGCGATGGAATCATGCTAATCAACTTTTCCGCTGTATCACCATGCGGATCAATAAAACACATGCCGTGTCCATTGAGAATATCTTGAATCGCCAAGTTCTCCAGCATGTTGGTTTTCCCCATGCCGGTCTTCCCAATTGCATAGAGGTGCCGGCGGCGATCATCCGCCTTGATACCAAACGCTGTTTGTGTATTGCGAAAATTCGTCTGTGCAAATGCTGTAATTTCTCCTGCCATACGATCAAATGATGTGCAGCTTATAGTGTAAGTATATCACTGAATTGGTAAATTACCAGGTGCACTACCACGACGAGAATCCGTACGCTGTAGTCCAGGCGCCATCACGGACATATCTGGAAAATGAAACACGCTTGCCAACTCCTCCGAACTGAGGTGAAACGAATACCCTGTGTCATCACGATCTCGATAGCGTGATAGTAATCGACGCATGCGATATGCTTCGCGTTTTTTGACAAATACATAGTCCGCATAGACCTTGGAACGATCTATGGGGAAAAATTGATTTGTATGGTTATCAGAAAATTGCTTGATCGATCCCATTGCCGCCGTTACATTTACACCGCTAAAATTTTCTTTACGTCCAACAACAATCAGGCGCATGACTGTTGTAAACATTTGTTTGGCAATATTCTCCTCCAGTGATTTCAGTACCTGCTTCTCTCCAGGTGTCAAACGAAATTCAAGTGGCTGCTCCTCTTTTTTTGGATCAGCAAAAGGCGTAAATGTTGCCGGTGTCCACCATCCAGTTGCAATATTGGAAGCAATATCCCTAAGGTCGTGGATGATCCGCTCAAATATTGAACTGCCTTTTGCTGCTTTACCGATCAATTTTTGCACCTCTGGCTTACCCCATTCGCCAAACCACTTTGGCCGTGCTGCTTGGATTATTAGCTGCAACCAAATGTGTTGCCCCGGACCAAGATTGCTCATGCCCTCCACAAGCGTTGCCAGCGGATCGATCATTTTCCCTGTCACATCTTCTTCAAAGTATTTATAGGTTTTGATCGGATACGGATCTGGCATCAGAAGTGCCAAATCAAATCCACGCAACACCCATTCGGGATTAGGAATCACCGCGGGGATCTTATGCACATAGTCCTCTACGGCCATAATTTCTAGATCCGGATACTGCGCATAGAGCGACGATTCAATGAAGTGACGAAATGCCCGTGGTGTACGAATATAGAAATGCGCAACACCTTCTGTGCCAACGATTTCCAATGAGAAATAGGGATTCTGTTGACAGCGGCATTCCATGTCAATCACATTTTTTCCAGAATCCGTTGCAGCCAACGCCTCAAAAAAACCCTCCATAATCTTTGGGCTTTTTTCAATGTCACGTGGCGGAATAATCTCTAGAAGCACCTCATCCTGCTTAGAGTAGAACTCTAAAATGCAACTATAGCGTTTCCATAAACTATAGAATACCTGCCAAAAAAGCAACGGTACAATGATGTACCACGTATGAGCAAAAATGAGACCAACGATACTAAAAAACTCAAACATTGCAGTGTGCTTTAGTGAGAAAACCACACGTGCATTATACCACTATTTTACTTTCTTTTCCAAGACGTATTTCTTATTCATCTTTTTTGCAACGGCATTGAGGTTCACACGCACGGTAGATGGTTTGACATAGCGCATTTTCAACACACGATCAATCACATCCTGAGCTGTCAGTGGCTCTTGTGCATTAGCGAGGACATTTTCAATAACATCCTTTACTGTACCACGCACATAGTTTTTGCTAGAAATTGCATAGACACCGCGCCCCACTAAGACGAAGCTCTTGTCACGAATCAATTCATTATGCACGGTTTGCGGATGTGATTTTTTTCCATTTTTCCCAAGCCCAGCAGCATCAATTGCCGCGGCAATATCACGAAAATGCATTGGTTTTCCACGCTCCTTCATAATGAGAAGTGCCTTCTCACGTACACCGCGTGGCGAAATGTCATCCCATGTGACAAGTCCCCACTTATCAAAAGGATTTCTCCCAATCTCGCGTGAAACAGTCATGTACGACACAAACATATCATGTGTACGCACGTCATGCATTTCTTGTACGGTGCGGTATAAATGATGGCTTGTATAGGTGCGTTGATTTTCTACAAGGAGATCTTTGATAGTTGCATGTATAGCGTGCCAGGTGCTAATATCAAAATCATACGCCATCACCACACGTTCAGAAACCGGAAACTTTTTGGTATTCACAAAATCTACATCAGCAACAGTTTCAATAAAAAAACGAACCGCGCCCTCCTCTTTCGCATTACCCTGCGCAAGCTCTGCAATTAACACCTCTTCTAGTACAATGCCGTGATGTTTGCGCATTGCCGTAATTAGACGCGTGCGCACTGCATGTGCAGTTGCATCCTCTGCATTTTCACGTGCGCTCTGTATGCCAGATTGCACAATTTGACGCACACGCTCCCGTGTAATGCCATATACATTACCAATAGCTTGTAGTGTCATTGGCTTGCGCCCCGTCATTCCAAAGCGCTTCGCGATAATCGTGCGAGATCGCTCCGGCATATCCGATAAAACGGCTATAAATGCCTGATAAAACTCTCCCGCATTATTATCAGCGGTATTCTGTCGTTTTTTCATACTATATAAAAAATAAAAAAAGCAGCATAGCAAAATATCCTCACTGTCTGGCATTGCTTTATTTTTCAGTTGTGTGCATTGTAACAAATATTGGTTTTTTTGTCAAGGATTACGATTACGCCCTATTACACAAATTGCGCCAAAAGCACAAAACAACGCACACAGCAGAAATGCTATAACGGCATTTAAAAAAGTACTTCTAGAGGAAAAAATGAAGATGGCAAAAGTGCATACACTTACTTCACAACAGGAAGTGTGAGTGTCTCCTTACCACGCACAACAGTCAATGTGATGGCGTCTGTGGATTTATATCCGCGCAATACACGTGCGAGGACATTACGCGCACCATCAATCTGTTTGTCATTGACAGCCGTGATAATATCGCCAACATGCACCCCACTGCGTGCACCGCGTGATCCGAGAGAAACTGCAACGACCTGCGCGCCATCATGTACTGCTAAGTTTTCTACAGCAACATCCACACTTGCAATCGTCTTATACTCTACACCAAGCGTCATTGTATCAGATACCGGAGTTTTGAGCGTTTGTGGAACATCGTGACCGAGTTGTAAATAGTGTGCAAAACTCTCATATACATCATTTGCCGTCACAGCATAGTATAGCGTCAACGCTTCCGTTACTTCTGTTTCTGGCACTGTTTTATGTGCAATCAGACCCACCATATTACCGTGATAGTCCACAACTGGTGCGCCAACAGCCGCAGAGAGCACTGTATCGGCAAAGTCAATTGCCATAACACCTTGTAGGTAATCAGAAGTTGGCGACTGTACGCTAAAGTGTGGCATCATGCCCATAACGCCACCGGCAGAAAAGGATGTGTGCATGCCAGTACGATCGCGCGCAACACTAATCAGGCGCTTACCGCTCTGTGCATCATCAGAATTTGCAAATGCAATGGTTGGAAGATTTTGTGCGTCAACACGTAAAAATGTCAATCCGCTGTATACATCATGGTACAGTGACGTCACTGCTCTGACCACACCGTCAGAAAATGTCACGTATGCAGTTCCTGTCTTTGGTACAACGCTATGCATCGTTGCAATAACTCCATCACTGCTCACGATGATGCCATTGCCCTCAGAGAGTGTCGTGGCTTGCTCGTTCACTGTGACAATGTGTACCACAGCAGCAGCTGGTGTTTGTGCAATGTCAGCAATTGATTCGCTATTTTGCACCACAACTTTCTCTGTCTGCTTGATGATATGCAGCCGATTATCCATAGACTTGACAAAGCGCGACTGCGACCATACGGGATGTACAGCGATTTTGCCGTAGAAAATATAGTTAAATAAAAAGCCTCCCAGTGTACCACAGAGCAACATCAGCACTAGCACGCTCGTCATTGTGATATATTTTTTCATATATAGAATGCCTTAGAGAGAGAAAAATACCTACGTCACTCCGTAGTATACGTGTTTTTTAGTTGACAAGCAACCACTGCGTTGTCAACAGCACAGCAATCGTCAGAATAACGCAGTACGTCAGCGTTATGATAATACGCTTCTTCGACAATGTCTCCAGAAACTCCATCTGCACAAGATCCCACAGAACGTAATAGAACAGCAGTGTCACTACTGCTGTTGTCAAATAGCCAAACGGCCAAAAATTTGTCATCCACACAAACTGCATCATTCCAAACGCAATGACTGCACTATACAACCCAATGCGCCGATAGTTACTGACGTAGGCACGTAGTGAAAGAAATGTCACACCCCCAATAAACACAAAATGCGCAATAATAAAAATCCATAATGGAATATTAAAGTTAATGTAGAAACCGTAGGAAGCGGCATAGAACATAAAGACTGTGGCAATGAGCGTTGCAGAGAAGATGCTTCGCGCTGTCATGTCATAGGGATTTTTGCAAATGCGCTTAATGCCAAAAAGCGCTGCATGGAAGAGTGCGATGACCAATCCGACAAAAATATACTGCTCTACAACATTATCAATAAAATACAAGAGTGCCATTGCTGCAAAGCTAATTGCCACAGGTAGCACAGCATAGACAATCATATGCCCAATGCGCCATCCAGAAAAACCCGCTACAATCATGAATGCAAACGCAACAGGCATACCGTAACGTAGATCGCCAGACATCGCTGCAACGACAGCTATCATGCCAACACCAAACACTATTGTATACAGACTTGTACGAAGATGTGTGATCATAGTGTTATGTTTTTTTCGGCGATGGCTTCTTTTTGGAAGTGGTATCATCCTTAACAATCTGCACCGTGTCATTGACCAGCTTTGCCGTAACACGGTCATCTGCGACAACTGCACCGGATACAATCTCCATCGCCAATGGATCCAAAATATCTCGTTGAATAACACGCTTCAGTGGTCGCGCACCAAATGCAGGATCATATCCACGCTGCGCAATCACATTGCGAACCTCCGGTGTAATAGTGAGAGAAATATTCTCCTGTGCGAGTCGCCGAATCACACCTGACAGTTGAATGTCAACTATATGTGCAATCATCTCTTCTGTCAATGCGTGGAACACAATAATATCGTCAATGCGGTTTAAAAATTCCGGCTTAAAACGCTTCTGTAGTTGTGCCATCACAGCATCCTGCACGTGCGCATCAGTGACGGCATCACGTCCGTGCTGATGTGCATCAAAAATATCCTGACTGCCAATGTTGGATGTCATGATAATAACAGTATTTTTAAAATTGACAACACGCCCCTTACTATCCGTCAAGCGCCCATCATCCAAAATTTGCAAGAAAACATGAAAGACATCTGGGTGTGCCTTCTCAATCTCATCAAATAGCACCACGCTATACGGACGGCGGCGAATAATCTCAGTAAGCTGTCCACCATCATCGTGTCCCACGTAACCGGGTGGTGAGCCAATCATTTTAGACACGGCATGCGACTCCATGTACTCACTCATATCAATACGTACAAGTGCTTTTTCATCGTCAAAAAGAAATGCTGCTAGCGACTTCGCAAGCTCTGTCTTCCCTACCCCGGTTGGTCCTAGGAAAATAAACGAGGCAATCGGACGGTCTGCATCACCAATACCTGCACGCGAACGTCGCACAGCATGTGATACGGCGCGAATGGCCTCCTCTTGACCTACGACGAGATCTGCCAGACTTTTCTCCATTGTTACGAGGCGCTGCATCTCACTGTCAAGCATTTTAGTTGCTGGCACACCTGTCCACCGTGACACCACACGTGCCACATCTTCTGCTGTCACCTCCTCTTTCAGAATACCACCATCACGTCGCAGCTGTGCCAACTTCTCTTCCGCTGCGTGCATGATCTTTTCCGCTTCAGGAATCTTCCCATACCGAATTTCTGCAACTTTATCAAAATCACCCTCCCGCTCACGATTTTCTGCATCTGTACGCAGTTTTTCAATCGTACCCTTTGCATCGCGTATAGCGAAAATGGCCTCTTTTTCAGCGTTCCATTGCACGGTCATCTGCTGTGAGCGCTCCTTGACCTCTGCAAGCTCTTTGTTAATGTGTGTAATTTTTTCCGTATTGTCTGCACCCTTTTCTTTTTCCAAAGCCTTCTTCTCGATTTCTAGTCGCCGAATTGTACGATGCATCGTATCAATCTCTGTCGGCATTGAGTCAATTTCCATGCGCAGTGCAGATGCCGCTTCATCAATGATGTCAACTGCCTTATCTGGCAAAAATCTCTCCGTAATATAGCGACTTGATAACTCCACAGCCGCAATGACTGCATCATCCGTAATACGCACACCGTGGTGTAGTTCATATTTTTCCTTTACACCGCGCAAGATAGCAATGGTGTCTTCTGGTGTCGGCTCATCAACCATGACCGGCTGGAAGCGTCGCTCCAGCGCAGCGTCTTTTTCAATGTATTTCTGGTATTCCTTGAGCGTTGTTGCACCAATTGTACGAATTTGCCCGCGCGCAAGTGCTGGTTTCAGCATATTAGAGGCATCCATTGCGCCATCTGTTGCACCTGCACCTACCAACGTGTGTAATTCATCGATAAATAAAATCATCCGTCCATGCGCAGCATCCAATTCTTTGAGAAGCGCCTTGAGACGATCTTCAAATTCACCACGATATTTCGCACCGGCAATGAGTTGTCCAAGATCCAGAGCCAAAATCTCCTTATCTTTGAGAGACTCCGGTACATCACCCGCTGCGATACGCTGCGCCAAGCCCTCAACAATCGCCGTTTTACCTGTCCCTGGCTCACCGAGAAGTACCGGATTATTTTTCGTGCGACGTGAGAGAATCTGCATCACGCGACGCACCTCGTCATCGCGCCCGATAATGGGATCCATATCATCCTGGCGCGCTTGCTCTGTAAGATTTACTGTAAATTTTTCTATAGTATGTAACGTACTTTCTGGATCTGCAGAATCTACACGCTGCGCACCACGCACGCGTGCCACAAGCTCACGAAAAACTTCTGCTGTTACACCTTCATCAGCACAGATACGTGCCACATCAGCATCTGCCTCCACAATACCCAAAAAGAGGTGCTCTGTAGATACGTACGTATCACCCATGCTCCGCATCACATCTTGCGCCATCGTCATAGCACGCCCTAACTCCTGCGAACCGTGTACATCTGTCGCTGCACTTTGTACACGTGTCGTTTTTTGCTGTGCTAGCGCTTCCAGGCGTTCATCAATACGCTCTGGCAACGCATCGCCCTGACGTAGTACTGTATATACAATACCCTCTTTTTGCCGTAACAATGCCAAAGCCACATGCACAGGCAAAATGTACTGTCCCTGCATTTGCACCACGATACGTTGTGCATCATGAATCGCCTCCTGTGACTTTGTTGTAAATTGATGAGCATTCATAGCGCGCTCTTAAGATATGTTGATACGTCGCTCACGGATACTAAACGACACGGTACACGAGTTTACTTTTTATTTCTCTCTTCCAATGTTACTGTTACCGTTTTCTCCTTGCCTTTATGCCAGATCCGCAAAGACACTGTATCGCCAACGTTATGCTGTGCAATTACCTGTGCAAGATTCTGTGTTTCATCAATTTGCACATCATCTATACTCAAAATGATATCATTTTCTACAATACCTGCTTTGTCTGCCGGTGATCCCGGCTGCACAGCAAAATCTGTAATAGACTGTCCACGCACAACGAGGACACCATGCGTATAAGACACGCCTAGCGCTGTACGGATAGTATCATTGATGGGCAGATATCGCACACCGAGAAACGGACGAGAGATCTTCCCTGTCGTGCGCACATCTTCAATGAGCTGTGTAACGTGGTTGATAGGAATCGCAAAACCAACATTCTCTGCACCCTGTGCCATGGCAGTATTAATACCGATTACCTGACCCTGTGTATCCAAAAGAGGACCACCAGAGTTACCGGAGTTAATTGCTGCATCTGTCTGGATGATATTGTGCAATTGTTCCATTTCTCCAAATCCGCCACTAGCCGTAATCGTACGACTCATCCCAGAGACAATCCCACGACTGACAGAGTGAGAAAATTCTCCCAGCGAATAGCCAATCGCAATCACTGTCTGCCCGATTTTTACCTCATCAGAGTTGCCAATGGTAACTGCTGTATAGCCTTCGCCATCAATTTTTAATACAGCAAAATCCAAAACATCATCCATCGCTAAAATGGTCGCCACATGCTCTGTGCCATCTTGAGTGATCACGGTGTACTGTGCAGATGTGTCTGCTACAACATGTCGATTCGTCACAATAAGTCCCTGTGAGGACACAAAGAATCCCGTACCACTACCAATTTTCTTCTTCTCTGTTTGCTCACTCTGTGGTGCTTGTGGCTGCTGCGGTGTGCCAAAAAAGAGATCAAGAGGTGATAGCATTGCCCGATACTGCGGCACATCTTTGGATACGACAATACTCACAACCGATGGTGATACCTCTTCCACAACTGATACAATATCATCGCCGCCGTAGCCAACTGCGCCCGTCACCTCTGGCGCAATCGCTGTGACAACTGGCTGTTTCTGCGCAACATGAAGTGGTGCGATATGTGCGCCGTAAAAATATGCGCATACCGCCGTAGCCGCAACAGCACCAGAGAGAAGTGACACAAGAAGTGTACGTCCCATCGTATGATTATAGGGTGATGGAGTGCTGTGAGACATTTGCTCACCGTTGTTATTGTTATACTGGTCCTGCATAGTGCCAATTACATTAATTTAATAATTATTCCTCCTTCTGCTTTGCCTGACTAGCATCGGCGTCAGCTTCATGACTGATGCCCTGCAAGAGATTTCTCGTCATTTGCGCTGCATCGTTATAGGCTTTTTCCTCAAAAGCCTGCATCTCCGGTTCTGTAAAAACAATAGCTGCTGCATCTGTATCCCAGGCGTAACCCGGCATATAGAGCCGTACGGAAAGCGTGCGTAGGTATTCTTCTAAAAATGTTCCAAATGACTTTTTCTTCACCACAATTTGCGATACATGTACTAGTGAGTAGTCTTCTTCGGTTGCAGTATCATTGACACGCACAATGTGCAGTCCTAGTGGCGTTTCAATAATATCTGTGTATTCTCCCTTCGCCATCGTGAACACTTTCTTGCCAATTTCATCTTGAATTTGCTCACCAGAAAACCATCCCATGATACCACCCTCTTCTGCTGTGGATCCCTCAGAATATTTCCTTGCCACATCATCAAAAGAACGTCCATCGTCAAGTTCTTTTTTTGCTCTACGCATCGTATCATGCATATCCTGTGTCACAGTATTTTCCGCATCATAGCGCTCCATAACTTTATCACGCAATAACTGTGGGCGCACCACTTTATCTTCAAAATCTGCAAGCGTCCATCCATAGAGTGTATGGAGCTTCTCGATCACCTGTTCACGTGTGCCCATTTCCTCCATTGGACGATCCACGGCCGCGGAAACAACATCACTGCGCAAGGTAATACCCCAATCTCGCGCAAGGTGCGCAATTGCAATATCCTCAACAATTTTGTTGAGCATTTGTCGCTCCTGCATTTTAAGACGCTTCTGTCCATCCTCTGTAGAAAAATCAATACGAATACCCATGGATGCAAAATCCTGTATTTCATAGAACTGCTTAATAGATGCTGTATTGCGTTCAATGGTATCCATGCGCACACGCTCGCCATCAACACGCATCGCTGGTAAACGCAAAATTGTACGCATGCGTACTACAGCTGGTGTATCGAATCGTGAAAGGTAGGTGAAAAACAACGTTCCTGCAACAACGGCAAGTGCAGCAACACCTCCAATAATCATGATTTTTTTATAATGTGTATGCATAGGCAAGTTCTCCTACGTTATATAATAAATATTCTTCGTAATATCTAGTGAAAAAAATACTCGTACCAGATCTCATGATGTGTTTTTTGTGGGGTAGCCGCTTCTGTGACATGTGCATCTTTCGGTACTTGCGTGGCATCATGCGTTCGCGTCCGCCGCACAATTGCGACATGCTCATCGGGATTCTTATAATTCATCCGCTTTGCCTCTGTTTCATATGCGCGATCCGATTGTAGGTATACAATACGGTCTTTTAATTCCGTATTTTTGCGTTCGTAGCGCTGCCTCTGCGCTTCAAGCGCTGCAATATGCTCTTGAATATCACGTGTACGTCGTTTTTCTTTGACAACAAGCACCAATGTTACCACAATCATCGCAACGCTGGCGATCAAAAGAGCCCCTGTCATCATCACTCTCACACCCGAACGCATAGGCTACATCATTAGGAAATTACGCATAGAGAAGCGGCATCAGAAGAAATCCGATGAGAGAAAGGATCATTATTACAGAAAATATGAGCCAAAAAATATACACAACCCGATTCTTCTTTTTTTTCATCATAGTATTGTCATTATAGCAAAATATTACTTCTCCAACAACAGTATACCACATACACATGCAACTCATCACTTCACGTATGCAATCAGCGAAAAAGATATACGGTATAACACAGCATTTCTAGTCCACTGCGTCCATATCCGCAACTGTAAAGTGCACCGTTTCTCCTCTACGCACATTACCGGCAATCAATTTTTTTGCAAGCGCATCCGCAACAGTATCGTCAATATAGCGCTCCAGTGACCGCGCACCAAACACTGGATCAAACCCCTCTTGCAGAATTGTTGTAGCAACATCATCAGTAAAGGATAGCGTGATATCCTGTTCACGTGCAGTGCGTGCCGCAAACTTCTTCAACAGCAACTGTGTGATCTGCAGCGCATCATCGTGAGATAGCGGTCCAAAAATAACAGTGTTATCAAAGCGATTCACAAATTCTGGCCGAAAAGTTTTTTCCTCAAGAACAGCATCAAGCACTTTTTTATGGTGGTCCGCAGGATTCAATCCCATTTCAACCATCTTTTTAATTGTTAGTGCACCGGCATTAGATGTTGCAATAATGATTGTATTTTCAAAATTCACCTTACGCCCAAATGCATCGTGCAGAAAACCCTCATCAAGTACCTGCAAAAAGACATCCAGCACGCGTTCATTGGCTTTTTCCACCTCATCAAGCAAAATGAGAGAATAGGGATTTTCTCGCACAGCAGCAACAAATACACCTTTCTGCCCCAACTCTTTAGATCCAATCAATCGATCTAGAGCTGTTGGACCTTGATACTCACTCATGTCCATCCGAATCACACGGTTCATATCACCATAGTACTGCGCAGCAAGTGTTTTTGCCATTTCCGTCTTTCCGACGCCTGTTGGACCCAGGAAGAGAAAACTTCCCGCCGGCTTATGTGGGCGCGCCATACCTGAACGCATGCGCCGTACCGCAGCTGCAACTGTACGTACTGCCGATTCTTGTCCAACGATATTTTGGTGCATGGCGTCCTCCAAAGATAGGAGTGTCTCCTGTTCCTGTGCGTCAATTGTACCTGTGGGAATACCTGTTTTATAGGTGATAAATGCGTCTACCGTCTCTTCCGTAATGACAGAACTTGTACTGTTTTTCTGCCAGTAGAGCATAACCTCCATCGCCAAATCAATTGCCCGCGTCGGCAGAGGGGCATTGTTGGTGTAGCGACTAGAACCAATAATAATGCGACGCAGTGATTGATAGGTGAATGGCGCACCCTCACGATCACAGAATCGCGCAAAAAGAACGTGCATTGTATCATAGGCGCTCATTTCCTGTACAGGAATTGCTTCAAAGTGTCGCATTAACACACGGTTTGCTTCAATAGTGTTGTGAAATGCCTCCTGTGATGTAATGGCAATCATGCGAAATGTTGGCAACGATGCGTATTCATCAATCAGTGCACTGAAAGAAAACCCTTGTTGATTCTCTGTGGCTAAATACTGTTCAAAGTTATCCACTACTAAAATGACATTGCCAGCATAAGCCGCCTCATAGAAAATAGTGTGTAGCACTGCTTCAGGGTCCGCATTACTGCTACGCACTGATGCCATAATCACTGAGAGATCACATACAAGAATACGCATAAACTGCAGAAATGTCCCATCATAATGTCCTGTGCGAATCCGTCGTGCCAGCTCATGTGCCAGCATATGTCGTCCGCTGCCAACTTCACCAGTAAGAATAACATTATTTTCATTGGGTCGTGCTAAAACGATTTCCATCAAATGCATCTCCTGCGCATATCCGCGAAAGAGATTTTTTGTATGGTGTGATGTGTCATAGCGAGTCAAATCATCTGTATAGCGGTCAAGATGCACAGTGTACCCATAGTGCCACCATAGACCTAGTGGGCGTAGTGCAGCAAAGCGCTCCTCAGAAAACGCATGGCGCTGCTGTTCCATGCGATTTTGCACTTCAATTTCCCGGGCAATCACAAATTCACATTCCTCCTTACTGAGGTGATAGGTACGCAGTAATTGCTCAAAAGCATCCATGTTGTGGAGCACGGAACTCGTCACCTCCGCGAGTGGAATACCCAAACGCTCATAAACACGGTGAAACCATGGGTAGCGCGTCAACTCTACCATCCCCATCGTAATATACGGCGGGTGTGCAATAATACGATACAGCATCACTGCGTATAGCAGTACAGCACTAGCACAGAAGATAAGTGCTGCTGCCCACAGGGCATATGGTGTAAAAAGCCCTATACATCCCACAATGATCATGAAAGGTGCTGTAATGTAAGTCAAAAGCGCCGCAGTGCCACATACCAGCACAACAATAAGCACCACAATCCCAACGCCAAAAACGCACAGGCGTACGATCGCACCAGCAATGCGTGAAAAAAGATTCCATGCAACACGACGTATAGATCGTAGCGGATCAAAACCGCGCCAACTTTTTGGAGAAGCATCTCTGTGCCACGGAGCAAAAAGTGTTCGTAGTAATAAGCTAAATGAAAAAATCCGTGGTGTATAGCGCAGCGCACGCCACCATATGGATCGCATCTCTTGAAAACCGTCTCCAATATACCATCGGATGAAATGTTGTATACGCATGATTTATTTCTTTCTGTTTTCTTGCATTATACCATAGACATGACACTATTTACAGTATACGTTGTGCACACCCAGTAGATCCAATGGTGTATTTGTACAATCCGCTACGTGCGATATAATAGAAGCTATGCACTACACACCACATACACAAACCACACAATTCATAATCACACTCATCACAGCTATTGTCAGCTATGCAGTAATTGCTCTTGTTGCCGGTATTTGTGGTATATTTTATGCCATACCGATTTTTTTGGTATGGGCTACTACCCTTGCACTATGCACAGTAATCGGTGCTATAACCTGGACACTCCCATCACGTGATTTTGCCCTACCCGTACTCAGTGCACTACTTTTTGCCCTGATCATCGCTACAGTGACGGTGCCCACAGTTTTCGATGGACGTGATCAAGGTTCACTTGCTGACGCAGCCATACGACTTGCAACAACGCACACACTCGTCGACCATACGCCGGAAAGCGATATGTTCTTTGCCCTCTATGGTCGTGGACAGGCATTACATTTTCCTGGGTATTTCTACGCACCAGATGGTGCGTTGGTTACGCAATTTCCTCTCCCGTACACGACCTTTCTCGCTGGATGGTATGGCATCTTTGGTGTGACTGGATTGATCATTGCTAACGCACTTCTTCTGATCCTCACCATTCTCGTACTAACGTACGCATCCCGATACTTTCTCACACAGAAATGGAGCACAGTGTTCCTCATTCTCCTACTCTCATCCTTTCCACTCGGGTGGTTTGCAAAATATACACTTAGTGAAAATCTCGCCGGTGCTCTTCTGTGGAGCGCCTTTGGACTTCTGCTCATGCTACTGCGCACACCATCCGCACCGCCATGGTTCGCCCTGTGGGCAACTGTCGCACTCCTTGCTGTCACCCGCATTGAAGGTATATGGTTTGCGCTTTTTTTCCTTGGTGTATGCGCATCATCTGTCACACTGCGTACATTTATTCGTGCTAGTGCATGGTACCGCCTCTTTATGCCTGCAGCCATAACATTCAGCATCGGCATTGTGACAGGACTCGCTAGTATTCCGTTTCTTACTGTGATGCTCAAAGCACTCTTTGCTACGTCCCCACTGTCGTCTCCTCTGCATACTGCAGGGAAATTCCTTGCACTGCCCTCTGTGTACATGCTCTATGGTCTCGCTATTCCACTTCTTACAAGTATCGTGTTTACTGCGGTAGTACTGTGGCGTCGCTACAAGTACCGTACATCCCTCTTCCCTCTTCTTCCCATTGCGCTTGTTGCACCGCTAGTTGTATACTACATGTTTCCCAATATTACTGCCGATCATCCGTGGATGCTGCGCCGCTATGGATTTGCTCTCGTCAATGCTGCGCTACTTGCAAGTGTCATATTTTCTGCTGGTATTCCCGGCACAGGTGCTCTCCATCGTGCCCTACGCATCGGTATCCCTACATGCATCTTCCTTGCACACCTACCTGCATTCATCTACTTCCTACCTTACGCTGAGCATCGTACGCTTGCTACACAAATCACAACCATTGGACAGACTTTTACCACCGATGATCTTGTGCTTGTAGATCGCATGGCAACTGGCAACGGTTGGGCAATGATGAACACTCTTCTGCGTAGCACAGCTGGCACGCATGCCGCATACATCTTCAATCCTGAAGATCTTCCACGTATTGACACACAAGCTTTCCGTCACGTATATCTCATTGTGGCCAATGAAGATGCTGCGCGCTATCACAACGCACTGCCAACTTCTATGTTGCGCCCACATGCCACGTACCACCTTACCACATCACACCTCGCTCCGGCACATATCACTACACATCCGTACACATTTCCAAAAAAACACCATGGTAGCATTACGGGCATAATTTATGAAATCATCTTCTAAGAAAACGTATGTCATCACAAAAATTCTTTCACACCATATCACTTTCACGCCCCGATCGCCATCGCCTGTGGACCTATCGTGCCGGTGTTCTTATCATCGCACTTGTGTGCACAATCTACACTGTACGTCAACTCCTCTTCCCCGTTATGCACTTTCATTTTCGTTCTGCCGTTGACTCTCTCGCCAATACAATTTCTCGCCCATTTGAAACTGCTCGTGGTACAGCCTTTGATGTGGGGACGGCTGGCACATTTACCACAGCGCGCATCACTTTTACACTACCACCACACACTCCGCCGCTCCCAACTGGCACAACCCTTACTCTGCATCGCACCTACGCTGCCTTCCTCGCACCAATTGCCACAGAACAATATATACCTGACATCGTCACCATTCTTACCTGCGACGATACGCATTACGGCATTACGGATGATGGCACACTATATGCGCTCACAGGCAAAGCCGCTGCGGACTCCTACATCTTTGCCCAACGCATTGCATCTGATGCGCATGATCCACGCTGCGCAGATCATCACAGCGACACGCCCGTGCGCGGATTCCATGCTGGCACCCTTATTGCGTCCTCCGATAGTGTTTTCGTTACAGAAGGTACTACCATGCATCCCTTCCAAGACACCCTATCATTTGATGCTATGGGCTATAACTTTAATAATGTGATCACGACAACAGCAGGCGATCGCTCACCACATAAAAAAGCCCGTCGCCTGGATAGTGGCGGCACACATCCATCCGGAACACTATTTTTTACTACGGACACTGCACATATGTACATCACACGTGATGCCATGCTCTATAAAATTCCCGTAGATGCACGCGCTAAGAAACACGCAATTGCTGTAGCTGAGGCCTCACGTAACACCGTAGTAACATGCACCCTCCGTCGCTCCCTACTTGCACCACGTTCCTACTCCTGCACACTACCCCTCGCAGATATTGCAGATTTTCCCGGCAATATTTTCCGCTTCACCATTGGCGCGTCATCCGTTGCTATTGCACACACGCACATTGCCCTCACAACGGCAATTACCACTGACGCCTTAGAATACCGTTTTCGTACTATAAAAAATGAACTACGTAACGCTTATGCACAAAATCGTTAAAAAGTTGCGCCACGCTGCAACGCACCCAATCACCACGATTATACTACTGGACATCTTTCTTCTCATGCTGATCGCTGCTGGCATGTACGTGATCGCCCAAATACTACTACCTGGTAGTGGATCGCAATTTCTCATGCCACACACGTTTTTTCTTAGTCTTTTCACTCTCTATGTAGCGATCATCATCACCACGCAGCACACTCGGCACACCTTCATTGTCACACCACCCCATACAGCGGTGCGTGCGATCGCGCTAGTCATTTTTATCGGATTGATCAGTATTGCTCACTACTTCTACGGTTGGATTGCTGGCGGTATTCTCACAGGCATGTGCACACTCTGCTACTACGTACTCATGCGATTCTACGATGACATTCTCTTGCAGTAAAAATACCTCCTCAAGAAGATATGATCACGGATTCACCGTCACCTGATAAGTTACTATACCACTGTAGATGCCGGTTTG
>JAXGYI010000003.1:0-103996 GCA_040772365.1 Candidatus Moraniibacteriota bacterium
TGGCACCTCGATGTCGGCTCATCACATCCTGGGGCTGGAGAAGGTCCCAAGGGTACGGCTGTTCGCCGTTTAAAGTGGTACGCGAGCTGGGTTCAAACCGTCGTGAGACAGGTTGGTCTCTATCTGCTATAGGCGTGCGTGCTTGAAGGATGTCTTTCCTAGTACGAGAGGACCGGAAAGAACGAACCTCTGGTGTATCGGCTGTCGTGCCAACGGCATTGTCGAGTAGCCACGTTCGGTGTGGATAACCGCTGAAAGCATCTAAGCGGGAAGCCCTACCTAAGATAAGGCACGGATATCCTGGAAGATGACCAGGTTGATAGGTTTCAGGTGGAAGCGCTGTGAGGCGTTGAGCCGAGAAATACTAATATATCTTTGACTTCTTTCTTTTATTTCTTGTCCGTCACGGCCAAGAAATGGCGATCAAAGGGAACATGGTTGTGTCTCTGTGACGTAATTTTGCATTGACCGACATAGTTGCCTTCTCCTGAAAAACACGTACTGTGGTAGCACACCTTGTGTCTATCGTTTCCAGTGTCTTTAGCGACGGGGTCACACCTGATCCCATTCCGAACTCAGCAGTTAAGCCTGTCAGCTCTGATGGTACCCTCCGGGGGAGAGTAGGTCGATGCTGGAAACGATGTATGCAAGGTGTTTTTATATATTTGTGTTTTGATACTCTTGACATGGTGCGGTGATGTGCGTTATGATGATGCTGTTATCAATAAGTATGACTGCGATGATGCAGAGCGGTGCAAAAATGTGGTATTTTTTTGCATTCTACTTTAGCGGTAGAGACCGTTTTGCTTTTGCGATGTCTGCATAGTTGATAGCAGCTGCAGTGCACAAGGCAAGCCGGTCCGCCCGCGGATCGGATTTTTGTTTTTACAACACCAAAGCCATCAAGGAGAAGGCGATGAAAAAGATGCGACAGCATAGCAAGGAGTCTGCAACGGCAAGCAGGGATGCGCAGAGTGGCGCAGAAGAAAAACAAAAAGGATCCAAAAATCCCCTACCGGAGCGCTACACGCGTGAACGTACACAGGCGGAAATTATTGGAGGTGCAGACTTGTAAACAAACTGCAACAACATGGTGATGGGATATGCCACGTCATATCCCATCAACTTTTATCAGTACAGTAAAAATATTTTCTATGACAGCACACATGCATGTACCGCACACAGTCGGTATCATTGGTGGCAAGGGACACATGGGCACAAAATATGCACAGGCATTGCGGGCATGTGGTATGCACGTGCTTGTAGCGGACACACAGACGCGCCTTGCGGCGCGTGATGTGGCGCAAAGGAGTGATGTGGTGATTGTGTCAGTACCGATTCGCGCGACGGAAAAGGTGATTGCGGACATTGCACCGCACATGCAGCCTGGTGCACTGCTTACGGATCTCACATCTGTCAAGGTGATGCCGCTATGCGTCATGGCGCGAGCGTGTGCACAAGATGTTGGCTATATGGGCACGCATCCACTTTTTGGACCATCAACGGCATGGGAGGGACAGAGTGTTGTGGTGTGCGCCGGTCGGGTAAGTCGATTTGATGCATGGTGGCGGAGCTTTCTCACATCACTTGGAGTTACGGTAATGGACATGACAGCAGATGAGCATGACAAGCACATGGCGGTGATTCAATGTCTCACGCATTTCTCCAATATTACACTCGGATCGGCGTTACAAAAGTTGCACTATGATGTAGCGGGGGCGGAGAAGATCGCGACGCCCGTGTATAAGATGCGTCTCTATGCTGCGGGGCGTATTGTGGCGCAGAATGCGGAACTCTATGCGGATATTCAAAAATATAATCCCTATGCTGCAGCTGTGACGCAGACGTATGTTGCGGCGGCGCAGGAATTACACACCTCCATTACGCGTAGTGGTACACGAGGCTTTGTCGCCATTTTCACCCGTACTCAAAAGCACTTTGGTGCATTTGCGCAAAAATCGTTACGTATTACAGATATGCTCATTGCGACGATGATGAAGAAGTGAGGGATGTGCTATCACAAAAAAACGCGCATACCATATATGGCATGCGCGGCGGGACTATCTCTTTCAGAGTAGGAGGTGCTGCAAATAGGCATACAACCTCTTGATGCCGTAGGCGTGGATGTGCACCATGATTTGTGGATGCAGTCTCCCGTTGATATTTTTGCGCAGCTTGTACCGTGTCGTGGAGACATAACCGAATGTCTCCAGAAGGTCAATACGGTAGTGTATCTGTTTATAGCTCACCGTTGGTACTAATTCTCGCACAATATCCATCAAGAGAATTCTTCTCTTTTTGAGAAGGGCGTTTTTTGCGAGAATAAGCACAATCAGAGCTGCCTCACGGTTGTGCAGTGGGTCATGTATCATGAGCACCTCATCTGTTTTTTTGTTTCGTAGAGTTTAAAGAACATTTTAACGTGTTATTGTAGTACTTTTTATATATTTGTCAAGGTTGAGAAGTGGCATTCGGACCGCTTACTCTGTTATACTGTGTAGTAGGGTAATTTGTGATATTTTTATAAGCTATGTGTGGCATTGTGGGATATGTGGGTAAAAAGGCGCAGGCAGGAGCGGTGCTTTTGGATGGACTGCACCGATTGGAGTATCGCGGTTATGACAGTGCTGGGATGTGTCTTATTGCTAAGTGCAAGGCACGGACTTTTCGCGCCGTTGGCAAAGTTGCGGCGCTGGAGGACAAAATTGGCGATACGGTGCCTGCGGCGACATTGGGTATTGCGCACACGCGGTGGGCAACGCACGGCAAGCCGAGTGTTGCTAACGCGCACCCGCATAGCAGTGGCAAAGTGCACATCGTACACAATGGTATCATTGAGAACTATCAACAGTTAAAAGATGCATTGATCAAGAAGGGGTACGTGTTTCGTTCGGAGACAGACACGGAAGTCGTAGCGCATTTGATTCATGAAGAGTCCACGCGACACGACTTTGCGGAGGCGGTGTATTGCGCGTTGCGGCAGTTGCGTGGCGCCTATGCTTTGGCTATCGTGCACACGGATCATCCGGATACACTGATTGCTGTGCGTAATAGTTCGCCGTTGGTGGTGGGCATTGCGCAGAATGCGTATGTGGTGGCGTCAGACGCGGCGGCGATTGTTGCTTATACGGACCGTGTGGTGTACCCCGATGATGGTGAAGTAGTGACCTGTACGCCGCAGGGGCATACAATTACCACGCTGCGAGGCAGGGCGCGACGTAAAGAGGAGCACGTCATTGACTGGACAGAGGGGCAGGCGCAAAAGGGTGGCTATGCGCACTTTATGGTGAAGGAGATTTTTGAACAGCCGCACGCGTTGGAAGATGCTATCCGCGGGAGGACTGTGTTAAAGGAGGGTATGGTGCGCTTGGGCGGGTTGTCAAACGTGGAAAAACGATTACGCAGCATTGATCGGATCATGATTTTGTCGTGTGGCACGTCGTACAACGCGGGTCTTGTGGGAAAGTATATGCTGGAAGAATATGCCGGCATGCACACAGATGTGGAAATTGCGTCGGAGTTTCGCTATCGCAAAGCGCCATTAGGCAAAAATACTGCTATCCTTGCTATCTCGCAATCGGGAGAAACGGCGGACACGCTTGCGGCGATCCGTGAAGCAAAAACCAAAGGGATTATGACGTTGGGAATTGTGAATGTAGTGGGTTCCAGTATCGCGCGGGAAACGGATGCAGGCATCTATACACATGCCGGACCGGAAATTGGTGTAGCAAGTACAAAGGCGTTCACCGCGCAACTTGCCGTTCTGGCCCTGTTGACAGTATACCTTGGGCGCAGTCGCGAGATGTCGCTGACGATGGGTAAGCGTATTCTTTCAGAGTTGCGTGCGTTGCCGATGAAGATGCAGGAGATTTTTGACGATGCGCCGAAAATCAAGCGTCTTGCCAAAAAGTATGCATCATCATCCAATATGTACTATCTTGGGCGCAAGTACCACTACCCAATTGCCGTGGAAGGCGCACTGAAGATTAAGGAGATTTCCTACATTCACGCCGAGGGTTATCCGGCGGGAGAGCTCAAGCACGGGCCCATCGCATTAATTGACAAGGCGTTTCCATCTGTGATGATTGCGTCGCGCGACAGTGTGTTTGACAAGATGGCGTCGGCAATCGCCGAAGTACATGCGCGCGACGGCAAAGTGATTGTGGTGACTACAGCCGACGGTGTGGATGCGTTGAAGAAAAACGTCACTGATACCATTGTTGTGCCAAAAACGATTGAAATGCTTATGCCAATCCTCACGACGATTCCTATGCAACTGTTGGCATACTACGTCGGTGTGGCAAAGGGCTATGACGTGGATAAACCGCGTAACCTTGCCAAGAGTGTGACAGTGGAGTAGTGTCTGCAAAAATCCGCAAAAGAAAAAACATGCGTGCCACGCGGCATGCATGTTTTTGATTGCCTGCTAGAGGAGGAAGACAAGTGTGGCAATTGCGCATAGAAAAGTCAATATTGCACTCCTCATGCCATGGCACATACAACATTGCGAAAACGGTTTTTGTGCGTTACACTGAAGCGTGGGGAATGTGTCTATATGTAGGGATCTTAAAAATGGAGATGCCAAGACACGTTCAGCGTGGCATAATCATATAGCACAAAATAAATAGTTATCAACCATAGGTTTCGAGTTCAGTTCGGGGTGGCAAGATGAGTGGTTTGGAAATCTATACATGATATACATGAATATGGAACTATCATTGGCACAATCCGTTTTATTGGGGTGTGTGGAGGGACTTACGGAGTTTTTGCCCGTATCGTCCACGGCGCACCTGATCATGATATCGCAGCTTTTGGGCGTGGAGCAGACGGCGTTCATGAAGAGTTTTGAGATCATCATCCAGCTTGGGTCCATTCTCGCTGTGGTTGCACTGTATTGGCGCAGTTTTTTGGAGTGGGAGGTGATCAAGCGCCTTGCCGTGGCATTTATGCCGACGGCGATCATCGGCCTTGTGCTGTACAAGGTTGTTAAGACGGTATTTATGGAAAGCTACGGCTTGATTGTGGCGATGCTACTACTTGGCGGCATTGCGCTCATCCTTTTTGAACGGTGGCACACGGAAAAAGACGATGCACGTGCAGAAATTTCTACTATGCCGTACACAACGTGCATGCTGATCGGTGTATGTCAGTCGTTGGCGATGGTGCCGGGTGTGTCGCGATCGGCGGCAACGGTTGTGGGTGGACTGCTGCTGGGGATGCGGCGCGCGGCGATTGTGCAGTTCTCGTTTTTACTTGCGGTACCAACGATGGCGGCGGCGACAGGGTTGGATGTGGTGAAAAACGCTGCGATGTTTTCTGCGGAGCAGACAAGTGTGCTCGCCGTGGGATTTGTGACGGCATTTGTGATGGCGATCGTGGCGATGCGCTCATTTTTGGCGTATGTGAAGAAGCATTCTTTCACGGCGTTTGGTGTGTATCGGATTGTGATTGCGGTGATTTTCGGCAGTTTATTGTTGTGGTAGTATGAATATCATTGACGGAAAAGTATTGGCACAGGAAAAACGCGCTGCGTTGAAAAAACGCGTTGCGGCGATGTCGTCGGCGCCGTCGCTTGCGGTAATCCTTGTAGGGAATGATCCTGCATCGCAGTTATATGTGTCGCTCAAGAAGAAAGCTGCCAAGGAAGTTGGCGTGGATGTACACACGTATTTAATGGACGCGGAAACGCCGGCGGAAAACATCAAAGAGGTGATTGCGTTTCTCAATGCGGACGCAGACGTGGATGGGATTTTGGTGCAGCTGCCGCTACCGGCGCATCTTGATGCCGATGATATTGTGGCAACGGTGGATCCGGCGAAAGACGTGGACGGCTTTCACCCGGAAAATCGCGCGAAGTTTTTTGCCGATGATCTGAGTGGTGTGTATCCGGTTTTTCCTGCTGCGATCATGGCACTGATTGATGCGTGTGATGCGGATCTTACGGGAAAGAAGGCAGTGGTGCTTGGTAGGAGTGATGTGTTTGACGATGTAATGACGCATGCACTGGTGCGGCGTGGATGTGATACACAATTTGTGTGCTGCACGTGCAAGGAGCGTTTCACGCCGGAGGAAGAGCGTGCAATTGCCGATGCGGATATTGTGGTGACGGCGATTGGTGTGCCAGAGATGGTGTGCGGTGATATCATCAAAGACGGCGCGATTGTGATTGATGGCGGCATCAGCAAGATCGGTGAAAGCACAGTAGGTGATGTGGCGAACTACACGTGTGCCAAACGCAATATCTTTCTCTCACCTGTGCCGGGCGGCGTCGGTCCGATGACAATCGCATGTCTTTTGGAAAACGTGGTATACTTACATCATAAAAACCAGCAGTAAAATTTTTACATGCAGTATTTTTTGTGTTGCACTGGCGAGTGGTGGGAACGATGATCTTTTCACTGACTGTTTGGGGTGTATACGTGGTCTCTTTACTGTAATTGTGTGCCTCGGGAGAGACTTGAACTCTCATTGCATTGCTGCAACTGGATTTTGAGTCCAGCGCGTCTACCAGTTCCGCCACCGAGGCGCAGAGATACATCTTTTGCGTACGTAGGGTATTGTAGTATACTATACACAGGATTTCAAGTGTAGATCGTATCGTGTGATGTAGGCTGTATGATACGATACCAGTAAATATCTCATAGAACCATATACGGGTATGGCACATATCATTGCATTTATCAATCAAAAGGGTGGGGTGGGTAAGACAACAAGTGCAGTCAATACGGCAAGCTACTTGTCTGATATGGGCAAGTTCGTGCTTTTGGTAGATTTGGATCCACAGGGTAATGCGTCGTCGGGACTTGGCATTGATCCGCGAACGGTGCAACATAGTTTGTATTCCACAATGGTTGGCAATGGCAATGTGCGCGAAGCGATCATCACAACGGGTGTAGACGGATTGCATTTGGTACCGGCGACAGCGGATTTAGCAGGCGCGAACATTGATCTTGTAGATATGGAACAGCGAGAGTTTCGTTTGTATAATGTCTTGCGACAGGTACGCATGGACTATGACTATATCATCATTGATTCGCCGCCAAGCCTAGGACTACTGACGATCAATGGGCTTGTGGCATCGGACAGCGTCATTATTCCTGTACAAGCGGAGTACTACGCGCTGGAGGGGTTGGGGCAGCTTTTGGAGACAATCCAGCTTGTGCAGAATAATTTGCAGCCAAAGCTCTCTATCATGGGCGCAGTAGTGACGCTATATGATCGGCGCAATCGCTTGGCGCGACAGGTGGTGCGTGAGATGCGACAGCATTTTCCTGGTCATGTCTTTGAGAGTGTTATTCCACGCAATGTGCGGTTAGCAGAGGCGCCAAGCTTTGGGCAACCTATCACGATTTTTGATGCTCTCAATAAAGGTGCCAATGCCTATAAAGCATTGGCAAAAGAAATTCTCGCATTAGAAAAATCATAGCACTATGGCACAAAAACATGGACTTGGGAGGGGACTATCATCACTTATTCCACAAGGAGCGCAACGTGCGACATCTGCACCAGGAGCGCCGGTGTACCGTACAAAAAATCACGCATCAGAGATAACGTCTATGGATCGTGATTACGTGGAAGAAATCGCATTGGGGCATATCCATACCAACTCGCAGCAGCCACGTTTGTATTTTGATGAGGAAAAGCTAGATGAACTAGCCACATCTATTAAAGTGCATGGTGTACTGCAGCCGCTTGTCGTGGTACAGCGCGGCGATCGCTATGAGTTGATCGCAGGGGAGCGGCGGTTGCGTGCGTCCAAAAAAGCCGGGCTTGCGACGGTGCCCGCTGTGGTGCGACGCGATGACGATATGGATGAACAGAAAAAATTGGAGTTAGCGCTAATTGAAAACATTCAACGACATGATCTCAATGTGATCGAAGAGGCAAGGTCATATGTGCGCTTGACGGAGGATTTTGGATTGTCGCAAGAAGACATCGCTGCACGCACTGGCAAGAGTCGTCCGGTTGTCGCTAATCGCATGCGGTTGGTGGCGTTGCCGGTGGAAATTCAAAAGGCGTTGATTGCCGGTGACATTACGGAAGGACATGCAAAGGTGATCTTGGGTTTGGTACAACCGCAAAAACAACTGGCGCTGTTTCATGTGATTACGCAACAACATCTCACTGTGCGTCAAGCAGAAACGCAGGTAGAGGCGATGGGTGAGCCAAGACGCTATCGTCGCACCAAAGAAAAAACACCACAGGCACGGCAGCTGGAGGAGAGGCTGGCACATTTTTTTGGTACGAAGGTGCGTGTGAGTGAATCCACATCCGGCGGCGCGTTTACCGTGACCTATTTTTCCGAAAAAGACCTTGCGCAGATCTTGGACCGACTTGCATTGGACGATTATGATGCACTATAATTCACAGCAACAGCGCGTCTATCATATGGCGCACCGAAATTTGCACGATGCCCTTGTTGGAGAGGGTATTGTTGCAAGCAAGGATCACTACGATGACTTTTGGGCACGGGATACCTTCTTTGCATCGTGGGGATTTTTGGCGTTGCGAGAATACACACATGTGCGATCGGCGTTGGATCTTTTTGCACGTTATCAAAAACGCAATGGGCATATTCCGCGACGCATTGATCGGTCATATGTGTCTGGTTGAAATATCTTGGTATGCGCATATCGCGTAAAATACCAAAGCCAAAATATGTCGGTGCTTATGGGTGGGCAGCGTTAGATCCAAATCTCCTTTTTGTCATTACGTGCGGAAAATATTACGATGCAACGCATGACCGAGAGATGGTTGAGGAAACTTTTCCGGCAATGCGCCAAGCGATTCTGTGGCTTGAGCGCTATGAGCGTGATGGCTTGTTGCATGAGCAGATTTTTGCGAATTGGATGGATACGATTGTTAAGAGAGGGCATGTGTTATACACAAATGTGTTGTACGCGGAGGCGCTGCGTGTGTATGCGTCACTGTGTTGCACTATAGGCAGGGAAGAGGAGGCGCAGCGCTATACACAAAAACATCACGCAGCAATTACACACATCCGTGCACGATTTTGGAATGGCACGTATTTTGATGACTGGATCACGCATCGGCGCCGTCAGAGTTATTTTGCGTCGGATGGAAATGCTTTGGCGATACTTTTTGGCGTGGCGGATACGGATCAGATAAACAGTATTGTGGAATTTATTGAGCACCACGCTATTGACGCGGTGCCCCTCATAACAAATTATCCGCCTTATCCGCGGTGGCGTGTGGCGCTGCGCATGTATGTGATCGGTGTGCCAGGATATCAAAATCATCATGCGGCGTGGACGTGGTTGGGTGCCGTGTATGCTGTAGCACTTCATGAGCATGGTATGCGAGAAAAGGCGCTTGCGGTACATGATCGCATGACTGCCTTTATGAATCGGTACGATGTGATTTATGAAATTTATGATCGTAGTGGCGCGCCGTATAATGGCTGGTTTTGGAAAAGCGCACGATCTTTTGCGTGGGGATCGGGACTCTATGTGTGGATGCACCGGGCACTACATGACGATGGTAGTGGTGCGCATTTCGGAAAAGTTGACAGTTCAGCAAAAAGATGTTATAATTGAAGCTAATAATGTTCTTTTGCAATGAAAGAAGGCATGTCGCTTTCTTGTTGATTTCCATGTTCTAAGACTAGGAGGGTGATATGGAACGTGAGCAGATGAGGCAAAGATTTAGTCAAGTGATTGGCATTTTGCGAGAAACAAAAAAGATCTCCCTGTCAGTATTTGGCGAGGAGTATCTTTTGGAGTATGTCCACATCCCGGCGGTGACGCCAGATGGTGCGGCAAAGCCAATCATCTTCAATCACCCAGGTGGCGGGACGCACTTGTCCCGGTGTCTGGAGCCCTTTGTGTGGGCGGATCGTGAGTCAATCACGCTCTCTCCTTTGGGATACGGAAGATCGTCTGCGCTGCCGGAAAAAGAAAAAAATAATCCAATTGATTTTCCGGCAGAGGCGTTCACTAAATTCGTATCGGCGCTTGCGGAGAGGCCGTATGAATTATACGGTCACTCTAACGCCGCGACAATTGTTGCGGCTACGGCGCAAAAGCTATACCGAAAAACTGCTTGTAAGCAGGTGATATGGCTGGTCAACCCGTTGGGTATCCGCCCAGTTCCAGCAGCAGCGCAGGCCGTTCTCTTTCCATTATTTGGCATACTCTCGCGCATGACGCGCGGAGCGTGCAGTGCACAGATGGGGCGGGAGATGCTGCGTGCATACACGTACATGCCCATGCCACAGAAAAGAAGGTCTCTTCTGTTCTATGAGATGCAGAAGGGGCAGTCGTTTTTTCTTCCGTACCACATCCAAAATATTAGGGCACAGGGGTGCACTGTGCGCGTGGTGCGTAGTGCTCATGATTGGGCGCTGTTGTGGGCAGGGAAAAACACACTTTCCCTGAATTGTGATGAGGAGTACCGTATACAGGGATTCCACAACATCACCATCGGGGAGGGGGCAAGAGAGATTGCCAAAATACTCTCTTGTTAAGAAGGTCTTGTAGCATACCCGTTAACAGCTAGTGCTGTTGACGGGTATTTCTGTTTCGCATGAGTCAGGAGAATAGGGTGGCTCGGCTCAAGGGATTTGAATCGACAAACAGCTTCTTTTCTCTTACAAAAAAGCCAGATATGGTGTATACTACAAAGGTAACTGAATCTAAAAGTTGTGTTTTACCATTATGGATCAGGTGATCATTATCGCATTCTACATTATCGTTTTGGTGTACAGCATCATCCTTCACGAGGTGTCACACGGTGTTGTGGCACTGTGGCTGGGTGATAAGACGGCGAAATATGCCGGACGGTTGTCACTGGAGCCGATGCGGCACATTGATTGGTTTGGCTCAGTGCTCTTGCCACTGCTCATGATCATGATGACAGGTTTTGCATTTGGGTGGGCGAAGCCTGTACCGTACAATCCTTTCAATTTGCGTTTTAAAAAATGGGGACCAGTATTGGTGGCACTGTCCGGTCCGATGACGAACTTCCTGATCGCTTTCGTTGCAGCTATTGGTGGCATGATGCTTGCTGTGCCGAGTAGTGCAAAAACGACGATTGTGCAACAGGTCATTACAGCGCAGTGGATCGATCTCGTACAAACCATCGTGGGAGAGCCACTTCTCATTGTGTTTGCCGTTTTGATGATGATTATTTTTTGGAATGTATTATTGGCTACATTTAATATTTTGCCGATTCCGCCACTGGACGGATCAAAGCTACTATTTGCCATTGTTCCAGTATCGGAGCGTGTGCAGATGTTTTTTGAACAGTGGGGATTTCTTATTCTCCTCATGATTCTTATGACACCACTGGCGTATCCGTTTCACATTGCACTGCGGACACTATGGACGATCTTTTTTACATTAGCAGGTGCATAAGATTGTACATAGATGATGACAATGACGCGAGACATGGTATAATGGTGAAGGAAAACAAAAATAGGATTTATGCATGACTTATTAATCAAAAACGGCACAGTGGTAGATGGCACAGGTGCTGCGCCGGTGCGTGCAGATGTAGCAGTTAATGGCGGTATTATTACGGAAGTGGGTGATCTCGGTGGCGACAGTGCACATGAAGTGGTTGATGCGGCAGATATGCTTGTTGCACCGGGCTTTATTGATATCTCCAATCGTTCTGATACACGATGGCGCTTGTTTACTGCTCCGCAAATGGAAAGTATGCTCTATCAGGGCGTAACCACAATCATTGGCGGTAATTCTGGCGCATCGTTGGCACCGATTTACAATGACGACATGATCAATGCCACGCGTAAGTGGGCAGATGTACAGGGCGTTAATGTGGGTTGGCACACGATGCGTGAGTTTTTGGATACAGTAGAAGCAAAGAATTTAGCAGTAAATTTCGGCACGTTTGTTGGCTATGGCACGCTACGTCGAGGTATCACAGGTGATGAGATGCGTGCTGTGACGGAGGAAGAGAAAAAATCACTACACCATCACGTACGTATGGCATTTAAAGAGGGTGCACTTGGTGTGTCGACGGGTCTGATCTACTCACATGAAAAAGATATTTCTACAGAGGAGCTTGTGGCACTTGCTGCTGTCACAGCAAAGGAGCGGCGGCTTTTTGTCGCGCATTTGCGCAACGAGACAGATGACGCAGTGAATGCTGTGCGCGAGGTTCTCACAGTGCATCGACAGACAAAGGTACGCACACACATTTCCCACCTTAAAGTTATGGGGAAAAACAACTGGGCGCGTATGCCGGAAATGCTTGCGCTAATTGAAAAAACACCGATCCATTTTGACGTGTATCCATACACTGCATCAGAAATGGTGCTCTATGTCTTTTTGCCGACGTGGGCAAGTACAGGTGGTCGACGGATGATGATGGGTCGCTTGCGCAATCCGGCATTACGTAAGCAGGCTGCAGAAGCTGTGGATGCTGGCGTAGATTTATCTGATGCAGTGGTGGCACAGACACAGCGGTCGCATTACTTCTGCGGGAAGACGTTTGGTGAGATTGCTCGCACGCAAAAGAAAACTGTTGGCGAATCAGTGATTGATGTGCTCCTGGCATCGGATGGGCGCGTCACAATCTTTTTGGATGCAATTAGTGAGGAAAATGTTGTGCGTGGCATCATGAGTGCACACGCCATCATCTCATCTAACGGAGCTGGGTGCACGATTGAGCAATGCAATTCAGAAAACATTGAGCATCCGCGATCCTTTGGTGCATTTGCGCGCGCATGGGCGCTGTATGTTCGTGGTCAGAAGATTTTAGAACCACAGGAGATGATTCACAAATGCACAGGAAAGGTAGCGGAAGCGCTACAATTAAAAGACCGTGGCGTCATTACACCGGGTAAAAAGGCGGATGTTATTGTCTTTAAGCCAGAGATACTACGTGATGTCATGCGTTTTGCGCGCGTGCCTGATTATGCCGAGGGCATACATACAGTCGTGGTCAATGGACAAATAGCGGTAAAGTATGGTAAATATACAGGAGTGCGTGCTGGAGGTATTGTGCGCAACTAGATGGCGTTGGATAGTAAAAGCAGGTCTATGTTCGATGTGAGGTGGTTTAAAGGAAAGAAGGTCACGGTTTTTGGTATTGGTTTGCTTGGCGGCGGTATTGGTACGATTCGCTTTTTGTCGGAGCATGGTGCAAAAATTATTGCTACAGATTTAAAAACACGCCAGCAGTTGGCGTCGTCTTTGGAGCAACTGCGCGATGTGAAGAATGTTGAGTATGTTCTTGGACAGCACCGGCAAGAGGATTTTGTTAATACCGATATGGTCATCAAAACACCATCGGCGCCATGGAGTAACAAGCATATTAAGCTCGCACTGTCAAAGGGTGTCCCTGTAGAGGTAGATGCAAGTCTTTTTTTTAAAATATGTAAGAATCCCATCATTGGTGTGACAGGGACGAAGGGTAAGACAACGACATCGCATGCTATTTATCACATTTTGCAAAAATCTGGAAAAGATCCCATTTTAGTGGGTGTTGGGCGCATGCCAGTCTTGGATCGCCTTCGTATGCTGCGTAAAAATAGTGTTGTTGTTTTTGAGCTTTCAAGTTGGCGTTTATCTGGACTCCCTTATGTAAAAATGAGTCCACACATTGGTGTGTTTACAAATTTTTTTCCCGATCACCTCAACTACTACCGCACCATGGATGGATATCTTGCCGACAAGAAGAACATTTTTGCTTTTCACAAAGAGGCGGATTGGCTTGTGTATAATGCGGATGACGCCTCTGTGGCACGGGCGGTGGAGCAGGCACGATCTACCATGATGCCTGCGACATTGAAATCTCCATCTACCGATCACGCACATGCTGTCTATGTTGATAATGGACGTATCGTTATTCGTGATGGTGCGCGAGAGCATGAGGTGGCACAGCTGTATCATGTTGGACTGCGAGGTGTGCACAATGTGAGTAATCTCTTGTGTGCGGTTGGAGCAGCATATGCAAACGGTATTGCGCCAAAAATCATTGGCGCGGCGGTGCGGACATTTCGTGGTGTTCCACATCGGTTAGAGTTGGTACGGCGCAAGGATGGTATTGCCTACTACAATGACACTGCAGCAACAAATCCACTAGCAGCACAAACGGCACTTGATGCTTTTGAGGAACCGATCATTTTAATTGCCGGTGGCGCAGATAAAAATTTAGATTACGATGATTTTGCTCGTGCGATCGCAGCGCGCGTGAAGGGTGTGGTTTTTCTCAAGGGGGCAGCAACAGATAAGATTGTGCGTGCGCTGAAGAGAGAATTGGGACATGACGCTGCAGACACGCCGTTCGAAATTGTGGACTCTATGCCGAAAGCAGTGGAGGTTGCTATGCGTAGTGCCGTGGAAGGCGACGTGGTTCTACTGTCTCCAGGCGCGGCAAGTTTTGGGCTTTTTGATAATGAGTTTGATCGCGGTAATCAGTTTAAGAGTGTTGTGGAAGCGCTATAACCTCTATGCATCTACGTATACCGCATTTTTCTCGCATTGTCACATATAGTGCGACAGGCTTTATTGTCGGTACGGTAGTAGGTGTAGGTATGTCGGTGCACGCACTAGAGGCACTCGCATTCTTTATTGCGATCAGTGCATTGATCGCACTCGTGTTTTTTGCACACGAAGATCGTTCGTGGTGTATTGTTCTGGCGCTTCTCGCAGCGCTTTTTGGGATGCGATCAATGGTTATAGCGCAGAATTCCGTGGCAACGTGGCACGGTCGTGCGGGGGAACACCTGGAGCAAACAGTGATCGTGCGCGATGTGCGCACAGGAGCGTATCAGGCACGTGTGATCGCACAACAAGAGCATCGTCGCGATCGGATCATGTGGTATGATGTCAAATATCCTGCAGTTGTGCCCGGTGATCGTCTTGCGATGCGGTGTACACTTGCTGTGCCGCCAACAGATTTTTTGCCAACGTATCCCATGCTTCTTGCTAGTCGCCGTGTGATGGCAATGTGTGAAAATCCGCAGTATGTGGTGGTGGGGCGCGCAACGGATGTTGTGACGATTGCCGGTGATCTGCGTAGCCATCTCATGACACCAATCATGACGATGATTCCTGCACCATATTCTGCACTTGCTGTGGGTCTCTTGTTTGGTGGGGATGACCTACTCTCTCAGGATATACAAGATGCATTTGCGCGTACAGGTATGTCACACATTGTTGCAGTATCAGGGTACAATGTATCTGTGATTATTGCAGCAGTTGTGAGCGCGCTGATTTTTATTGGACTGTATCGATCACGTGCAACATTTTTTGCCATGATTGCCATTGTAGCATTTGTTGCACTCATCGGTTTTCCAGCATCAGGCGTACGTGCTGCACTGATGGGTACGCTTGTACTTGTTGCGGCATCATACGGGCGTGTGGCACATGCTTATGGTGCACTGGCACTTGCCGGTGCAGCAATGCTTGTGCATAATCCTCTTCTCATCATCTATGATATTGGTTTTCAACTGTCATTTCTCGCGACATACGGCATCATTACAGTTGTGCCACTTGCAGAGCATGCGATGCAGCGTGTGCCGCGCGCATTCGGTCTCGTTGATATTATTATTGTGACACTAGCAGCACAGATTTTTGTACTTCCTGTTATCATGTATCATTTCCACACCATCTCCTTTATTTCGCTTCTTGTTAATATTTTTGTTTTACCGGTGATTCCGATCGCAATGCTATCATCACTTATGGTCGTCGTACTGTCATGGATCATGATGCCTATCGGCATGCTTTTTGCATGGATGGCGTATAGTGTTCTTGCGTATATCATTCGCGTTGTGGAGTATGCGGCACAAGTGCCGTGGGCAGCGATGGATGCAGTGCATCTGTCAATGTGGATGGCTGTCGTTTACTATGTGATACTCTTTGTCGGTATAAGCATGCTACGTAAAAAGATGACATATCACACAGTATGAAATATCGTTCCATCATCTATAGTGCACTCGGCATAGCCCTATTTGGTGTGGTTGTATGCGGGGTAATGGTTTACTATGTCATCTATGCAGATCGGGTATCGGTACACTTTTTAGATGTGGGGCAGGGTGATGCCGTTCTCATTATGCACGGCACGTATCAGGTATTGATTGATGGCGGCGCTGATCAAACGCGTCTCTTAGAAGCACTTGGGCGAATCATACCATTTTGGGATCGCACAATTGAGACTGTTATTGCCACACATCCCGATGCCGATCATATTGATGGACTCATCGGTGTTTTTACACACTACGCCGTTCGACAGTTTTGGCATACAGGTTTCACACGAGATGACTCATCGGTGTTTACAGCATTATCGCATGCTGTTGAATTTGAGAAAGGTGTAGAAGAGGTTCTTCCCTACGTGGGCACCACACTTTTTCTCAATCACTTTACGCAGCTGCGCATATTGACACCACAGTCCGCATTGGCATGTGATACAACAACATGTGACAGTAATGCTCATAGCATTGGTGCACTACTCACGATCGGTGCGACAACATTCTACCTTGGGGGCGATCTCCCATCTTCTGTGGAGGATCTACTGGCAATGCCATCACCGGTTACAGTACTTAAAGCAAGTCACCATGGTGCGAAGACATCGACAAGCGATCTCTTTCTTACAAAGACCGCGCCACATGACGTTGTGATCTCTGTTGGTGCACATAATCGCTATGGGCATCCGCACCATGAGGTGCTCAGTCGTCTTGCTGATCACAGTGCACGTGTTTTACGCACTGACCACAGTGGTACGATTACGTATAGCTGTACGCAAGAACAATGCTACGTTGCTACTGAACGATTATATGGACAGTAGTAATTATTTTTATACACGAAAACGTCGCGGTGTGTGGTGTGCTATACTGACAGAAAGCAGTTTTTTCCTTGGAAAGAAATACATATGAATCTCTACATAATCAAAATTGGCAAGGTATGGCAGGCGATACGTCGCGATGGACCGGTGCGTGCCGTGCGGCGCATCATTGATGCAGCAGTGCAAACATTCAAGCCTGTAGGGCATGGAGATATCTTGTTTATCACTGGTGGTGTGGGTGACAGCGCACTATACAGGACGCGGCACGTAGCAGAGGAATTACGTAAACAGCAGTTTAGGTGTTCTGTGACAATTCAGGACAACCCATTTTTACGTAGGTATGTTGATCGGTTTTCCATTTTTATTTTCCATCGTACACTGTACACGCCCGCGGTTGCAGCGATGATTGATGCGATCAAGGCAACGGGGAAGACTGTAATCTTTGATACGGATGACCTTGTCTATGATCCGCAGTATTTGCAGCACATGGATTACTACACTAAAATGAATGCCTTGGAGCGCACACTCTATGATAACGGTGTGGGCGGGGAAATTGTGCGTGACCCGTACGTTGAGGTTGTAACAGTAACGACATCATTTTTGGCAGATAAATTACGTGCAGAGGGAAAGCGTGTGATTGTTGTGCCAAATCGTGCATCAGATGCTGATGTGGCACATGCTGCCGCAGGCATACACGCACACGCACAACGCGCGCACATGGATCATACTGTACGCATAGGATACTTCTCTGGCACTATTAGCCACAATAAAGATTTTGCCACAATCATAGAGCCGCTGATGCGTATTATGGCGCGGTATCCCATGGTGCAGTTGTTTCTCGTTGGTCCTTTAGATGTAGAAAGTGCCCTTGTACAACGGTTTCGTCATCGCATTACGCAGTTGCCGTACGCGATGCGCCCGCAGCATTTTGTCAATCTTGCGTCGTGCGATATCAATCTCGCACCACTGGAATATCATAATCCGTTCTGTGAGGCGAAAAGCGAACTGAAATTTTTTGAAGCGGGATTGGTGCGTGTGCCGACAGTGGCTGTAGCAAATCAAACATACCGTGAAGCGATTACTGATGGCGTGGATGGTTTTCTGGCAGCAGACGCGGAACAATGGGAGGCGAAGCTGGCACAACTTATTGACGATGTCACATTGCGTCGTACGATGGGTGAGAAGGCTTATAGGGTATCTATGGCACGGTACACAACTGCTCATGCTGCCAATGAGGAGTATTATGCCTATCTGCGTAGCAAGATTCGACATACTGCAAAGCAAAAATAACGTGCTCATACCCTCTATTGCGGCGGGGGTCATATGCACGTAATGCGGTAGGGTCGCAGGTTTGTCATGATAGGAAACCGTGCTATAATCACACACGTAGTGTACAGTATGAGTTTTTTCGCTTTTTTTTCACAGAACACATGGCGCTATGGCACAAAAGCAGAGACAGCATGAAAATTATAGAGAACTGGTTTGGGCGCTCGCCAAAACAGATTTCAAGCTTCGCTATCAAGGCTCTATTTTGGGGTACGTATGGGCACTGCTCAAGCCACTGTTGACATTTACTGTGCTCTATTTTGTTTTTTCATCCATCTTCAATCCACGCAATCCTGGTGGCATGGACACATTTGCGCTGGAGTTACTCATCGGTCTGTTGATGTTTTATTTTTTTTCCGAAGGGACAAGTGCTGGACTAGGTTCACTTGTGCAGAAGTCACAGCTTGTGACAAAGATCTATGTGCCACGGTGGGCAATTATTTTGGCGTCCACTCTGAATGCCACGATGATTTATGGGATGAATTTACTGGTGATTGTGTTCTTCTTTGCTATTAAAGGTTTTATGCCGGAACTTCCAGCTATTGGTCTTTTCTTACTCTTTTCCTTTTTTATCTATGTGCTCATTTTATCATTCAGTCTGATTACCGCACCGCTCTACGTGAAATTTCGTGATTTGATGATGATTTGGGATGTACTGCTCATGGTGATTATGTATGCAGCGCCGATCATCTATCCACTCGTAATGTTGCCGGCACATTTTCACCCGCTGATTCTTTTGAATCCGATGGCGTTTATTGTGCATTTTACAAAAGAGTCACTCATCAATGGGCACTATGCTGACCCGTCACAGTACACGATTTTTATTGCTATGCTTATTGGATTTTTTGCATTTAGTGTAGTTTTCTACAATAGATTTATTAAAAAAGTTGCTGAAAATATGTAAGATCTATGGATAAACATTCTGCCATCCACGTACAAAATATTTCTAAGACGTTTCGCATTCCGCACGAGAAGATTACATCACTGCGCGGGGCAGCGACATCGTTGTTCAAAGACCACTCCTATGAGGAATTTAGGGCGCTAGACAATGTTGGATTTGAGGTGAAAAAAGGCGAGTTTTTTGGTATCATCGGGCGCAACGGTAGCGGTAAATCTACACTTCTCAAGATTCTTGCCGGTATCTATACGCCAGATAAAGGCAGCGTCAAGATCAACGGACTCATTTCACCATTTCTGGAATTGGGAATTGGATTCAACATGGAGTTGTCGGGACGTGATAACGTTTTTCTTAATGGCACTGTCTTGGGGCTCAGTCACAAGGAGATTGAACAGAAATTCGATGATATTGTACAGTTCTCCGAACTGGAGCGTTTTATTGATCAAAAACTCAAAAACTACTCCTCCGGTATGCAAGTGCGCCTGGCATTTGCTGTATCCATTCACGCTAATCGCGAAATTCTTCTCATGGATGAAGTCTTGGCGGTAGGAGATAGCAACTTTCAGTCGAAGTGTCTGGAAGAGTTTCGAAAGTATAAAGCAATGGGGCGCACTGTTGTTCTAGTAACCCATGATGTGGATGTGGTACGTCGCTACTGTGATCGAGCGATGCTGTTGCGCCAAGGTAAGATCGTTTCTATTGGGGATGTGAATAAGGTAGTGGATCAATATGTCTTTGACAATATGAGCGATGAAGAGAAACGGCTTTTGGAAGAAGAGAAATATCGTGCAAAAAAAGAAGCAGAGGAGAGAGCAAGAAAAGCGCGAGAGGATAAGATTAAAATAGCTAATGTAGAAAAAGAACGGCTCGCTTTAGAAAAGAAGAGAACTGAAGAAGAAAAAAAGGCTAAGGAGGAAAAGGAAAGAAATAAGGCTGCTGAAATCATAAAGGTTGAGTTCCTGGATGCAGATGGAGTTGATAAAAGAGCTTTTGAGACAGGAGAGAAGATTTCAATGAAAATTAAGTATAAGGTTATTCGATCTTCTGAAGAGTTAAATTTTGGTATCGGAGTACACGCTGTTTCTGGTGGACAGGTTTTTGGGTATAACACACAAATGGATGATATTGAGGTGCGAGGTGATAAAACAGAGCTGACGCTAGCATTCGACTCCCTACCTCTTTTACAAGGGGAGTACTTTGTGAATGTTGCTTGTTGGGGCCATATTGAGCAACGTCACTATGATTTTAAGCCTAGCTATGCAACGTTAAAATTCTTTGCAAAGGGCGTAAAGAGTAAGTATAGAGGATTTGTTGATATACCGCACAAGTGGATTAATCATTAATTTGAAATTTTAATAAATTACTATAATTTGTTAAAACAATGGACTCTTTAGTTAGAAGGCAAATTTTTTTGGATAATTTTGTGGGCTTTCCAATTCGGTATGGAGGTTGGGCAATCTCAGAAGATATTCTTTTTGACATACTTCAGTTTTGCTTTTTAAAAGAACCTAGGGTTATTTTAGATTTAGGAACGGGTGCCACAACGCTAGTTTTGGCAAAATACGCTGAGCAAATGAAGAAGCAGGGCGTGGAGGTTAGAATTGTATCGGTGGACTCTGATTCTAATTGGTTGAGTGACACAGAGGAGTTAATAAAAAAAAACAAACTTGGAGGGTTTGTTGAATTGGTTCATGCACCGATAGTTGAAACAACATTTGGTCTATATTATAAAACCGATGAAATTGTTAAGCTGTTGCAGAAAAAAAAGATCGATGTAATTGTGGTTGATGGGCCTCCGGGGGTAATTAAAAAAGAATCTCGCTATCCTGCAATGGCTTTCTTTGAGGAATATCTTTCAGAAAAAGGTGTTGTGTTTCTGGATGACGGGGCAAGGGAGGATGAAAAAAATATTGTAGCTAGGTGGGTTAAAGATTTTCCTGGATGGACAAGTGAATATCGGAATTATATGAAAGGTGGCTTTGTTTTGTATAAAGAAAACTCAGGAATGGATAGGTTTTTAATTCAGAATCATGTAGGAAAAATTTTTGAAAATGAAGTTGCGGAAAAGGATAAATTAATTGAAGAAAAGAATCAATTAATCCAATCTAAAGATGAAAGAATATTAGAGAAAGTTCGATTGATCCAACAAAAAGATCAGAAGATAAGAGAGAAGAATCAGTTAATTCAAGCTAAAGATCAAAAAATATCAGAAGGCATTCAATTGATTTGGCAAAAAGAAAGACAATTAAAAGAATTATCTCTTGCGAAAGAGGCGCTAGAACACTCTAAATCTTTTCAAATTGGTAGTTTGTTTTTTCGCTCACTAAAAAATCCAATAAAATGGCTAACTTTTCCAGTTAATTTTTTTAAAATTATTTTTTCATGATTAGCCTTTTTCAAAAAAGAGTCCTATTTTTTCTAGTTATCCTTTCTTTAATGATTGGTGTCAGGGTTTTTGAGGCAAAAAATAGGAATGGCTTTCATATAGACGAGATGTGTTCGTATCAGTTTATTAGTGGGGGTGATGAGCCCTTAATGTTTTTAGATAAAGATTTACTTAATAAGTGGCATGATAAAAACTTTTTTTTAAATTACATAACAGTTAATGATGATGCGAAGTATAATCTTAGTAAGATATCAGAGAAAACTGGGCAGGATGTGCATCCACCTCTTTATTATTGGGTGCTGCAATTATTTGTTATCGCCATTGATAATGGAGAGATGAATTTTTGGGGAGGATTTATTTTAAATATTTTACTGTTCATTGTCTCATCAGCGCTATTCTTTTTCGTAGCAAGGTTTTTCATAAAAGATACTTTTTTAACTTATGCTGCTTTTTTAATGTGGGGGTTTAGTGTTGCGGCAATTTCAAATTCTTTGTTTATAAGAATGTATGAAATGTTAACTTTTTTTGTTTTAGCAACAATTTTGTCTGGATTTTATTTTTTAAAAACAACAAAAGTAAAGTTCTGGCACCACCTAGCATTAACATTATCTTTTGTGGGCGGTCTTTTAACTCATTACTTCTATTTATTTTTATTGGTCCCATTTTCATTTTTTTTAATATTAAAATTAATTTTAGCGAGACAGCACAGAAGAGTTATGGGGCTATTTATAGCATTGGCTATAAGTATTGGCGTCAGTCTTTATATTTTTCCACAAGCGATGAAGCACCTTCTTCTTTCTAGTCGTTCCAATGATATGAAGACAGGAATGATGGAAAGCCTTACCTCAACTGATGTGACTAGCTTAATTCTAGAGAGATTTCGTGAAATGAGTACTATTTTTAATGAGCAAGTTTTTTATTTTTCTTTAAATTTATTTGTTATTGCTTGTGTGGTCTCATTAATTATTTTTTTAAAGAAAGAGAAGGGTGGTCTCAAAAATCTTTCTTCACTTAAAAAAATAATTAGTAATAGAAGTTTTTTGTTAATAATTTTTGTTAATTGGTTAGCGATCGTCACATTATCAGCTCCGTATGTCATTATGCGCTACATTATTGCAATCTTACCTATCTTTTTTATCATCATTGTGGTATTTTTAGAATATATTTTTACCAATAATAAACTAAAAAGAACGCTGGCTACGTTATTTTTAATTTTTGTTTTTAGTAATATATTCTTATTAGACACTCTACCACACACTAATTTTGAGAACAGTAAAGCAAGCAACTTGGAACCTAATAAGGCAATTGTTTTAGTTTTTCCAATAGAAAAAAAATATACCCTAGGTGCTATGATGCCCTATTTTATCAGTCAGGATAGGACATACTTTTCGACCGAAGATAACTCACAAGAAATTCTTTTAGAGAATGACTTCCGCTATCTTTTTCTTGAGAAAAGCATTAATCTAGAAAGTCTTGACTATGAGAATCAAGGTAATTTAAAATGGCTATTTTCCTCAGACTATTACAACATTTATTTAAACCAATAGCTTTTGACTACTTTGATAATGGTGATTATTTATAAAAAAGTGTTTTCTGGTAAAGATTTAATTAACAAAAAGCAACATATGGAGTACTCCTTTAAAAACAAACCTAAGCTGTCTTTCAAAAAGCCAAGCTTAAATTTAAATGATTTTTCTAAGTATATCAAGGAGGTTTTTCAGTATGGGGAAATTAAGACAAATCCTAAAATATCAGTAATTATAGTTGCTTATAATGAGGCGGATGATTTAATCCGTTGCATTAATTCATTTGAAAACCAGAAATACCAAAGCTATGAAATTATTGTTTTTGACAATGGACTTGATGAAAATACTAAAAAAAAGCTAGAGGATTTAAATCTCACCCATATTATTTCAAAAGAAAATGTTGGTCCAGCAATTGGTAGAAATGTTTTAGCTTTATATGCTAAAGGTGATTTATTGGTTAGTATTGATGCAGATGGCTATGTTGAAAAGGACTATTTAGAACAAGTCGATAGCTTAATGGAGGATAAAAACATAATTGCAGCAAGAGGATTGGTCAAGCAATTTGGAAAGAATACAGAGCATTATTTCGAACCAGAGCACTACAATTTAGGAAGTAAACAAATTCCATACTTCATTAATATTGAGGGTAATACGGTTATTAGAAAAAATGATTATATAAAAGTGGGCGGAATGGAAAATGACTTATATGGACATGAGGGAATTATTTTGTCATACAGAATGCATGCATTTTATGATTATGGAAAAGAACAGTTTGTTTATGCTCCGAATCTAATCCTTTATCATAATTTTCATTCTGATAATATTCACCTAAAAAGCAAGTTTAAGCGGTATGAGTTGCTAAATTATTTCATTCTCAACAAGTATCCCCTTATTGAAAACTATCTTAATTATTATGAAGAGGTTAAAAGTTCACTTATCAAGCAAGATATTGGGGGTACAGGTAATGATAAGGCGGGAGAAAATATTAAGATTAAAGCACGAAAGGAGTTTGAAAAAGAGCTTAATCGTAAAATTGATTCTATTCAAAAAGCAAGAGCGAATAAGGCCAGCAAGAAAAAGGTACTTGACTTTTCCGTTATTATCCCTTGCTACAATTTAGGCAAACTTTTGCCAACCGCTATTGAGTCTGCAATGCGACAAACTTTGGAAAATATTGAAATTATCGTGGTGGATGACGCATCTCCTGATAAAGAAACGCAAGAGGTTTTGAGTGAAATGGAGAAGATGGTAAAGGTAATTCGTCTGAAAGAAAATAAAGGCGTTTCTGTAGCGCGTAATGCTGGAATAGAAGTGGCAAGAGGAAAGTACACTCTTTGTCTAGACGCAGACGATACAATCGAGCCAACTTACTTGGAAAAAGCTTTTAATATTTTTGAGTCAGATGAGAAGGTGGGCATTGTTAGCTGTTGGCTAAAGTCATTTGGAGCAACAAATGCGGTTTGGACAGCTAAGGATAATATAGAGATTAGAGACGCTTTGATTAACCCCCCAGTTCATACCGCCTCTTGTTTTCGCAAAGTAGACTGGGAGGAGGGTGGAATCTATGACCCTAAGCTTAGAGGGTTCGAAGATTGGGATCATTGGCTGAGGATTATGAAAATTCGACCTTTAGTGCGAGTGATTCCTGAGTTTTTATTTAACTATTATGTGCGCTTAGGATCTAAGGTGGAAACCTCCAATAAAAATTCCTTTAAACTAACCAGCCATATCATTGAAAACCACAAGGATTTATATCAAGAACATTTTCTTTATGTTATTGCTCGAAAGCAGGAGGTCTTTGCTTTAAACGCCAATAAAGAGAGGTTTAGAGAGTTGGAGCTTAGGAGTAATATGGAGCTTTTAAGGCAAAAGAATGAGGAGATAGGCTTAATGCAGGAGTCTAAGTTTTGGAAGTTAAGAGAATTTTACTTAACAATGAAGCATTGGCTTGTTTTTGTGTTCTTGAATCCAAGGAAATTTATTAAAAGTTTGCTTTTTTCTCTAAAGAATTATTTGCAGAAGATTACGGTTAGGAGGAAAGCAGAGAAAGCTGAGGCAGAGAAAAAAGAAGACAAAGCTGATGATTTCAAAAGTGATATGAGTGCTATCAAAAAATTTTCCAAGCGTAACAATAAGCCGTGTGTAAAAATAAAAAAGAGGAAGCTTTCCGTGGTTATGTTAAGCCTGAATAGATTAAAAGACACTAAAGAAACTGTTAGGGCTCTTTATGAGAATATCAATTTTGATTTTGAGTTTATTATTTTGGACAACGGATCTGATAGTGATGTGGTTGAGTATCTCAAAAAATTAACAAAACAAAAAAATAATATTAAACTAATATTAGAAAAGGAAAATTTAGGATGTGCTGGTGGACGCAATAAAGCATTTAGCTTAGCAACGGGAGATTATATCTTGTCAGTAGATAATGATATCATTATTACTAAGTATGCAGTTGAAAACCTAATAGAGACTTTGGAGAGTAGCAAAGAAGTTGTAGGCGCTTGCTGTAAAACAGTTTTTCCTAATGGAAGCATTCACTTTAATGGTGGAAAGTTTGTAATGGATAAGAAGTTTGTGGAGTTTTCTTTAATTGACAGAGGGAAAAAATATGATGATGAGTCAACTTTTAAACAATTAGCTTGTGATTGGATTCCAGGTGGGGCTACTATGTGGAAATCATTCATCATTAAAAAAATGACTATTGATCCAAAAATGAAAGGCTCTTTTGAGGATAATGAGTACTCCATAATGCTTCAAAAGAAAGGATTCGCCTTAAGTAACTGTCCAAAATCAATTGCAATTCACAACCATATTAACTTTAACAAGGAAGCAAAGGAAGATAGGAGATATATAGAAAGCAGGTATAATCAAGAAAGAATAAAGGCGGCGCTGGTGAGATTCTATCAGAAACATGATTTAATAATAAGAGACAGATATCTTGGTGAGTTGGGACTAGACATTAATGATGACAAGGCATTAATTGAGTATTTTGAAAAGTATAAGTAATACCAAAAAAAACAAAGATACCAAGCATAAATAGAGGTAGGGCGTAATACATTTAGATAGACGATAATAATGAAATTTATAACAAAATATCAAAAGAGTGTTGATAGATATTCTGATGGAGCTGAGCAGGAACTCCTTCAGCTTTTTAAGCAAACAGACACCACACAATTGACAGCATACGGCAGGAGTTGCACGTGGTGTATACATCACGATTTTGGAAATTGCGTGCGATGTATATGACAGTAAAACACTACGCCATCTTCATCTTTCTGAATCCCAAGAAGTTTGTTGTAAAAGTTGCAAAAGCTGTGAAGAGGTTTTTGCGAGGCAGTTGTAAATCATGATCTATGCGCGTCAGTATCGTCATCCCCGTCTATAATAACGCCCATTTCACCAAGCAGTGCGTGGAGAGTATTTTTGCCGTGGGTGCGGCGTGCGATTGTGAGGTCATTGTGGTGGACAATGGTTCGCACGATGAAACGCAGGAGATGTTGGCGGCGTTTGGCAAAAAGGTTGTTGTGGTACGCAACGAGGAGAATCGCGGGTTCGCCAAAGGGTGCAATCACGGAGCGAAGACTGCAACGGGGGAGTATCTTGTGTTTCTCAACAACGACACAAAAGTGACAGCGGGATGGCTTGATGCGCTTGTGGCGGAAATGACATCACACAAAAAAACGGGCATCGCCGGGTCCAAGCTGCTCTATGAGGATGGCAGCGTGCAGCACGCCGGCATTGCGTTTAGTGATAATCATCTGCCGTTCAATATCTATGCGCGGGAACGTAGTGATGCGCCATTTGTCAATCGACGTAGAGCGTTTCAGGCAGTGACTGGTGCGTGCCTCATCATTGCGCGCGATTTTTTCACAGAGATCGGCGGTTTTGACGAGCGCTATATCAATGGCTTGGAGGACGTGGATCTGTGTTTACGTGCGCGCGCCGCCAAAAGGGATGTGATATATTGTCCGAAGAGTGTAGTCTATCATTTTGAGAGTAAAACCGATGGTCGGTACAATCACTTGACGGAGAATGAGCAGTTGTTTTTGTCGCTATGGGGTGATACAGTGGTAGTGGACAACAAAACTTTGATTGCGGACGACGGCTATTTGGACGACAAGGACACGGTGAAGGTGCTTCTCGTGGAAAAAGATCATCGTATTGCCGCGCTGGAATGGGAAAACGACGTGATCAAAAGTTCCAAATTTTGGGCGTTGCGTACGACATATCTTGCCGTAAAAGGAAAAGTTATGCGTCTGTTTGGGCGATGATTAAGAGTATTTTATGACACAGAAACACACACCTTACCTTGCCGACATTATCATCCCGCATCACGATCGGGATGACTTGTTGGAGAAATGTCTAGCAACAATCCCGCGAGATCAATTTCATGTGATCGTACAAAGTGGTGGGAGCTTTGCTGAAAATTGCAACAAGGGTGCCAAGAAAGCAAAAACAGACAATCTTATTTTTCTTAACGATGATACGGAGATTGATGCAACACTACTTGTGGCACTGTGTGAAAAAAAATCAGATGTTGTAGGGCTTTCTCAGATCATTCCTAATATTCCCGGGGTTATCTATGGCTTGCAGTGTACTATTGGTCCTGCAGACACTGTGCAGACTTTGTTTGCTTTTGACAAGGGCGATGTCTTTTTGCCGTCGGGGTACTGTTTTTTGATGCGTCGTCACATGTGGGAGAAGTTAGGGGGGTTTTTTACGGGCTATCGGAATGGACATGAGGATGTAGATCTCTTCTTACGGGCCATTGAGCGCGGTGCGACATTTGCGTTTGTAGATGCGCCTGGTCGACATTACCACAGTCAATCGTCGGGACGCAGTGACCACATTGATCGCAATGCAGCGCTATTTTATCAACGGTGGGACAAGGCACGGTGCGAAAAGGTGTTACGCAAGCACGCACACGTGATCTATCGCGATCAACGTGCTCAGTGGAAGAGCGATGCGGCGAGCGCGGATCGGAGCGACTTTTATCACCTTGTGCGCACACACTATTTCACCGTGTCCACGCGGGAAGTGTCGTGTGCGTCCGTGGAGGATGCTGTGGCGGCGTGGGATCGCGATACCTATCTCACATGTACTGGTGTGTCGCTGGCGGCGGTGCATCGCGCACTGGGGCGCGAGCGTCTGAGTGCGCATGCGTGTTTTGCGGTTGTGGAGCGCGCTAATCGTATTGTGAAAATCAATCCCGACGCTGTGCCGGACGTATTGGCGCACGAAGAACATTTTGCACTATTCATACCGCACAGAGAGTTGACAATGGTGTCGTTTGTATCGCATTCCGCCAATCGGTATGGTGCGGAGAAATCACTCAAAGACATGATCCGCCACATGGTGCCGCACGGTATTGTGCCGCATGTCATTTTGCCGGCGCACGGGTTTTTTGTGGAGGATTGTACAGATCTCCCGATCAGTTATGATGTGACGCCGCTGCCGTGGAGCACGCGGGCGTTTACCGGTGACGAGCAATTCTATCGTAGTACGATTTTTCACGCGGCGATTGCGGTGGCGTCGCGCATTGCCAACGTCAATACCGATCTGGTGGTCACGAGCACATCAGTGATTGATGAAGGTGCGCTTGCCGCGCGGCTTTTGGGGATTCCACATATTTGGCGCGTGTCGGAGTTTGGGTGCGTGGAGCATGGAATAGTATTTTTGGACGATAGTCGTGACCGCTTGCGATTCATCACGGATATGGCAGATACAGTGCTGTTCAGTTCGCAGGCGCTGCAGGCATACTATGAGGAGCATGTTGGACCGTCTGGAAAATATGTAGTGGGTGGCGAGATGGTAGAGGTGATGCCGCCGTCGGCGGACGCGCAACGCTTTTTCATGGATGAGAATGCACTGAAAATTGTGGTTGTAGGCAATTTGGCAGAGGGTAAGGGGCAGCATGATGCCGTTTCTGCTGTGGCTGCGGCAATCCGGCGTGGATCGCTGGTGGAGCTGGCACTTGTCGGCGGGGAAGAGGATCGAGATTATGCGACAAAGGTACGTACGTTGGTGGAGAAGGAAGGTGTTAGTGCGCAGGTGCATTTTGTTGGCTATGTAAAAACGGTGCGTGATGTGTATGATCAGGCGGATGTGGTACTGACATGCTCAGTGTTTGAAGGTTTTGGGCGCACGCCAGTGGAAGCGATGTTGTGCGGTAAGGCGGTGATCGGTGCGCGATCTGGCGCGACGCCGGAGCTGGTGCGGGATGGGGAGAATGGGTTGCTGTATGCACCGGGCGATGTGGATGCACTTGCAGCACATATAGTGCATTGTGCTGCGCATCCCGATCTTGTACAGCGCTACGGGGAAAACGGTAGAGCGTTTGTGACACGCATGTTTACAAAGGAAAACTACTGTGCGACGCTGCAACGTGTCTTTGCCACGGCGCAGGCATCGCGTCGTGGGACGATTACGGCAGTGCTTGCCGCGCATGTGGCGGCGATGCATGCGAAGGGAGCTGTGATGGATCGCGTGCATGAGCGAGATGCAGTGATTGCGCAGATGCACCAGTCGCCATTTTGGAAGGCAAAAGAACTGTATGAGAAAGTACGTTTTGCACTCACGCAACCACAGCGGTTTGCGGCAAAATATGTGTCTGCGGGATGGGCACGATGGAAAAAATAAATTATCAACACTATGGTGAGTAGGCGACAGGTAAAAAAATATCTCTACTTGGTGCGATCCTTTTTTGCAACAATACGCAGCGAGGGTATTGTGCGTACAGTGCGACGACTGTATTATTTCGTGCGTTATGGTAAGGGTGTGGCGTCACGAGAGGAGTACGATCATTACCGCATGCGACATAAAATTCCCGCACACATGAAGCACGTACGTGAGGTGGTACGACCCACGACGTCGCGTGATGTACCTATGTCATATGATGGCCCACCGATCGATATCATCATCCCAGTGTACAATGGCTATGAGTATCTTGCACCGCTATTTGACAGTATTGTGGCGCATACTGACATGCCATATCGTGTGATTGTGATTGATGATGCATCACCGGATGAACAGGTGATGTCGTTTGTAGCACAATTACCAGAGCGCTATCCGTCTGCAGAGATCATTGTGCAACGTAATGCGGAAAATGTGGGGTTTGTTCGTTCGGTAAATGCCGGCATGGCACAGGCACGGTCGCACTGTGTAGTGCTCAACACGGATACGGAAGTGCCGCCCAGATGGCTATCGCGTTTGCTGCGTCCAATTATAGAAGATGCTACCATCGCCAGCGCTACGCCAATGACCAATGCCGGTGAAATTTTTAGTTTTCCAGAGATCATCACCAATAATGCGATGCTATGTAATGCTACGGTTGCGCAGGTGGACCACTTTTTTCAGAAACTTGTACCACAGGAGTGGATTACGGTGCCGACAGGAATGGGCTTTTGCATGGCGATGAACAAGGCAGCATATGACCGTATCGGCACATTTGATGCAGAGGCATTTGGGCGCGGATATGCGGAGGAAAATGATTGGTGCCAGCGTGCCATTGCTGCAGGATTTACCAATGTTGTGGTGCCCAATCTTTTTATCTATCACAAGCATGGTGGATCGTTTCTATCACAAGAGAAGCAAGAGCTCTTGGCGCGTAATTTACGCACACTCAATAAGCGTTATCCCGGATATGATCGGATGATACAGAAGTTTATCACCGCGGATCCATTGCGAGGCATACGTATGGTGTTGCTATTGTGGATTATCACTAATGTGTGTGCCAAAAAAACAGTGCTGTATATTGACCACGAGTTGGGCGGTGGTGCAAATGCTTACACGAAAGAGCGTGTGGCGGAGATTGTGAAAGCGGGCAATGTGGCGATTGTGGTGAGCTATAATGTGACACAAAATGTCTATCATCTAACATATTATAGTGAGGCGCAGCATGGCACTGTAGAGGCGGCAACGCTGGAGGAGTTTACATGGGTTTTGGCGCAGGTGCCAATGCATGAGATTGTGGTGAGCCAGGTGGTGTCACATCCATCACCGTGTACAGTGTTGACATGGATTACAGCAATGATTGCACGCACGAAGGCACGAAGTACGTTTTTGGTGCACGACTTTTATGCGGTGTGTCCGAGTTTCAATTTATTGAATGATCAGGGTGTGTACTGCGGTGTACCACAGGATGTAGAGGTGTGCATGCGATGCATGGCACGCAATAAGGGAGATTTTCGCATGTACAGTAGCGAGAAGAATGTGCGGGCATGGCGCAGGCAGTGGCACGCGTTTTTACAATCCATGGACACCATCGTGTGTTTTTCACAGTCGTCAAAGGACATTATGGTGCGCGCATATCCTGATATTCTGAGTCGCATAACGATTATACCGCATGAGGTGCATTACATTACGGAGCAGCCAAAGATTGTACCAAAAACTGCCGAACAGAAAGTAGTCGTTGGCGTTTTGGGAGGCATTAACTATCAAAAGGGTTCGCATATTGTGCGTGATATGGTGCGGGAGATTGAGCAACGATGCTTGCCGGTGCAGATTGTCGTTATCGGACACCTGGCGCTTAAGATGCGCAGTAAGGCATTGACGGTACACGGTGTTTTTAAGCAAGGTGAGATTGTATCGCTTACCGAGCACTATAAAATTGATGTATTTATCATCCCATCCATTTGGCCGGAGACATTTTCTTACACGGCAGAAGAGGTAATGCAGATGCAGATGCCACTTATAGTATTTGATCTTGGTGCACCAGCAGAGCGTGTACGCAACTATGTGCACGGCAGTGTTGTTGGGGAACGTACGGCTACGGCGCTTCTTGATCACGTGTGTACTGTACAGCAGCGTCGCAGTGCGAATCAAAAAATATAATGTATTGCGAAAATTTTTTTCTATGATATTATGATAATGTAGATAGATAGTACGAAATGGTATACGGTGGTTAATCTTTGCGCCCATCATCTGTTTTTGTGCATCTGCTTTGTTCTCCGTGCGCGACGCACAGGCGCAATTTCAAGAGGTACGATTGACATCCGGCTTTTTTGGGGAATATAGCCCATCGTTGTCTGGGGATAAAATTGTATGGCTTGACAATCGTCATTCAAGCGAAACAGATACAGAGGTTTATTTGTATGATTTTACAACAAAAAAAGAGAGACGCATTACAAATGTTGCTAGTAGAAAGGATGATGTCTCTATTTCTGGTAATCGGATTGTATGGACGGATTGGCGTAATGGAAATCAGGATATTTACATGTACGATTTAGCTACAAATGTTGAAAAACGTATCACTACCAATACCAAATCGCAAGTGTATCCAAAAATTGACGGAGATAAGATTGTATGGCAGGACTATCGAGATGGATCGATAGGGTCCGCTGTGTATATGTATGACCTTGCCACTAACACGGAGAAGCGACTTGTTACTTCCGAGGGGAAATATCAGGAACGCCCCGCAATATCTGGCAACTACGTTGTATGGTCTGATACAACCAGCAATCCCAATGGGCTACTACGGCTGTATAATATCTTCACTAGTGTCACAACGTATCCCTTGATTAGCGACAAGGGAGATCGTATGGACTTTGTTGCAATTTCTGGTAATAAGGTGGCGTACAGATATAACGAAAATGGAACAGGGCGGTACAATGTCTACGTCTATGACATTGATACAAAAACAGAAGTAAAGGTAACAAAAAATACAACAACGGACCTACGAGATCTGGCAATTTCTGGTAATAAGGTGGCATGGACAGACAATCGCAATGGCAATCTCGATATTTATCTTTATGATCTTGCAACTGCCAAAGAAACGCGCATCACAACCAATGCAGAAGAGCAGTCTGAGCCAACAATTTCTGGAAATCGGCTGGCGTGGAAGGACTTTCGACATGGAGGTGCAGACATCTTTCTTGTAGACTTTTCTCCTACAGCTGTGGAACCGCCAGTAGCTACTCCCAAGCCCGTTCACCGCTTCTACTCCGAAGAATTTCAAGCACACTTCTACACCATCTCTGAAGTAGAGAAAAACCATATCATTGCCACTTATCCACCCCGCACCTGGAACTATGAAGGTGTTGCCTATAATGCGATTAGTGATAGTCTTCCGGGTATGGCGCCGATCCACCGTTTCTATTCTCTGGCTAGTAGAAAGCATTTCTATACCATCTCTGAAGAGGAAAAGAACCGTCTCATTGGCGGAGCATATCCGGCAGCACAATTTACTTATGAGGGTGTTGCCTGGTACGCACACCAAAAGAACGCTGCTGCAACACGTCCGCTGCATCGCTTCTATTCCGAGAATAGTGCTGTGCACTTCTATACGGCATCGGAAAGTGAAAAAAACCACATCATTGCCACCTATCCACCCCATATTTGGAACTATGAAGGAGTGGCGTGGCATGCGTTACAATAAGGAAAGAATAAACAGCTCATCATGAGCTGTTTATGCTCTAGAGAACAATACGATTATAATCTTAATGTCTTTAATGACAAAAAAATGAAGAAACTATGCCTCTTTATTCTCCCGACACTCTTTTTCATCGGACAGTCAACATGGGCGCAGGAAATGCGTATCACTCTTAATGATGGAGTGGATCATTATAATCCTGCAATTTCTGGTGATAAAATTGTTTGGAATGATATCGTAGCGGGAATGGAGATATTTATCTCTACGACCTGACAACCGGAGAGGAAACGCGTATCACAACGGATGTGGAATCTCAGAGAGATCCCAGTATCTCTGGCGACAAAATTATTTGGAAAGATCTTCGAGATGGCTTCTTCGGCAGTATTTATATGTATGATCTTACTACGAAAACAGAAACGCGTATTACGGGAGGTCTCGCAGTTCCATTTTATCCAAAAATATCTGGCAATATCATTGTATGGGAGGATCGGAGAGAGGCGGGTAATCCGGACATTTATATGTACGATCTGACTACAGGCACAGAAAAAAAGGTTAGTACGTATGCCAGTAAAAAGTCTAAACCAGCTATTTCTGGCAATAACATTGTGTGGGAGGATGAGCGCAATGGCAATTCGAACATCTATATGTATGACCTTGCTACAAATACAGAAAAAAAGATTAGCACACATACTAGTAGACAGATCGTTCCAGCTGTTTCTGGCAATATCATTGTGTGGGAGGATTATCGTGGTGGCAACTGGGACCTCTACATGTATGACCTTTCTACAAACACAGAAAAAAAAGTTACTACGGATACATATGAAAAGAAAAATCCCTCCATCTCCGGTAATATCATCACATGGGATGATAATCGTCATGGGAGTCGTGATATTTATATGTACGATCTAGTACGTTAAAAAGAGAAACGACTTACTCATGGGGCGGTATCTTGGAATTCTAGATTGTCCGGCAATCGAATTGTCTGGAGCGATAGTCGCACGGGAACATATCAGGTCTATCTTGTGTACACAGACAATCAACCTATCTATCGCTTCTACTCCGAAGAATTTCAAGCACACTTCTACACCATCTCTGAAGTAGAGAAAAACCATATCATTGCCACTTATCCACCCCGCACCTGGAACTATGAAGGTGTTGCCTATAATGCGATTAGTGATAGTCTTCCGGGTATGGCGCCGATCCACCGTTTCTATTCTCTGGCTAGTAGAAAGCATTTCTATACCATCTCTGAAGAGGAGAAAAACGAACTCATCAACAATAAATACCCTGAAGCAAAATTCACCTATGAAGGTATTGCATGGTATGCACACAAAACACCGCAATCTTTCACCACACCTCTGTATAGATTCTACTCAAAGGCCCATGCCGTTCACTTCTATACCGTTAGTCAAGCAGAGAAGGAATACATTCAAAACACCTATCCGCAAGATATCTGGAACTATGAAGGTATTGCGTGGTATGGGATGAGGTAGGCTCTCATAGCACATAGTCTAGAAATCCGCTATACTTCAAGTCAGCCCAGAGAAAGAAGGGTTGCTTGATGTCGTATTTATAGGTATGCTATAGGAGATAATATATTCAAAAATAGATACACAGAAAAAATGAAAAACATATTTTATACGATCATATTTCTGAGCGCTATTTTTTTGTGTAGTGCAACAGCAGAGGACGTGTGTGCCGCTGATTTACATGTGCCGCAAGGTGGCTATAGTACCATTGGTGCAGCTATTAAAGCTGCGCAGGCAGGCGATCGTGTTATAGTGGCACCGGGTATCTATCGTGAAAATATTAGTATCCGTAAAAATATTGCAGTCATTTCTACGGATGGTGCAGCGCACACGGTTATTGATGGTGGCGGACGTGATACGGTGGTACTTTTTGCTGACACTAGATTTGATGGTACGCATTCCGCACGTCTGTCGGGCTTTACAATTCGTGGCGGTCGTAGTGGTGAGGGACGTGGTGGCGGCGTTACAATGTACAATACGGATGGCATCGTAGAGCAGTGCAATATTATAAGCAATGTATCAACTATGGATGCCGGTGCAATCTTGATGAATGATCGTGTGAACGGTGTAGTACGCAACAATACGATTACCGGTAATACTGCTGTGCGCTTTGGAGGTGCGATTATGGTAGTTTTGAATTCCCATCCACTCATCTATGGCAATACAATTACAGATAACACAGTGAGTGGCAATGCACTGTCGAGTGGTGGTGCACTTTTTGTGGACAGCCATTCATCGCCACAAGTTGTTAACAACACCATGCGCGGAAATACTGCAGCATTTGCTGGGGGTGCAATCTCGCTGCGCGTGGGCGTGAATGCAGTGATTGATGGCAATACGATTGACCGTAATAGTGCCGCATATGGTGGTGGGATTCACATTGAAAGTGAGGGTGGCGGCGCATTACTCCGCGATAACACTATCACAAATAATAGTGCGCACGAGAGGGATATTTCTGTAGGCTCTGGTTATGGTGGCGGCATCTCCATCTATGATAGGTCTGTGCCAACCATTGAAAAAAATATCATTGAGTCGAATTATGCAGATCGTGGTGGTGCAGGAATTGTTATTGCTGAGCAGGCAGTAGCGACGATTGCGCATAATACAATTCGAGGAAATAGCTTGCCACAACAGGATGGACGCGTGGGTGGTGGCATCCATGCAACACATGCGACCATGCAGGCTTATAATAACACTATCAGTGATAATACAGCATTCATCGGTGGTGGCGTGGCACTTTTAGCAGGCGTGACAGCAAGGGTAGAGCAAAACACTATTGTACGCAACACTGTGCCAACATCCACGGCAGTGAATGCGGCAAGTGGTGGTGGTATTTTTATCCAAAGCTCTGCAGCATCTGCAGTAGTGATCAATAACATCATTACGCAAAATCAAGATCACCAAATTTTTGAAGAGCATAAAAAGGGTGTACTACGCAATAATATTGTCAATGATGACAGTAAGGGGATGTATTTCAACTGGGACACCTATACACTACACACAGTAACCGACATGGACAGTAGCAGCGCTGTTAATGCAGATGGTACGGTGAGTGGCACGGAGGGTTTTACAGATAGCGATTTTCGTATTGGCGCAACATCTGTTGGTATTGATAGGGGCATGAGCTCTGACATGACGTATGATTATGATTATCGCTTGCGCAGTGGTGTGCCAGATATTGGTGCTTTTGAGTATGCGCCATCATACAGTGTAGTACATCCAGTATATCGTTTTTGGAGTGATACTTTTGGTCATCACTTCTATACACTTAATCAACAAGAGCGTAATCACATTATGGAAACGTACGCTGCGAAGCAGTGGCGGTATGAGGGCGTGGCATTTCGCGCATTTCCTCTAGCACAGTGCCAGGGAGATCGTGTGTATCGTTTTTGGAGTGACGTTTTTCGCGGACACTTTTATACCATTTCTACACAGGAGCGTGACTATATCATGGCATCATATGCGGACAATGTGTGGCGTTATGAGGGTGAGGCGTATTGCGCACAGCGTACTTCTATCACTGGGACAACGGCACTCTTTCGCTTTTGGAGTGCGGCGTATAGCGGACACTTCTATACCATTAGTACCGCAGAGCGTGATCAGGTTATTGCAGCATATGATGACAGTATTTGGAACTATGAGGGTGTTGGATATCATGTGTATACGCGGTAGCTATGTACAAAAGTATCTATCTAGGATAGAGTGTATGCGTAAATTAGTATCATGCAATCTATGAGGTATTTATGGATTTTAGTTGGTGGTATTGGCGCCATGATAGTTATGGGATGTAGCAGCGATCCGGTGTCTGTAACACCACAAAAAAAAGACATCTTCGCTCCGCAAAACGCAGGGGACACTACGTCGCTTGATGCATCGCAGGATGGCGCATCGTCAGTTGTAGATCATGCAGAGCCACAGTCAGCCGCCACCGCACCAGGGAATGATTTGTCACAATCAGATCCGGTGGAGCATGCATCGCAAGCAGTATCATCAGAACATGTATCGCCGAAAGAGCAAGGCACTTCTGCAGAGGCTACTGCAACAGCAGGGCATGCATCCGAAAAAAAAGAGACGTCTTCCGTGAGTGATGCAGACATGGAAAGGATTGCTGCAGAGGCAAAAAAATGTGTTGACGGTGGCGGCGTATACAACACATTTGCACAGAAATGCTTTCAAAACTAAATAGATAGTGCTATGGGATGTGCCATCCGATTCCCTCATAGCGCCAGATGTGATCGGGATATGTCGCAATAACAGTATCGCGTTCAGGGGCACTCGCTGTATAGAAGTGTCCTTGTTTTGTGTCAGACCAAAAGCGGTAGACCGGCGTGGATTGCGCGAGAGGGTAGGGGTAAGCATAGTAGGCAATACCCTCATAGTTCCATATGTAGGGATCATACTGCGCAATAACGGCGTCGCGCTCTTCTTGTGAAGCTGTATAGAAATGATGTTGCTGGGCAGTACTCCAAAAGCGGTAGATCGGCGTAGTGTTTGCTTGTTGCTGCGAGAAAGCAAGAAAGGCAATTCCCTCATAGCGCCAGATGTGGTCTGGGTAGGTTGCAATGACAGCATCACGCTCAGTAATGCTTGCTGTGTAGAAATGCCCTTGTGTCGCAGCAGACCAAAAGCGGTAAATGGGTGTTGTCGCGCATGACTCTGTTGGAATGGTACCGGACTGTGCAGCGCGCAAGGCAGTGTAGAGATTTAGTCGTCTGTTGCATGCTACAGTATTTTCTAGAGAAGCCGGATGATCACTACTTGCAAGGATGATGGCGCGTACTGCTGTGGGAGAGAGAAAGGGCTTGTGTCCGAAAATCATTGCGGCAGCACCTGAAACAAATGCGGCGGCATAGGAGGTACCGTCGCCGGTGTAGTAGGTGTTATTTTCTATAGTGCCTACAATACTTTCACCTGGTGCAGCGATGTCTACAGATGTACCATAATTAGAAAATGATGCCAAAGTGTCATTTTTTGTAGATGCTCCGACGCAGATGATGTTAGAGAGATCGTAATTGCATGGGTACTGCGGAGTGACATCAACATTGTCGCCAACTCTGTCATTGCCACCATTGCCTGCAGCAGTAACGACTACGCCATCAAATGTAGAAAGGGCATCATATTCTGATCTTGCATAGGATGGTCCGCCAAAACTGGCATTAAGCACCTTAATGCCGTGTGTTTTGGCAAATGCAATTGCTTGCAATTCTGATGCTAGGGTGAGGTCAAATCGTAACGCCATAATTTTGCCAGTATTATAGCGGCTCATACCGGCAAGTCCGGTAGCATTGTTCGTAATGGCGGCAAAAATACTAGCTACCATTGATCCGTGACCATATAAGTCAGGGTGTGTGGATGTATCATAGGGATCATGGTCATCATCGGCGAAATCCCAGCCATGCTTTGGGCATGTTGCATCCATTGCGGGATTACAGTGAGGGGCTGTCCAGAGATTTCCGTGCAACTCAGGATTGTCATGGAGGATCCCGCTATCAATAAATGCTACAGTTGTAGGTGTTGCAGAAGGGTGTTCAATATCCCACGCCTCTGTGCTATCAATATCACTATTCGTGGACTGTTGGTGGTACCACTGGTAACCCGCAATGAAATACGGATCATTTGGACTAAATGCTGGCGTCTTGATATAGTTGGGCTCGGCATAGGCTACATCGGCACTTGCAGAGAGTCGCGCAATGAGCGTCTCGGTGTTTTCCTCTTCCGCTGCAATAATGACAATATTGAGATCAGTAAAAGAATGTCGGATTTGCAGGGCATCAGTTTTTGCGGCAGCCTTAAGAGAGGAGAGAATCTTATCACTTGCATGCGCAGTGATGTCATGTGGAGATGCAGATATGCCAATTTCTTTGCGTGTAGCCGCGTGAAACTTCTTGATGGCAGTATCATGCATGCGTACAATAACCTCACCATCTCGATACGGTGCTGGATGGGTAGCGTGATTGAATGGGCGCTGAGGGAGTTCTTCAGCAGCTACTGTGTGGGTATGTGGAATACATAATGCAAAAACAATAGCGGCGGTAGAAGCGCAGGAAAGTATTTGTGTCATTGCGCGCTGAAAATATGTTTTGCGGGAAAGAGTAGTGTAGATATACACTTTGTTGAAGTGGTTCATGTGCCAAGGCATAGCAGGAGGTGATGTTGTGTTACAGACTTTCAATAAATTCTTGTTGTAGACGTGTAATGCACGTTTTTTTGATTCCACCATCATCAATTTCGTCGCAGATGGTTATATCTTTTTGTGCGATAGCACGGTCTTTGAGACAGTAGTCCTTTGGTAGTCCATTGTGTGCATCGCAATGTGTGATGGAATCACTAGAAGAAAGACCGCAGGCATTTCTGCAATAACGAAGCTCCTTTGCGTCATGTTTGTACGGCTCACATTCACGTGCACAATCTGGTGGGGTGATGTTGATATAGGCTGTGGATGGTGATGTAGTAGCGGGAGGGACGGTATCTTGTGGCTCTTGTTCTACGATAGATTGCGGATCTAGATCGTTGTGCGTAATAGGCACATCAGGGGTTTCTACTGGCACGTCATGTTGTGATGGTGGTGCTGTGTCTGTAGGTGGTGTGACGAAAACGTCACGGTCACGGGCGCTGAAAACAGTGATTACAAAATAGAGCACGATAATGACAGCTATGGTGAGTGCCGTGTAGAGGATGTGTATAGGGCGTAGATTTTTTCGTAGCATAGTCATGCAGGAATAAAGATTGATTAGTATGCAGCATCGAGTGCGATATCCTTGTAGTAGTAACGCATAATGCGTGCGTAACTCCATCCATGATCGCGAGCAAGAGCAAGAGATCCGTGTGCAATAAGGCCTACCATGTGATTACCCTCAGTCTCTAGTGTAGATGTGGATTTTGTGGCGTGTTTGCCATAGGGATCTTTGACGGATTGGCACCATGGATATAGTCTTGATCCCCAGCGCTCCTCAAAGCTGCGCGTACGACCATCACTCCAAGAGCTATATGGCGTGAGTGCTGTTTCGCCACGTGATGTCATAATGACGCCACGGGTTGCCTCTGCTGCTTTGCGGATAGTGGAATATTTCTGTTCCCAGTCATAGCCACGGTAGATTTGCGAACCGCTATCAGAGCGAATCTTGAATCCCAACGGAGCGTACTTTGTAGCATAATCTACGTACCACTTTCCGTAAGTGCGGAACATCGTTGTCATGACCTTGCTATGTTCAAATGGTCCGGTGCCGGTCATCTCGCCCATACCCCATACGTAGTGCTCCATCGGCAAGGTATTGATTACCCAAATCTGCTTAACGCTATTTGTCGTACCGCCAATGATGTCACGTCCACTGTAGTAGCGCACAGTGATGGATCCACGGTAATGATCGTAAGAGGACTGTGGGCGATGCACGTCAAAGATCATCGTGGCATTATCACCATCAGCAGCGTCAAAAGTGACTTTTTCATCAATAATGCGATCGCTGATGGACGAGTAAACTTTGAGACTTCCACCACCATCGTAAGTGACTTTTGTGCGCGTGCTACCACCGATTTGCGCTATGATCGCGCCACTCTTGTCGCGGATGTTATAAGGCTTGTTAGCGTTAATTTCAAAAGGATTTTGCTGCATGGCAGAGCGGTCGTAGTGCCACAGACCGACAGAAATGAGTGGACCAGTATTGCCGATGAGGGCGTAGTGTTTTTCTATGTCGTTGATGGTGTAGAAGTGATCGCGGGTGTTATAGAGACGATGGACAGGTAGTGTGCCTACAGTTGGCGTGGGGTAGGCGTAGAATGCAACACCTTCATAGATATAGCCAGATGCTGTAGAACTCAATTGATCTTTTTCATGTGTGCTGATGGTGTAAAAGTGATTACCAGTGATGGTGTGATTGAAACGATAAACAGGTTGCGCATTATTTTTTGGATCACGAAACGCATAAAATGCTGCGCCCTCATAGCGGTATGGTGTGCGGTTTTGCAAGAGAGTGCGCTTTTCATTTTCGTCAGCAGTATAGAAGTGATTCCCTGTAGTAGTATTGATGAAGCGATAGATGGTATGATTGGCCATTTTAGTGGCGTTGTCCAGTGTCGCAGCCTCACCATCGTTAGCAGTATAGAAATGATCGCCATTAGCGTGGTTAATGAAGCGGTATACGGTGGTAGTGCCAGCCGCCTTATGTGGATAGGCATAGAAAGCAATGCCTTCTGATGCGTAGATAGTAGAGAGGTGTTGGGTAATGTAATCTTTTTCTTCTTGAGAAATGGTGTAAAAGTGGTCACCATTCGTATGATTGACGAAGCGGTAGATAGGCTGTGCATCGTGTAGATCGGAGATATAGCTATAGAATGCAATACCTTCATAGGTGTAGATGTCTGCGTGCTGTGCAATAAGAGTATTTTTTTCGTTTTCGTCTGCAGTGTAGAAATGATCGCCGTTTGTAGTGTTGACAAAGCGGTGGACGGGCACGGTGCCGTCTGCTTGTGCGGCAAATGCGTAAAAAGCTACTCCTTCCGCCTGATATTGCGTGCCGACGGTGTGATCAGGGTAGGCGTAGAATGCGATGCCCTCATCCGTATAGCTCGCATGTGTACTATGTTGTGGCAAGAGAATAGCACTGCCAAGGAGCGTCCATGCGATGATTAGTGCGATGTGTTTCATAGACCTTCATTATACCATAATGTGAGGATTTGTGTGTGTGAAGAAAAGGAGTATACTGAAAGACATTGCTATGTAGGATAACATATTGTCAGATCTACTACTATGAAAATTGGCGTTATTGGAATTGGTTTTGTGGGACTACCACTTGCTGCAGCGTTTGCAGAAATGGGTAATTATGTGCACTGTTTGGATGTGGACAAGAAAAAAATTGACCGCTTACGCAAGGGGCAGGTACCGATCAATGAACCGGGGTTGGATGATCTTGTGGCGTCGGGACTGGAGCGAAAATTATTGCACTTTACAACAGATTATGATGACGTGATTAACGACAGCGAGATTGTGTTTATCGCCGTGGGGACACCGCCGGGTGCTGATGGCAGTGCAGACTTGCAGTATGTAGAAAGCGTGGCGCGCGAGATTGGGCGGCGGATTACAGCGCCGCTGATTGTGGCAGACAAATCCACCGTGCCAGTCGGCACAGCTGATCGCGTGAGAAATATCATTCGTGAAGAGTTACGTAAGCGCAAAAAGCGTATCACTTTTCACGTGGTGAGCAACCCAGAGTTTATGGCGGAGGGGCGCGCAGTGAAGGACATGATGGAACCGAGCCGCGTGATTGTGGGCACAAGTAATGCAGCGGTAGCAAAGAAAATGTATGCACTCTACAAGCCATTTATGATGCGACAGGATCGATTTTATGTGATGGGCGTGCGTGACGCAGAGCTTACAAAATATACTGGCAATACTAACCTTGCGATGAAGGTATCGTTCATCAATGCCATTGCGGGATTGGCAGATGTGTTGGGTGCAGATGTGAAGCATATTGCAGAGGGCATTGGCAGTGATCCGCGTATCGGCGATCAATTTTTACATGCCAGCTGTGGCTATGGAGGAAGTTGCTTTCCAAAGGACGTGAAGGCGTTGGTGCGCTTTGCAGAGGAACATCATTTACCGGAAGAATACCTTCGTCTTTTTCGTGCGATTGAGGACGTGAATGCATTTCAAAAAAAGTTAGTGGCGCGAAAAGTGTTGGCGCATTTTAAAAATGATATTCAGGGAAAGGTGTTTGCACTATGGGGCTTGGCATTTAAGGCAAATACCAATGATATGCGCGAGTCTGCAGCAATCACGATTGTCAATGAATTAACAGCACATGGCGCAAAAATACGTGCCTATGATCCGATGGCGATAGATGAGGCGCGACACGTCTACCTCAAAGACAATCGTGGTGTGACATATGAAGATGCGGATAAGTACGCCGTATTACGCGGTGTCGATGCGCTGATCGTTGCAACAGAAACCAAAGAGTATCGTACTATTGATATGACACGTGTAAAAAAACTTCTCAAAAATCCCGTGATTTTTGATGGGCGTAATCTCTATGATCCTGCAGAAATGAAGACAGCGGGATTTACCTATTACGGTATTGGTCGCGGATTACGTGCGGGATTTTAATGCTGCCACTATGCTGGCTACAGTGAGGGTGGCTGTGCGACAGTGTGTGTTGTGTAGGAAAGGTGTGGAGTATTGTGAACGCTGGTGCTCCATGGTACCATAAAAATAGCAGAGACATACGTATTTAATTTTTTCATGTATTTATGGACAAGCAAGAACAGAGCATCGACATCTCCGTTGTTGTGCCAGTATATAATGAAGAGGGGAATGTGCAGGAGTTGCATCGGCGTATTATTGCGGCATGTCAGAAAATCGGCAAGTCGTACGAGGTGATTTTTGTGGATGACGGATCACGTGATGGCACGGTAGCGGCCTGTGCAAAGCTTTCTCCGCTGACTTTGGTACGCTTGCGCAAGAATTTTGGGCAGACGGCGGCATTTGACGCAGGATTTAAAGCAGCGCGCGGTACGGTCATTATCACAATGGATGGAGATTTGCAAAATGATCCGTCAGATATTGAATTGCTTCTTGCAAAGATGCGTGAGGGGTATGATGTTGTATCGGGATGGCGCTATGAGCGTAAGGATTCACTGAGTAAGAGGATTTTTTCACGCACGGCGGATAAACTGCGCAAAATCTTGCTCCATGATTCTATTCATGATTCTGGCTGTAGCTTGAAGGCATACAATGCACAAGCACTGAAGAGCATTGATCTCTTTGGGGAAATGCATCGCTTTATCCCAGCGCTACTGGAATTGGATGGCTATCGTGTTGGTGAAGTGAAGGTAACGCACCATCCACGTGTACATGGTGTGACAAAGTATAATTGGAAGCGGTCGGTGAAGGGCTTTGTGGATATGGTGTCGCTGTGGTTTTGGGGACGATATGCATCGCGCCCAATTCATTTTTTTGGTGCTATAGGGATGAGTTTTATGTTTCTAGGCACTGTGATTCTCGGGTGGATGGCTGTAGAAAAAATCTTGCTTCACGCGTCGATCGCAGAACGAATCTGGCCATTAATGGGCGTGTTTCTTGTTGTGCTCGGTGTGCAGTTTTTTGTTTTTGGATTGTTAACAGATATTATGATGAAAACCTACTACACATCGCGTAAGCGTATGAACTATGCGGTACAGTCTACTGTGCGACAGTAAATCTTTTTTGGGCAGAAGGGGGGTGTGATACAATACAAGATGAAAGCGTGGAGTGTAGTACTGCATTGGCGGGTAGGTAAAATAATGCAAGGAAAGCGTGATGGGGCTTTCAGAAGCTGGAGGAATGTATTCTGTGGGCGGAAAAAATTGTACTGATGTCGTATGAAAAAAATCTTGTTTTTCAACTATGAGTATCCACCACTGGGTGGGGGTGCGGCAAATGCCACAAAATATATCATGGAAGAATTTGCGCAACGTGGTGATGTCTGTGTAGATGTTGTGACCTCAGCAGTGGATAATCGTTACTATAGTGAAAAGATTGGTGGTTGTGTGACGATTCACTACGTTCCTATTGGACAGAAGTCGCATCAGCTCAACTTTCAGACAAAACGACAACTCCTCATGTACAGTTGGCGCGCACTGCGGTATGGATTGCGATTGTCTCGACAGCAGCGCTATGACATGACGCACAGCTTTTTTGCTGTGCCGTGTGGCGTGCTGTCGCTCTTGATGAAGAAGCGCCGTGGATTGCCATACATCGTATCATTGCGTGGCGCTGATGTGCCGGGGTATAGTGAGCGCTTTATGCAGATCTATGGAATTTTACGGCCGCTGGTGCGACGCGTGTGGCGCGAGGCAGCACATGTTGTGACAAATAGTCAGGGACTCAAAGAGCTTGCCGCTATGAGTGCACCAACACAGATGTTTCTCCATATCCCCAATGGCGTGGATACGCATTTTTATACACCGGGCACACGTACGGCTGTAGATCGGCAAAAAGAATTTCGCATCTTGTGTGCGGCACGTCTCTCACGCCGCAAGGGATTTACCGATGCAATTACAGCATTTGCTGCAATTGCGCATGATTATCCACATGCTACACTAACGATCGCTGGCGGAGAAGGCAATGCTACTGTGGAGCTGAAAGATCAGGCGCTGCAAACAGGATATGGGCACCGTATCGCATTTACTGGTTTATACACAAAAGAGCAGTCGCCAGACATTTACCGTGCGGCAGATGTTTTTGTGATGCCATCGTACAATGAAGGAATGAGCAATAATGTGTTGGAAGCGTTGGCATCAGGATTGCCGATTATAATGACGCCAACGGGTGGATCGCAAGAAACTGTGCAAAATGGCAGTAATGGTTTTATCGTGCCGATGCACAATCCTGACGCGATTGCTATGGCATTGCGACAATTGATGGATGAGGATGGGCTGTGCGAGCGCATGGGCGACGCAAGCCGTGCACACGCCCTTACAATGAGTTGGGATAGTGTGGCGCAGAATTATTGGGATCTGTATCACAAAACATGATGAGGCATATGGGAAAGAAATCTATACACATGATAGTGCGATGGGTTGTAGCATGTGCATTAATTGGCATCTTAATTGTCAATGTGCATTGGCATGATGTATGGCATGCGCTTATGGGTGTGCGCATAGAATACCTTGCTGCGTTTATCGTGTTTTATCTTGCTGGTATTGTTATTAGCGCACGTAAGTGGCAAGATCTTGCAGTAATTGCAAAATTCCGACGTCACTATACATTTTATTTTTCAACCTACTTCGTTGGAATCTTTATCAACCACTTTCTCCCGTCATTTATTGGTGGCGATACGTATCGTATTTACGCACTGGGGCGTCGGGAGCGACGCATGGCAGACGCAACAGCAACAGTCGTGTGGGATCGCGTGAGTGGTCTTGTAGTATTTGCACTCCTTGCGCTTGTGGGGCCGTTGCTATATGCTGATGTGCTATTACAACACCCACGGATAGAGGTGTTTTTCATCGGGATGATCACGGGAATCGCTGTGGTTGCTGGCGGTGTATTTGCCATGCGCTTTCAACGCATACGGCGGCTTGCTAGATATGTTCCACGTCGTATTGCGGCATTGTTGCGATCGTTCTATCGCCTCTATACGCCGCGGACAGTATTTATTGCTGGTGCGTGGTCAACAGTATTTTCCCTCATTGCTGTCGGCTGTGCCAATCTCATGCTATTTTATGCGTTTGATGTAGAAATATCATTGCGCGCATATGGAAGTGTTATTTTCTTGACAAATATTTTGGCAGCGCTGCCGATTAGTGTGGGGAATATCGGTATCAAAGAGTGGGCGTATATCATGCTGTTCGGGATATTTGGGATTGAGAGCAGTGTGCTTGTAGCGATCGTTATGCTCTCACGTGTATTACAGATGGTAGTGAGTCTTTCTGCAGTACCACTGTACCTGCGCCGACGTGATGAGGTAGTGCAAAAAAGCGTCGCATAGCACTACTGCACTCTATTCATCCGGAGACGAAGATCCTCTTCTTGTAGCGCTGCAATCATGGCAGCGATATCGCCATCGAGAATGGTCTCCATATTGCTCCAGCTGTGCTTGATGCGATGATCTGTGATACGATCTTGTGGGAAGTTGTACGTGCGGATTTTTTCACTGCGGTCGCCGGTGCCGACTTGGCTGCGACGCGTGTCATCGATTTCCTTGGCGTGTTTTTCTTCTTCAATTTGTAACAAACGTGACCGCAAGACTTTCATCGCCTTTGCCTTATTTTTGTGTTGGGATTTTTCATCTTGGCACGACACGACCGTGCCGGTAGGGATGTGGGTGATGCGCACGGCGCTCATGGTGGTGTTGACACTCTGCCCGCCGGGCCCTGACGATGCAAACGTATCGATGCGTAAATCCCTGTCGTTGATGGTGATGTCAATTTCATCAGCCTCTGGCAGTACGGCGACGGTGGTTGTGGAAGTGTGTACACGACCCTGCTTCTCTGTTTCAGGGACGCGCTGCACGCGATGCACGCCGGATTCGTATTTCAGGAACTTAAAGACTGGTGGTGTGCCTGCCGGCGCCTCTACACCAAAAATCACTTCCTTGAACCCACCAATATCACTCGTATTGGTATGCAGTAGTGATACGCGCCATCCATTACGCTCAGCGAACCGGTTATACATACGAAAAAGATCGGCAGCAAAGAGTGCTGATTCATCACCGCCGGCACCGGCACGGATTTCCATGATGACGTTTTTGGTGTCGCGTGGATCGGTGGGCAAGAGGGCGATTTCCAATGTCTTTTCCATGTCGGGGATTTTTTCGGCGAGCATCGCGTTTTCTTCCATCGCCATCTGGATCAATTCGGGATCAGTTTCGGTATTCAAAATTTCTGCGTTGCTCTGCATGTCGGCGACAAGTTTTTCATAAGCAGTAATGTGTGCCATCGTATCCTCCAGTTCCGCTTGCTGTTTGCTCAGGCGGATCATTTCTTGCGGGTTGTCGGCAATATGTGGATCGGACAATGCCTTGCCGATCGCCGCGTATTCTTTTTTGACTTTTGCGATGATGTCTTGCATAAAAAATGTTTTCTCTTTGTTACTGTAGCGGTTTTTTCCGTCAGCGTCAATCATCGGATACGTAGCACTGCAGCGCAACGTGTGCAAGCAAAACCCCATATTAATGAAAAACACCAACCTTTGCACGGGTAGGAGTATTGTTTGAAATTTTTGTGGTTGAGGCTAGAAAGCGTTGATCTTGCAGATCGGACCATATCGTTTTCGTCAAACCAATGGACCGGACTACAGGCCAGCTCCAGCGAGAAGTTGCAATAGCAAAGATGTGGTTGTGGCGTGCCGTTGACGAGCTGTCGCCGCCGCCTTGACAACTTTCGTGTCTTTGTATAGTATAGGGGATACATGTTCAACACAATCCGGTAAGGGCGAAAAGAAGAGGATGTTCCATTGGGCGATCTACACGACTGAGGAATGGAATTCACGGAAATTATACCCTCTTGCTTTTTGGCGTTACGTGCGGATTGTAGACAACAAGTAAAGATATTATGGCAAAAAAAGATACGATCAAGATGGAGGGTGAAGTGTTGGAAACACTGCCAAGCACCACGTTTCGTGTGAAACTGGACAACGGGCATGAGGTTCTTGCACATATTTCCGGGCGCATGCGTGTGCACTACATCAAAATCCTTCCGGGTGATCGTGTTGTTGTGGAAATTAGTCCATATGATCTTACAAAGGGACGCATTACGCATCGTCTGTAAGACAGGACAGCATCATCTTTTACTACTGTACTGGCATTCCTACAAGTAACATACTACGACCATGAAAGTTCGTGCATCAGCAAAGAAAATTTGTAAACAGTGTAAAATCGTTCGTCGTCGCGGGCGTGTATATGTTATTTGCGTGACGCCAAAACACAAACAGCGGCAAGGTTAAGTATTTTTTGACTATATTCATTACGCGTATGATTCGCATTGCAGGTATCAACATTCCAGATGACAAGTGCATTGATGTGGCACTAACGTACATCTACGGTATCGGTCCGTCCACAAGTAGGAAGATTTTGGCATCTCTCAAGATTGACGCATCGAAGCGCACCAAGGACTTAACAGAAGCACAGGCAAATCGTTTGCGTGATACGATTGAAAAAGAGTATCGCGTGGAAGGTGAATTGCGCCATGATCGTAAGATGGCTGTGCGTCGCCTTAAGGAGATTGGATCCTATCGTGGTACACGTCACCATAAAGGCTTGCCGGTTCGTGGGCAACGCACAAAAACCAATAACCGTACTGTGCGTGGCAATAAGCGCGTGACGATGGGAAGTGGTCGTGCAGCAGCAGCATCCAAGACATAGGATGGGTTCCAGTTACTATGGAGGGAGTGTATGTGTGAAGTTTATTGTAAATGGTAATTTTGACGCATGAGCGAACAAACACCAACAACCAAAGAGCATGAGCAGAATGTCGCCACAAAAGATGCGACAGCTGTATCAGAAGCACAGCAACAGAAAGAAGTGTCTGCTGCACCGGCAAAGCGCAAGAAGAGTGGTGCACGCCAGGTTCGTAAAGGACAGGCGCATGTGCAGTCTACATACAATAACACGATTGTGACAATTACGGATCTCAATGGTGCAGTGCTTGGCTGGTCAAGTTCTGGATCGCTGGGTTTTAAGGGTGCAAAAAAATCTACGCCATATGCTGCGTCACAGATTATCAATGCTGTATGGGAAAAAGTACAAAAACACAACATTAAGGAATTGCAGATTTATGTGAGTGGTGTGGGGAGCGGTCGTGATGCGGCAATGCGTGCTCTCGCAGCAAAAGGGATTGAGATTAGTCTCATCAAAGATGTTACACCGATTGCACATAATGGTTGCCGCAAGCGTAAACCACGTCGCGTATAATACTGTAGTATTTTTGTAAACAAGAAACCATTTTTATCACTATGGCACGACACAGAGGGTCAAAATCTAAAATTTGTCGCCGTTTCGGCGAGAATCTCTACGGATCAGACAAGTACGATCGTATTTTAGCGCGCAAAAATTATGCGCCAGGTATGCACGGGAAAAGTTTTGGACGTAGTAAAAGTGAATACGGCAAACAGCTACTCATGAAACAGAAGGCGAAGTACGTCTACGGTATTTTGGAGAAACAGTTTCGCAAGCATTACGAGGATGTGAAAAATCGCCCCGGTGTAACAGGTGACCTGCTTTTGGCACGTTTGGAGCAGCGTTTGGATAACGTGGTGTATCGTTTAGGATTTGCCAATACGCGACCGCAGGCGCGACAAGTAGTGAGCCATGGCATGATCTACGTTAATGGGAAGAAGATGACAATTCCTTCCTATGAGGTGAAAGTTGGTGATGAGATTACAATCAATCCGCATAAGAAGGATAACGGCTATTTCAAGAACCAAGAGCAGTATATTACTCACAAAAAAACTGTACCAAGTTGGTTGAGCTTGGATCAAAAATCATGGAAAGGGTCTATTGTTGCGCTACCAAAGCGCGAGGATTGTGACGCGCATATCAATGCACAAATCATTGTAGAATTCTATTCCAAATAATTTTTTATCCCTTTCATAATTTTTTAAACACAACGTTATGGCAATCATTCCTATTCCACAGCCATCACAATATACAGACGGTAAGGATCATACAGGCACTGTGGAGATTCCTGGATGTTATCCTGGATATGGCACAACACTTGGCAATGCAATTCGTCGCGTACTCCTCTCATCAATTGAGGGCGCGGCAATTACCTCTGTCAAGATCAAGGGTGTGGCGCATGAATTTTCCTCTATTGAAGGTGTCTTGGAGGATGCCGTGCAAATCATTTTAAACTTAAAGCATGTACGTTTGCGCATGGACGGCAATGAGAAGATGACAGCAACGATTTCTGCAAAAGGTGAGGGTGTGATTACTGCCGGAGACATCAAGACAACAACTGGCTTAGAGATTGTTGATCCCGCGCAGCATATTGCAACTATTACAGATAAGAAGGCATCTTTGGAGATGGAGATGACGGTGGAAAAGGGGATTGGTTATGTCTCTAGCGACCATCATCAGGATGTGGAAAAAGAAGTGGGGTCTATCATGATTGATGCAGTGTATACGCCCGTGAAACGCGTGAATTATAATGTGGAGAATATGCGTGTGGGGAAGCGTACGGACTATGAAAAAGTCACATTGGAAATCGTTACGGATGGGAGTATTGCACCGCAGGAGGCATTTGATCAAGCCGTGGATATTTTGGTAGAGCAGTTTAGCGCACTATCGGCAACTGGTGGAGTGGCTACGGATAACAATGCGGATGATGATGGTGAGGATAAAGAGTAGTGATATTTTAGTATAAAGTCATGAAGAACAGAAAAGTAGGACGACAATTTGGTCGCGTGCGTGCACAGCGCAAAGCATTGTTATATAGTCTTGTGAGTAGTGTAATTATTCACGGGCGCATTCAGACAACAGAAGCGAAAGCAAAAGAAACAAAAAGTGCCGTGGATAAGATCATTACAATAGCCAAGCGCGCAGCAGATCGTCCCATGGAAATGGTGCGTAAACTGGAAGGATTAATCTCACCGCAGGCAATTGCTGTATTGCGTGCCGACATGCAACGTTTTGCTACGCGTACCAGCGGATATAGTCGCGTGATCAAATGCGTGCCACGGACAAGTGACGGTGCCCGCATGGCAATCATTGAACTCGTGGATCGCGAACAAAAATCGACACATGCAACTTCTTCTGCAAAAAAGACTACACAGAAGGAGAAAGAGGATGTGAAGGAGGAAGCAACGGCGCGCGACACTACTGCACCAGTATCAGATAATTAATTGACGTGACGATCATGAAACGACAAACCCATCTTTTTGATGCACAGAACAAAGTACTCGGACGTCTCGCAACAGAAATTGCGACAGTGCTTTCTGGGAAGGATCGTGTTGACTATACACCGCACATTGACGATGGCGGTACAGTTGTGGTAATCAATGCTGCACGCGTACATCTTACTGGTACAAAGGAGCTTGATAAGAAATACCATCGCTATACAGGGTATTCTGGCGGTATTCGCACAATCACAGTGAAGGAGCAGCGTGAAAAGGATGCACGTGAGATCATTCGTGTTGCCGTGAAGGGCATGTTACCAAAGAATAAACTTGGTCGTGCCATGCAAAAACGTCTTTTTATTTACAATGATGCAGCGTATACGGAGCATATTGATGTAACGCACGCATAATTTTGCAACTAATTTTTTTGAGTGTATGATGGCGACAACGAAGGAGACAACAAAGAAAAACGATTCTACGCTTTTTTCTGGCGTGTATCACTATGGTGTGGGGCGGCGCAAAACGGCAGTGGCGCAGGTGCGCGTGTACTGTGATGTTAAAGGTGCTGTGGATAGCGCGGGACTTGTGGTCAATGGTAAGCCATTTGATACGTATTTTACAACAGCAACGCAGAAAGAAGCCTTTCTCGCATCGTTGAAGGCTGTGGGGCTACATGAAAAATGTGCTGTTTCCGTGGTGGTCAAAGGCGGTGGATTGTCTGGTCAGGCTGATGCAATTAAAATGGGCATGGCACGTGCATTGGTGCGTTATGATGAGGCGCTACGTCCCTCGCTTAAAGCGGAAGGACTACTCACGCGCGATGCGCGTCAAGTGGAACGCAAGAAGCCGGGATTGCGCAAGGCGCGTCGCGCACCGCAGTGGAGCAAGCGCTAGGATATTCTCGCATCCGCATAACTTCTTACTCTGTATTTTTCACAACCACCCCGACACATCATGGGGTGGTTTTTGTGTGCTAATAGCCGATTGACAGATAGCACCTTACAGATTTCTCCTGTAGTACCTACATACGTTGATCGTATGCGGATTGCTGTTATTTCTTACTCACTTTGGTGCCGTCGGCAGAGTCGGTGACAGTATAGCCTTTGGCAAGTAGATCGTCGCGTAGTGCGTCGGATGTAGTAAAGTCTTTGGCTGCGCGTGCGGCGTCGCGTGCGGCGGCGATGGCGAGGATGTCGTCGGGAATCGGATCAGCATGCGCTTCTGTGTGGATGCCGAGTGCAGTGAGCGCTTTGGTAAAAAAAGTGCGAACCTCGTCGGCATTGGCAAGCGACGTTGTGGCAGTGTGCGTGTTGATGGCTGTTGCGAGACGCAGGAGTACTGTGATGGCGAGGGGTGTGTTGAGATCGTCATCCATGGCGTTGTCAAAATTTGTGCGTTCAGCGGTGATGTCCAGTGTTGTGCCGCCGGTGCTGCTCTGTGCGAGGCGTTCCAGCGCGCCCAAAAGTGTATGACGGTTTTTTTGCGCCTGTGCGAGGGCGTCCCACGTGAAGTTCATTTGCGAACGGTAGTGCGAGAGGAGAAAGAGCATGCGCAGATCCATGGGATCAAATCCGCGATCGGTGATGTCTTCCAGTGTGTACATATTGCCCTTGGATTTACTCATCTTTGCGCCGTCTACTTGCAAGTGACGTGTGTGTAGCCAAAAATGTGCAAACGGTACGCCGTTGGCGGACTCAGATTGCGCAATCTCCGCTTCGTGGTGAGGAAAGATGTTATCTTCGCCGCCAGTGTGGATGTCAAACGTCGGACCTAAGTAGTCCACACTCATTGCCGAGCACTCAATGTGCCACCCCGGATAGCCTACAGACCACGGCGCATCCCATTTCATGAGGTGATTTTTCGGCGCCTTGAGCCACAATGCAAAGTCCCACTGGTTACGCTTATCGGGGTGCGGATCTTCCAGGCGTGCGCCGATGGCGAGTTTTTCCACGGTATTGCCGCTGAGTGTGCCATAGCGATCAAAAGACGCCACGTCAAAAAAAACGTTACCGTTTTTTTCATAGGCATGTCCCTTGGCGAGAAGTGTTTCAATGAGGCGGATCATGTGCGGGATGTGTTCCGTGGCGCGCGGGTTATAGTGCGCGGGGAGGATGTTCATTTTTTCTTGTGTGGCAAATGCGTACTCTTCGTAAAATCGCGCGATTTCTTGAGGTGTCTTTTTTTCTTTGGCGGCAGCTTTTACCATTTTGTCGTCGCCGCTGTCGCCCTGTGCTACGTCGTCGTCGGTGAGATGCCCGACGTCGGTGATGTTTTTGATCATACGTACTTCATAGCCGCGATAGGTGAGATAGCGGCGGATCACGTCGGCGTTGCTATAGGCGCGTAGGTTGCCGATGTGGATGTAGTTGTAGACGGTGGGACCGCAGGTATACATGCCAACCTTCCCGGGGTTGATGGAGGTGAAAACATCTTTTTGCTTGGTGAGGGTGTTGTAGAATGTCAACATAGATACGCAATAATCAACAAAAGCAGGCCTAAGACCTGCTCTCACTATAACACAATCCACGGGGAAACTTCAATTGCATCTCACCATTCGCACTGCGGGTTATGTGTTACCAGCTATGCGTACCACCATTAGTCAATCCATTTTGCGACTTTGAAAATGAGATAGGTGAGGGCGGCGATGGAGAGCATGATGGCGATATGGATGAGGAAGGCAAAGGGGTGATCGCGCAGAGGCATACGTTCAGCATTGATACCAAAGAAGTTGATGTAGACGGACACGGGGATGAGGAGTGTGGAAAAAATGGTGATGATGCGGGTGTTGCGATTGATGCGTTCTGAGAGAAGGGAGTTATTAGTAGCTTCCAATGAGGTAATAGTTTCCTTGGCGCTTTCCAGATCGTTCCACAAACGAATATTGGTGCCGACGAGGTCTTGGTAGTAAATTTTGATATTGTCAGGCACAACGCCGTTAGGCTGGGCGATGATGGACTCTATGATAGAACGCTGTGGCATGAGTGTACGGCGGAAGTTGAGAATGTCGCGCTTAATAATGCTGATCTCGCGAACCATTTGGCGTTCCGATCCGTTAAAGATACCCTCCTGTACGTCATCAATGTGACGCACGATGTGGTCTAGTCGTGGAAAGCACGATTCCGTCAGAATGCGAAAAACCTCATAGAGCAAATGTGCGGTGGAATGAATCATGTACGTACGGCGCTTGCCCTCAGATTGCTGTAGTGTGTCAAAAAAAGCGCGGAGTTGGTAGATGTCATGCGTGTGTCCTGTGATGAGATGGGTTTTCGTGAGTAGAATATCTATCTCACCGGCATAGGTAGTGCGTTTTTTAACATTGAACAGGGGAATATGAATGGTAAGAAAAAGACAGTTGCTATATTTTGTAGCACGTGCACGGTAGGTTGGCGTAACAAACTCTTCAACGGCAAGTGGGTGCACATTGAAGTGTTCGCGAATGTATTGAATGTTATGTTTTGTGGGATTTTCAATGTCAATCCACGTAAGACCTTCGTGGGTGACAATTTTCATGGACATATCAGTTTTTCTATGTGTTTGATTGTAGTATACCATTTTTTTTGCGACAGACAATATGGCAGTAGTGTTACGTGAGGCCCAGAAATGAATTTGATGCGATAGGGATTCTTGAGATTGTCATTTTTTACCATGCTAAACTTTATGTAATCATCTCTATTTCCAGAATTCCAAAGCACGTCTGGCATGACATGTGTGCCTCGCTTCTTGACAGAGTTCGCGTTATGGCGTATGATTTTCAATCATATCATTGAGACATATGCTCAAGGTCGTTATTTTACAACTGATACGACTTTATCAAAAAACACTGTCGCTAGACCACGGTCCGCTGTCCGCTATCTATGGCGAACGCTTGTGTCGGTTTCACCCGACGTGCTCACAGTACACCTATGAGGCGATTGCGCGTTTTGGCGTGATACGCGGCGGGTGGTTGGGAGTGAAGCGTGTGGCGCGTTGCCATCCGTGGCACTCTGGAGGAGACGATCCTGTGCCGGAAAGGCGGGGATGAGCACTTGTAATGAGGGCGAGGAATGTGTGTCATGTCATGACATACATGGACCGCTCTCATTGTTTGCGTGAGAGCTTTAAAAAATATGAAAAGAGAGGGGTAAAAAATGTCTGTAGAAACAATGTTGTCCTTAAATGACTTAACGAAATTAGTTGCAAAGCGTGAGCGGGGGCACGTTGTGCGCATCTCCAAAAAAAAAGCAACACACCTTATAATTACAGACATACCTCGAGATGTTTTTGCACAAATGCAAAAACAGCGAGGCGTCGTGTATACATGTAAGGTAGAAGATGATAGTAAATTCTATGTTTCTATTCCAGTCTCGGCGCCGTGTAGTATTGTTTTTCCAATGAGTCATAATAATGAAAACGGCTACACGCACGATTTTCGACTATGCATTGAAAGGGATGCCGGAAAGATCGTGGCAACGGTATCACGTTACAGATATTATGCGCCGCGCCCAGAAGGGCCGCAAGCATCCGCATAGTGAGTTAGACATAACCGACAAGGACAAGCGCGTCCCCGTCGGTTTTCTTTTTCTTCTATAGCCATAATTTTCTCCTATGCGCTAAAACCACAATTTATGAATAACACCCTCAATTACAATGTCTTCAGGCGGAAAACATGGCAACGTGTCCCAGTTAAAGATCTCTTTGTTGTCGCCAATGATATGCATACAGCCATCCGGGTCAATGGATGTAAGGCGGTGACCAATTCTATCAGATTCATACATCTCAAAGCATTTCGTGTTCTCGTGTGCACAGTGAAAGACAATAATATCGCCAATTTTGGGCGTTGCCTTTCGATCAAGAACATCCCAGTCTCCCGGTTTGAGTGTTGGCTCCATAGAGTTTGTTTCTACTTTTCCAAACTCCAAATCTCTCGTATCAATCACATATCCCAATGCAAGAAACAGCATGGCAAGCACGCTTAGAATAATTCCGGAAGCAATCAATATTTTTTTCATAACCATAATTTAACACTAATCAACTAAAAAAAACTACAAAGAAAATGAGTTCGTTTGGAAGGCATGACGCCGGAGTACGTCGCGGATGTTGCGTACAGCGCACTACATAATACCAAAAGTCGTATTTTGCCATCACAATATAATCATATACAGCGCATTGCAAAGACGGGGGATCCGTTATCCGCACAATCTTTTATTGGTAATCATGGTGGTTCAGTATCGGCAAAAAGTGTCTATCCTACTGCAACAGCAAGAATAACAAAAAGCACCACGGATGGACCCGCAGCTCCATCATCGAATTTCTCTGCACAGGGTGTAGATACTCTTCGGCAGTCTGCAGGATTTTCTGACCTTCGTGGTGCTTCTGGTACTGTTAAGGATAGCATACAATACCCAAAAAAACAAGCTGTGTCGCAACAAAACCAATCCCTCCGCGCGCACTTGGCGAAGCGACAGCAACAGGCACAGGAGGCTACTGAGGCGCTGCGAGTAAAGTCCGTACGCACTGCACCACAAGAAATCACTGACTTATTGCGAACGGAAAAGAGCACCGGCGTACTGCATGACATTGTCACGAGATTCGTGCCATGCTGCAGTTGACGGGTTGTGTGATTCCGAACGTTGACAATTTACTGATCAGTATGCACGATTTTGTAAACAAGATCTATTTTTTTACCCTACAATTAGCACTCTCTTGACAGGAGTGCTAACACTGTTATACTAAATACAGTATACGGTCATTTCCATAAGCTATGCATGAACGACGAAAGAAAATTTTAGTAGCAGTGATCGAAGAATACACCAAAACAGGATTACCGGTTGGGTCATCGGTATTGGCGGAGAAATATGGTTTTACGGTCTCCAGTGCGACACTGCGCAATGATATGGCGGCGCTGGAAGAATCCGGGTTACTCTACCAACCACACACAAGTGCGGGACGTATGCCGACAGATGCAGGATACCGCTACTTTGTAGAAGAGGTGATGCCGGATAGAGAGTTGTCCAAAAAGGAGCAGCAGGCACTGCAAAGGGAGTTGCTGCAACTCAAGGTGCAGAATACACGACTCACGCGCACAACGGCGCGACTGCTATCAACACTGAGTGGCTATGTGGCGGTAAGTGTTTTGCCAAACAAAGAGGAGTTTTCTGAGTTTGGATTGCGGTCGCTTTTGGAAAAAGTGGATCGGGATAATTTGGATGACATTTGCGCATTGGCAGAAAGCTTGGACTACATTGATGAGCGGTGTGATGAGTTGATGCAACTGGTTGCCGATGGTGAGACAAAAATTTTAATCGGCGAAGATAATCCGTTTGCTAAGACAAAAAACTACTCTATGATTGTCAGTCAGTTTGATCAGGGCGGAGAGAAGGGTATTGTGGCGTTGATTGGTCCAAAAAATATGAAATACGAGCGTACGAAGTCCCTCATTGAGTATGTGAAGAAGATTTTGGGTGGGTCGGGTGCGGCAGTAATTATAATGCAATTACTCTAAAAGACATCTGATGTATAAATCATTTTGTAAATATTGTGAAACATGACACAGCAAGAAAAGCAAAAGAATAGTGAAAAAGATATTATTGTACGGCGTGCATTCCGCTTGTCACAGAAAGCACTCTTTTACAATCCGCAGGCGCGCACGTATCTCATTTTGCGCGTTGGGCCAACAAAGAGTGGTTCACCTGCACATACGCGGTGGATGGAGAAATATGGTCCGATGGATTTGCCGGGTGGGCACATGGATGAAGGCGAAACAGATTTGTATGCGGCGTTTGTACGCGAAGTACAAGAGGAGACAGGTGTTGATGTTTCTAGATACACGGCGGTACCATGTCACACAGTTCTCATGATCAACGAAGGTGCACAGTATCCAAGTGGTGTGAATACGATTGCACTAGTGCAGTATGATGGTGAGATTGTCTTGAGTGAGGAGCATATGGATATGCAATGGCTGACTGCACAGGAAGTGGAAGATCACGGCGAGATCAAGGAGTGGATTAAGGAAAGTGTACGTAAGGCCCAAGAGCTGATTGCACTACGAGAGGCAGATGATCGGTGGAGGCGGTGCGTAGCAGATTTTGATAATTATAAAAAACGTCAGGCGCAAACGCAGAAGGACCTCACCGCCTATGCTGCCGAAGGTGTCATTATGGATCTGTTGCCAGTGGTGGACAATTTTCACGCAGCGACCGATCATATTCCTGCTGACCAGGCAGATAATCCGTGGGTGACAGGCATCATGTATATTCGTCAGCAAATGGAAAAGGTTTTTGAAGAGAAGGGCGTGACGCGGATGGAGGTAAAGAGTGGTGATGTGTTTGATCCGTCACGCATGGAGGCAGTGAAAGAAAATGAGGATGACACGATTGATGGTGATGCAGTGGTAAAGAAAGTGGTTCAGCCAGGCTATATGATGGGAGAGAGGGTTTTACGTGTGGCGCGTGTAGCAGTAGGACGGAGAGTAGAAAAGTAAGTAACGTATGTTATTAGCAATAAGACAAGGAATATGAACATAACAAAGAAAGGAGGTGAACACATTATGACACGTGATATGATCCGCTTTTCGCCAGCGTCCGATATTGATCGGTTTTTCGGCGAGGCGTTTCTCCCATTCGTTGCGCAGGGCTATACACCGGCGGTGGATATGTACCAAGACAATGACAACTTGATTGTTGAGATGTCGTTGCCGGGCATTGATGCTGAGGAGGTGGATGTTGCTGTGGAGAATGATGTGTTGACGATTAGTGGTGAAATGCAAGAGAAGAAAGAGGTGAAGCGCGAGAACTACTACCGCAAGGAAATGCGCTGCGGCGCGTTCTCACGTTCGGTGATCTTGCCGTTTGCCGTCAAGGGCGACAAGGCGAGCGCGGACTATGAGAAGGGCGTTTTGCGCATCACATTGCCCAAAGCCGAAGAGGCGAAGCAAAAGAAGATTACGGTGAATCTCAAGGGCAAATAGGGATGATGTACTATCGTCTTCTCCGATCTCTCCGCACCGGGAGCGGTGCGGAGAGAAGAGGATAAGATCATGGATACGTCATTTGTGAATTATCCCACTCTAGTAAATGTAAATTCATTAAGAAAAAGCTATGGCAAAAATTCTTGGTATCGATTTGGGTACTACAAATTCGGCAATGGCCGTTATCGAAGGCGGTAAGCCAGAGATTATTGAAAGTGCGGAAGGAAATCGCACGACGCCATCCATGGTGGCGGTGAACAAAAATGGTGAGCGCCTCGTTGGTCTTTTGGCAAAGCGCCAGGCTGTGACCAACCCTATAAATACGCTGTTTAGCATTAAGCGTTTCATTGGGCGTAATTTTGATGAGGCAGAGGTGCAGGCCGATATTAAACTGTCTCCATATACTGTCATCAAAGCGGATAATGGCAGTATTAAGGCAAAGATGGGCGATAAGGAGTATACGCCGCAAGAGGTAAGTGCCATGATTTTGGGCAAAATTAAGACAGATGCGGAGGCAAAACTTGGCGAAAAAATTGATGAAGCGGTGATTACAGTGCCGGCATATTTTGACGATGCACAGCGTAAGGCAACGAAGGAGGCTGGAGAAGTTGCAGGCCTAAAAGTGCGCCGCGTGATCAATGAGCCAACAGCAGCTGCACTAGCGTACGGATTCAATAAGAAAAACGATGAGCAGATTGCTGTTTATGATCTTGGTGGCGGAACGTTTGATGTCTCCATTTTGGAAGTGAGTAATGACACGATTGAGGTGAAGGCGACCAATGGTAATACACATCTCGGCGGTGATGATTTTGATCAGGTGGTCATCAATTGGGTTTTGGAGGAGTTTAAAAAACAGGAAGGCATTGATCTCTCCAAGGATAATCTGGCACTACAGCGTGTGAAAGAGGCTGCAGAAAAAGCAAAGATTGAACTATCATCCTCTGAGCAAACAGAAATTAACCAACCGTTTATCACAACAAGTGATGATGGTCCGAAACATCTCGTCATGACGCTTTCACGTGCGAAATTGGAGGCACTTGTAGGTGACCTTGTACGCAAAACACTAGAACCAACAGAACAGGCGCTGAAAGATGCTGGATTTAGCAAGGAAGATATTGATGAAGTGATTTTGGTAGGTGGTATGACGCGTATGCCAATTATCCAAAAGACAGTAGAAGAGTTCTTTGGCAGAAAACCAAATATGACGGTGAATCCCGATGAAGTTGTTGCGATGGGTGCAGCAATTCAAGGCGGGGTCTTTCAGGGTGATGTCAAAGACGTGCTTCTGTTGGATGTGACGCCATTAACACTTGGCATTGAAACGATGGGTGGTGTACGTACACCGCTGATCGAGAAAAACACTACTATTCCAGCAAGTAAGTCACAGATTTTCTCTACGGCGGCAGACAATCAGCCGAGTGTAGAGATTCATGTCTTGCAGGGTGAGCGCGAAATGGCTGCAGATAATAAAACACTTGGGCGATTTATCTTAGATGGCATTCCACCAGCGCCGCGCGGTGTTCCACAGGTAGAAGTGACATTTGACATTGATGCGAATGGTATCTTAAACGTCAAGGCTGTGGACAAGGCATCTGGCAAGGAGCAGTCCATTCGCATTGAGGGGTCGTCCGGTCTCACGCAAGAGGAGATTGATCGGATGAAGAAAGACGCAGAAACGCATGCAGAGGAAGACAAGAAAAAGAAAGAGCGTGTAGAGCTACGCAATGCAGCCGATACATTGGTCTTTACGACGGAAAAAGCAATGAAAGATGCCGGCGATAAAATTACGGAAGAGGAGAAGAAACCAGTACAGGAAAAAGTGGATGCGCTCAAAGAGGTTTTGAAGGATCAGGATGCTGATGGTGAGAAGATTAAGCAGGCAACAGAAGAACTCTCTGCCGCAGCTCAAAAGATTGGTGAGAAGCTCTATAAAGCTGCGCAGGAAGCTGCTGCAAAGGAGCAGGCTGCAACGGCGGGTGACGACGCACCGAAGGGCGATGCGGAAACAGCGTCCGCTGATAGTGGTCCCAAGGATGCTGAAGTGGAAGATGCACCAAAAGAGGATGAAAAGAAATAACATAGCATAGAAATGTTATGCAGCACTCAAGCCCCGTACGGGGCTTGAGTGTTTTGTGTATTGTCGGTAAGTAGCAGGTGTTCACTTTTTGAGATTTGTGTAGGACGTGCTATAATGAACGCGTTGGATTGTAATTTATAATGACCTACGTAGACACTGCGATGCGTGCAGTGTGTTCGTGAGGAAAAAGAAAACAATGAAAAAGAAACAATGGCTCATGGTCGTGCCGGTCACTCTTGTGGCAGTAATGGTCCTTGGCGGATGTGTAGCAAAAAAGAATACTGCTACTGATCCGGTGAATACTCCTGTCGTCAATGATACCGAGACAGCAGAAGAAATGGATACCGTACAGGTGCAGGAGATGCATACCACAAAAGACACAGTGGATTGGGCAGGTACGTATAAAGGAGTACTGCCTTGTGCATCATGTGAAGGTATTGATACGGAGATCACGTTGAATGCGGATGGCACTTATAGTGAAAAGACAACCTATATTACCACGAAACCTGGTGGTGGAGAAGTTGATACTGAGACAGGTACGTTCGTGTGGGATGCCACAGGAACCACGGTGATACTGACAGAACATGATGATGGCGATGTCGATAGTGATAATGATGATGGTAAGAGGGCATACCTTGTCACAGAGGGTCAGATGCAGGCACTAGATGCAGCAGGACAAGTCATCACTGGACCGCTTGCAGAAAATTATATTCTCAAGAAGCAGTAGTGATCTCATGCAGCTGTGCACACACAAAGCCCAAGCCGAGTCATGTGCCCGGTCTGGGCTTTGTGCTGTAGAGCTGGATGAAAAACATATAATAATTGGAATGCGTAGTCGGAAAAATTGAAGAGGTTGCGCAAGAGCGTGAGAGGTAGACGGCTATAGGTATACTCTGCTATAATGGCAATAAAGGCAAGAGATCTATGAGCGTGCAAAAAGCTACAACAATTGCAATCTTGAAAGACTTGATACGCATCAATTCTATTAATCCCTTTCATATCGTTAAAGAGGATCCGGAGGATTCCTCCACGTGGCGACTGAAAGGCAATGAGCAAGATATTCGTGTGTATTTAGAGGCCCTACTGCAAAAAAATGGGTTTAAGGTATCTCGTCAATTAGCGCATGTTGATGCAAGTGGACAGAAACACTACAATATCTTAGCAGAAAAAGGTGCGGGTGATAGAGCGATTCTTTTTTATGGACACATGGATACGGCGAATGCTGTGCCGTGGGAGTCTGTGGAGGAGGCGTTAACACCGAGAGAGGCGAAAAGAAATATTGATGGTGAAGAGAAGGATATTATCATTGGTCTTGGCGCGAATGATATGAAGGCAGGTCTTGCCGTCATCGCAAATGCTTTTGGTGCGATAGAGCCACAGGATTATAAAATTAAAATAGCATTCGGTGTTGATGAGGAATTTTATTCTTTGGGATCACATGCCCTGATTAAGAGCGATTTTTTGGCGGATGTGAGCGCCATCATTGTTCCGGAAATTGGTGATGGTCCCAACCCCACATATGGACCACGTACTATTGGTCTCGGGCGTCTCGGGCGGTGTGAGTACTGCATTACAGTTTTCGGAACGGGTGGACACGGCGCGCAATCAGATCATCCGCTGTTTATTAGTGCAGCCGATGAGTGTGCAAAAATTGTCTTAAAGATTGCAGAGCGAAAGAAGACTCATGTGGATCAGTACACCTTTGTTGAGGATAACACCCCTGGCAACGCAAAGATGATTTGTGGCAGCTTCTTTGTGAATAGGGTAGAGGCCGGTGGAGGATCCCTGTCCATTCCTGCCATAGGACGTGTGATTGTGGATTGGACATTTACACCGCATTTTACAATTGCACAAGGGCAGAAGTACTTGGAGGATATGATTGAAGATATGTATGCTGCGGGAGAGTTACGCAAAGTAACCATTGCGGGGACTTTTAAGAAAGTGCATGTCGCACGTGCGAAAAGACCCACTGTGCCCAGCGATGCGTATGGTATATCTGCGGATCATCCATGGGTGCACTATGTGCAGAAGGTCATTGATAAGCAGTTTGGTTTTGCAAATTATAATTTTGGCTACTCCGTAGCAGATGAAAATGTCTTTTATCGAGCGTATCCACATATTCCTGTCTTGGTAGTTGGGCCACGTGGCGATCATGCGCACTTGGCGGGAGAATGGGTGGACGTAGAGAGTGTTGTGCATCTTGAAAAACTTTTCCAAGAGATTGTTGCAGGGGCGTTACCCTTTTTATAAAAAGCACGTACCCTGTTCTGTGCGCCTATTTGACAAATGTGCAAAAATCGCCTATAGTGGAGTGTAGAAATAAAGCCCGCGGGGGCTTTTTAAAATACAACCATTTTATGGGAAAAATCATGCAATTTATCCGCGAAGCGTATGCGGAGATGAGAAAGGTGAAATGGCCAACGCGACAGCAGACCGTTCACTATACGGTTTTAGTTGTGATGATTGCTCTTGCGACAGCTGCGTACATTGGCGTTTTGGATTATATATTTAGTAGCGTGATCAAGAGTTATTTACTGTAGGTGTAGTGTGTTGGAGTAAAAATACACGTGATATGGTAATTTTTTTGTAAACGTATGGCAAAACAAACACAACACCACGGAAAAGCATGGTATGTGTTGCATACCTATTCCGGTTATGAAGATAATGTCGCTCGAAACTTGCGACAACGTATTGAGTCTATGGACATGCAGGATCATATTTTTGATGTGATCGTGCCAGTGGAGAAGAAGATCAAAATCAAAGGCGGGAAGCGTGTAACAGTAGAGGAAAAAATTTATCCTGGCTATGTCTTGGTGCAGATGATTGTAACGGATGCATCATGGTATGTAGTGCGCAATACACCCAATGTTACGGGCTTCATTGGATTGGGAACAACACCGACACCGGTAGATGCCGAGGAAGTTATGTCGATTAAGAAGAAAATGGGACAGGATGAGCCGAAGTATCGCATTGATGTGAAGAAGGGTGAAAGCATTAAGATTGTGGACGGTCCGTTTAAGAATTTTGATGGTGAGGTGCAAGAAATTGATGAATCTAAGGGAAAGGTGAAGGTGCTTGTTATGGTTTTCGGACGTGAAACACCTGTGGAGCTGGATTTTTTGCAAATCAAAAAAATCTAAACATTGTTATTTATAGACACGTAATCAATCAGTTAGCACACTATTTGTATGGCAGGAAAGAAAATTAAAGCCGTTGTAAAATTGCAGGTACAGGCTGGTAAGGCAAATCCCGCGCCACCCGTTGGTCCTGCGCTTGGTCAACATGGTTTGAACATTCAGGAATTTTGTACGCAATTCAATGAGCAGACGAAGGATCGGATGGGTGATGTGGTACCCGTAGAAATTACGGTGTACGAAGATCGTTCATTTACTTTTACGATGAAGACGTCACCAGCTGCACAACTTCTCTTGAAGGCTGCTGGTATACAGAAGGGTGCGGCAAATCCCGTGACAGATAAAGTGGGCAAGATCACTAAGGAGCATGTGCGCAGTATTGCTGAAGCAAAAATGGCGGATCTTAATGCTGCAGATCTTGATGCTGCGATGCGGATCGTGGAGGGTACGGCAAAGTCCATGGGTATTGCTGTGGAGGGCTAGAGTACATGCCTCATGTTTGTCATTTGTAATTATATAAGCGTGGGAGAGGTGAATACCTCGCATGTACCACAGACACAACTATGAAACAGAGCAAGAGATACAAGAGTGCGGTGGAAAAGCGTCAAAGTCACTCTATGACGATTACGGATGCGATTGCATTTGTCAAGGAGAACGCCAAGGCAAAATTTGACGAATCTGTGGAGGTGCATGTGAGATTGAATATTGATACGAAGAAGGGCGAGCAGTCTGTGCGTGGCGCGGCTGTATTGCCACATGGTATCGGCAAAAGTATACGCGTTGGCGTAATTACCGAAGAAAAGCAGGGAGAAGCAAAAAAGGCGGGTGCAGATGTGGTGGGTGGTCAAGAATTGATTGATGCAATAAAGGGTGGGGCAATTCCTGCAGTGGATGTTTTGGTAGCAACGCCAGATATGATGCCAAAACTTGCCCCAGCGGCACGCGTATTAGGTCCACGTGGATTGATGCCGAGTCCAAAAACTGATACTGTGACGCTGCAAGTTGCCGCAACGGTGGAAGAGCTCAAGAAGGGGAAGGCAAATTTCAAAAATGATAATTCTGGTAATATCCACCAAGTCATTGGTAAAGCGTCGTTTAGTGCTGAGCAGTTGCATGAAAACTACACAACTCTGATCAATGCAATACAGGCAGCGCGTACGGAGGCGCATAAAGGCCAATTTATCAAGACAACACATTTATGCTCCACTATGGGTCCATCGGTAGTGATTGTGTCATAAGAAGAATTTATAATACACAGAGGTCCCCCATGGTGGTGGACTTTTGTTGTTGTGGCACGTATACTGGATGCGTGACATAAATATGTGTATAAACTACTACAGAGCTATACTCTATGGATCAGAAAAAAACGAATAACCACAACAATGGTAAGAAAGTTATCTTAGGACTTGTAGGGGAGACGGGTAGCGGGAAGGATACGGTGGCGCACTACTTGCAGCGCCGCTATGATGTAGACTTGTTACGTTTCAGCAAACCGCTCAAAAAAACACTGAGCCTCTTCTTTGAGCAGCCATCTAAGGATGATCAAGCGTGGCTCTACAGCGTTTTTAAAGAGCGTTTTGGTGAAGATGTTCTACATCGAGGCATTGCGCGATACATTAGTCAACATAGCGGCATGATGTGCGTCAATGGATTGCGGATGATGATGGATATGGATTTTGTCCGATCTTATGAGCACAACTACGTCATTTATGTAACAGCGGATCAGAAGATGCGGTGGGAGCGAGCATTGTCACGTGGGGAGAAATCTGATGACAATCAGACATTTGCAGAGTTTAAGAAGTTTGAGGAAACAGCAGAAACAGAGCAGGCTGTACCAAAAATTGGCGCACAAGCGGATTTTACAGTACGCAATGAGGGTACGATGGAGGAATTGCTTGCACAGGTCGATGCTGTTATGGAGCAGATTATTGCTACAGAAGATCTCTAGGATTCACATCGTGCACTGCTATGCGTAACGACAAACGTACAACATATCTTGACTGGGATGAGACATTCATGTTGATGAGTCAATTGATCGCACATCGGTCAAAAGATCCTTCCACGCAAGTCGGTGCATGCATTGTTGATGCGGACAATGTTATTGTCGGGCTCGGCTATAACGGTTTTCCCCGTGGGTGTCACGACGACAAATTGCCGTGGTGCCGTGAGGGGGCGGCATTGGATACAAAGTATGCTTATGTAGTACATGCTGAAGCCAATGCCATTATGAATGCCAATGATTCTGTTGTAGGCTGTCGGATGTACGTGGATTTGTTTCCGTGCAATGAGTGTGCAAAGATCATTATCCAAAGCGGTATCCGCGAGGTGATTTACAACAGCGATAAGTACGTCGATGTGGATATTTTCAAGGCGTCGCGGAAAATGTTGAAGATGGCTGGTGTGCAGTTGCGTCACTATGTGCCACGGCACCAGTTGGTGGTACAGCCCTGTAGCACAGAGAAGAACGATGTTGCGCCGCGCAAACATACGCGTCGCCAGGTACGTCGTGTAAGAACTGTTAAGACATAAAGCAGTATGGCGCAGATGATTATTGGACTTGCTGGTGAGATGGGAAGCGGCAAGGGAACAGTAGCGCAATATTTGGTAGAACATAAAGGTGCATCAGTGCATAGGTTCTCTACGATGCTACGTGATGTGTTGACGCGTATGCACATTGAGCAGACGCGTGAAAATTTGCAGGCACTCTCCAAAATTTTGCGAGAGACCTATGGGCAGGATACTTTTGCACGCGTGATCGCCGAAGATGTTAAAGCGGATGCCGCGCCCCTCGTTATCGTAGATGGCGTACGGCGCGAGTCTGATATTGTGTACCTGCGTGACAATCCTGTGTTTCACCTGGTATTTATCGACACAGATCTGCGCACGCGCTACGAGCGCATTATTCGGCGAGCAGAAAATGCAGATGATCAAGGGAAGACATTCGCGCAGTTTGTGGAAGAAAGTCGCGCTGACGCTGAGGTGCAGATTGCTGCACTAAAAGATGTCGCTGATATTGTGATCAACAATAACGGCACAGTAGCAGATCTCCATCGGCAAGTAGACGCATTTTTGTCGTAGTGCTAGTGGAATGCTGCGTGTTGTGAGAAAGTTCTTTATTGGAGGAAATAGTGTGTGGTGGTAGTGTGCACATTTTTGTGGAACAAAAGGAGGTTGTCATGGAACAGCAAACAGTGCTTTGTTACGTACCATCGGAAGAAATGGTGATGATGATGTACGATCTGCGCCATATCTTGGATCGTGTACACATGCCGTGGAGCGAGGTGCTTTTCACTGTCAGTGATGATGAGCAGGAGGTGACCTGTGGCGGAGTAGTTATTCCGACAGAAGGATTGGACCTTATACAGCACCACATCCACCATTACGGGTGTATGCTGGAATTTTCTGAATGTGTATTTTCAGAACATGCATGCCCTGCAGAAATGTACGTCATTGTGCAGGGCAATGTGTTTAACACAGTTACGCAATGACGTGGAAATCCGTCGCGCTGTCATCGAAATTGCGGCGGATTTTTATAATTCCGTTGTTGCAAAAAACACTAAGACATGTATACTGGATAGGTATAAAAAACTATTGGGCCGTAGCCAAGCGGTAAGGCAATGGGTTCTGGTCCCATGATGCGTAGGTTCGAATCCTACCGGCCCAACATATATTGTGGAATTTTTTCCCATCTTCATTATTGGCATGTATGTGATAGGTGTAGCGTGGTGTCTGCATCTTACGGCTTGTGGTGTTTTGTTGTATACTGACAGGAGAGTGTGTAACGTAATGAAATTGTATATTATTCTATGGCACAAAAACGACGTATTGTTTTGGCAGGCGCTGGTACTGGTGGGCATGTCTTCCCACTCGCTGCCGTTGCTGAGCAACTGAAAGTACAATATCCGCATTGCGAATTTCTTTACATTGGTACGAAATCACAAATGAGCGATGTCGCTGAAGCGGCGATGGCGCAGATGGATATTCCAACCATTAACATCACTACAGGAAAAATGCGGCGGTATTTTTCCGTAGAATATTTTATAGATTTTTTTCGTATTCCATGGGGTGTTATACAGAGCCTGTGGCATCTTTTAATTTTTATGCCTGATGCAGTCTTCTCTAAAGGCGGCTATGCATCAGTGCCAGTTGTGGTTGCAGCATGGTTGTACCGTATTCCTATTCTAACCCACGAGTCTGATGCTGTACCTGGGTGGGCAAATCGTATATGTGGGAAATTATCGCGCTATGTAGCAATTTCTTTTGCTGACACGAAGAAGTATTTTCTTGCACGCAAAACAGTAATGACGGGCAATCCGATTCGCACGGTAATGACGCAGGGTGATCGCATGCGGGGCTATCAGCGATGGAATTTTTCGGAATCGCGACCGGTGATTTTTGTTGTGGGAGGTAGTCAAGGATCGCAACGTATCAATGAGGCACTCATACGTATCTTGCCGGATCTTTCGCCGTTTGCACAGGTTTTACATGTGACCGGTCCGGATCACTACCAGGGTTTGTTGCCACTGGTGGGGGAAATGGGCTTCAAATCGGGTCGTAGACGATATTTTATGGCGCCATTCTTACATCGTGAGGAGATGGCAGATGCCTATGCGATGGCTGATGTGGTCATTGCCCGCGCTGGTGCTAATACCATTACGGAGCTAGCGGCAAATCATAAGGTGGCGATTCTTGTGCCGCTTGTGGGAAGCGCTAATAATCATCAGGCAATGAATGCATATAGTGCGGCAAAGGCTGGCGGAGCACTTGTTTTGGAGGAGAGTAATCTCGGGAGCTCACTATTTTTTGAGAGGATTAACAAAATTTTACATGATCGCGATCTACGATTAAAGCTACAAAACAACATTGGGCAATTTTATCGTCCTGATGCTGCGGCAGTAATTGCTGCAGGCGTGATCAAGATGATTGAGAAATAAAATACGTAGAAACGATGCATTGCATAGCGCAGACGTGTTGAGTGGATACTCTGTGATGATGACTAAGACACATCTATGGCACAAATTTACATGATCAATATTGGTGGAGCCGGGACATCGGCATTGGCACTGCTGTTGCATGGGCGTGGTAATGTGGTGAGTGGCGTAGATACAGGTGATGGATTTTATACGCGTGCGTTGGAGAAGAAGGGTATTTGTGTACATACAGCTTTTGATGCGGCACATGTGACAGATGCTATTGACCTTGTGGTGTACTCCACCTCTGTTGCAGCGGATAATGTGGAATTACGCGCTGCACAGGATGCTGGCGTGCGTACGATCACGTATCCGGAAGCGATAGGAGAGCTGACGCAGCAGATGCGTACGATTGCGGTATGTGGAACACACGGCAAAACAACAACAGCAGGAATGACAGCATATGCGTTGACTGGCGCTGGCATGGACCCCAGTGCGATTGTGGGCGCACAGATTGTAGAATGGGGCGGTGGTGCACGTGTTGGTGCAAGTACAATTTTGGTTCTTGAGGCAGATGAGTATCAAAATAAGTTAGCACTCTACAACCCATTTGGTGTTATTCTGACAAGTGCGGATTATGATCATCCGGATTTTTTCTCATCACCGGAGTCCTATCATGAGGTGTTTGCAGATTTTATTGCGCGCGTACCCCAGCAGGGCTTCGTGGTTGCGAACGGCGATGATCCTGCTGTACGAGATATTGTTACATCGGCGCAATGTCGAGTAGTGCTGTATGGCGCTGGCGAAGACAACGACTGTGTGATTACATCACGTACGCCGAAGAGTGACTGGGGACAGGAGGTCCATATACGTCACGATGGTGTAGAGATGGTGCTAGTAACACGTTTGGATGGTGCGCATAATGCAGCAAATGCTGTTGCGGCATGGCTTGCAAGTAGTGCAATGAGTGGCAATGTGCGCGATAGCGCAAAGGGTATTACAGCCTTCACTGGCACAGCACGTCGTGCTGAGATGCGTGGTGTATTACATGGTGCGGTGCTGATTGATGATTACGCCCACCATCCTAAAGAAATTGCAGCAACGATTGCTGCTGTGCGGGAAAAATATCCCCATCGGAAGCTGACAGTTGCATTTCATCCACACACATTTACACGCACGCAGGCGCTGCTTCCAGACTTTGCCGCTGCACTGTCTACCGCGGATCGTGTAATAGTTTTGGATATTTATGGTAGTGCACGTGAGGAGGCGGGCACCGTGCATGCAATGGATCTTGTTGACGCAATCAATATTACTGCACGAGATCGGGCGCGCCATATTCCAACAGTTGTTGCATTGGCTACGTGGATGCGTGACGCATTTACTGAAAACGATGTCTGCATTACTATGGGCGCTGGTGATATTTGGCAGGTTTATGAAATGCTTGGTTTTTGATATACTGAGCGCGAGGAAGATAATAGGTGTTTTTTGTAGAATCCTATGATGATTATTGTTAGAGAAAATGAAGCGTTAGCGCCAAAAACAACATTTGACATCGGTGGTGTAGCGCGATATTTCACCGAAGTGCGAAATGTAGACGAACTGCGTGAAGCGCTTGCATTTGCACGGGAAAAGGATGTGCCATTTTTTCTTCTCGGTGGTGGCAGTAACATCCTCTTTTCTGATGCAGGCTATGACGGTATGGTCATTCGGATGATGCATAATACCTTACAGATCCACAATGATGTACTGATCACATGTGGTGCAGGGACAATGCTGATGGATGTGATTGTATATGCGGCACAGAGTAATCTCGGTGGCGTGGAAGGGTTAGCGGGTATTCCAGGATCAGTGGGCGGCGCGGTACGCGGTAATGCGGGTGCTTTTGGTATGGAAATACAAGACGTTATAGATCATGTCTCGGTATATGATACGGTAACAGATACAGTATTGGAAGTAACGGCAGATGCATGCGCATTTGGGTATCGTATGAGTGCATTCAAGAACGATCCAACAAAAATTATTATAGATGCGACACTACGCTTCACACCCGGTCACAAGGAGCATATCACACGTGCCATCTATGATACGGTGGAGAAGCGCAATGCTAAACAGATCCAGGATATTAAAAGCGCTGGCTCGTGGTTTGTCAATCCAGAGGTGGAGATGCGCATACAGGAGATTTTTACAAAAGAGACAGGAAAGACATCGCATGGTGGTCGCGTACCGGCAGGATGGCTACTGCAGTCTGCAGGAATGTTTCAGAAGCGCATTGGTGATGTGCAGGCTGGCATCCAGCATGCGAATTACTTTATCAATATGGGCAGGGGTACAGCAGAGCAGGCGATACAACTATCCTCTATGGCGAAAATGCGTGTGCGCGATACATTTGATGTACAGCTCAAAGAAGAAGTCGTTCTTGCGGGTTTTTGAGAGTAGGGTACAATAGAAGTAGTTCGTACTAAATAGTGACATCAGTACGCCATAAGCAGTGATATAAGCCGTATGAATACTATCGAATACTACTATAAGGATATTGATGCATTTAACGAGGCGACAAAAGAATACATTGCGAAAAAAATAGCTTCTGTAGCAAACATGGTAGCTGTGCGTGATGTTGCTATTGAGGCAAGTCGGCGCAAGAAAGGTGATTTTTACTTGAATGTCACGGTGCGCGCAATGGACGGGAGCGAATATCGTGCAACGGAACATCGTCAGTCGGTCAATGCGTGTATTGACATTATTGAAGATGAACTAAAACAGCAGATTCGACGAGATGTGAGACGGCAGCGCGATTTGGACATGCGTTCTGCGCGATCACTAAAAAAGAAACTAACAATTGACGAGAATGCACGCCTCTAGTAGATGGAATCTCTATTGTAAATTTTCCCACTAATACACAATTGACAGCGTGAGGCGTTCTGCTATAGTTGAGGCAGTTTCACGAAAAACACCTACATACGCGTGTAAAGCCGTATGTTTTTAATTGATAATACAAAGCTATGGCACGATTAGTTACTAAAGAAGGTTTAGAAAAACTGCAGAAGGAGTACGACGAGCGCACAAATACCTTGCGCCATAAGATCGCTGCTGCAATTAAGGAGGCAAAGGAGCAGGGTGATCTTTCTGAAAATGCGGAGTACACTGCTGCAAAGGAGCAGCAGGCAGAAAATGAGGCACGTATTGCGCAGCTCGAAGCCATGATTAAAGAGGTGCGCGTTGTGGAGCACGATGACAGTGATGATTCTGCACAGATTGGATCTAAAGTGACTGTAAAAATCAAAAATCAGGAAATGATTTTTGAAATTGTCGGATCGAATGAAGCGGATCCAATGCAGCGTAAAATCTCTAATGAGTCACCTATTGGCAAGGCGCTGATCGGGACGCATGTAGGTGACACGATTAATGTGGATACACCGAGTGGTCCGACGCAATATGAAATTCTTTCGATCAATCCTGCGTAGGCCAGAGGCTTTTGGGGTGATCAAGTTGTTTCCATATAGCAAGGATTTTTGACAGAGACAGTGATGGGATGATTGAGTGCAACGTGTCGCGGTTCAGCACCGTTCTCACGATGAGTGGCGATATACGACACAGTGCCAGTGTCGCAGCAGTCATGTAGTGAGAAGATTTTGCAGGCGGGATGTGTCTTTCAGACGCTTTCCTCATATCACAAAAATGTCCGTGCCGTGCGGCAAAAGAAACAGAAGGAGCGGCGTACGCCACACTACTGTCACCACTATGAAGCATCATATAGTGGTTTTTCCTCCATAATCCCTCTCACGTTGTGTGAAGTTTGTAGCTCGTAGGGGAATCGAACCCCTGTTACCAGGATGAAAACCTGGCGTCCTAACCACTAGACGAACGAGCCGTATATCTAACGCCATTTCTTATTATACACAATCATTACGATTATGCAATGGATGTACTGTTGAAATTTTTTCAAAAAACCATATACTTGAGTAGATATGATACAGGGATTTTGGGGGCAAGTACAGAGACCATTTTTTGCATTGGCGCCAATGTATGACGTCACGGATGCAGCATTTCGCGCAGTGATTGCACAGTGTGGTGCGCCGGACGTGATGTATACGGAGTTTGTGAGCGCAGAGGGACTTGCACATCCCGTGGGACGAGAAAAATTGGCGCAACATTTATGGTATACGGATGCCGAGCGCCCGATTGTGGCACAGATTTTTGGTACTGATCCGGCGGCATATGAGGCGGCAGCGCGATTGATTCGTGAACATGGTTTTGACGGCGTGGATCTTAATATGGGCTGTCCGGAGAAAAATGTAGTGAAGGCAGGGGCTGGTGCTGCGTTGATCGATGATCCTGCATTAGCGTGTGATCTTGTGCATGCTGCACGTGCTGGTGCTGGTGATATGCCAGTAAGTGTAAAGACGCGTATCGGCTACAGAGCAGAGAGTATTGACGCGTGGCTACCAAGATTATTTGATTTGCGTATTCCTGCAATTGCCGTGCACTTGCGTACACAGAAAGAGATGAGTGATGTGGACGCACACTGGGATCTGATGTCCCGGATTGTTGCGATGCGTGACACACTTGCACCACAAACACTGATTGTCGGCAATGGCGATGTGCGCACTGTAGCGGACGGTGCACGATTAGCGGCGACAAGTGGATGTGATGGCATCATGATTGGACGCGGCGTCTTTGGCAATCCGTGGGTGTTTACTGCGGATAGTGGCGCATGCAAAGCAGTAGAGACCCGATTGCAGATGATGGTTCTACATACGAAAAAATTTGAACAACTGTTTGCCGGTGTAAAAAATTTTGCTATGATGAAGAAGCACTATAAGGCATATGCATCCGGATTTGACGGTGCGAGTGTACTGCGTACGGCGCTGATGAATACGACATGCGCTGCGGACGTAGAGCATATCGTTCGTACATTTTTACATACTCACGACACACTATGAAAAAAATAAAAATGCGCAATGTGATTGTGCGTGGTATTATCTACATCATTCTCTATGTCATCATTCTGTCGGTGCTGTGGCGTTTTCTTTTGGACGAGTCAGTGTTTGATGTGATCTTTCGGTAGTATATGATGCGTATGAATATTGCGGTGCTTGTGAGTGGTGGCGTGGATAGTTCCGTGGCGCTACATCGGCTGGTGACACAGGGACACACTGTGACGGCATTTTATATCAAGATCTGGCTTGAGGATGATGTTGCGTTTCTTGGTACATGTCCGTGGGAGGAAGACGTGCGCTATGTGCAGGCAACGTGCGATCTGCTAGATGTGCCGCTACGCGTGGTACCGCTACAGAAGGAATACCATGCCCATGTGGTGCGTCACACGATTGATGCTGTGGCCTCCGGTGTTACGCCAAATCCGGACATGCTGTGCAACAGGGAAGTGAAGTTTGGTATTTTTGACGATCGGTACGGGCAGGCGTTTGACGCTATTGCATCGGGGCACTATGCACAGACAGTGGTAGATGATGGCACAGTGCGTTTATTGCGTGCACCGGATCCGGTGAAAGATCAGACGTATTTTCTTGCTATGATGCGACAAGCGCAGCTGCGTCGCGCGTGCTTTCCTATTGGTACGATGCGTAAGAGCGAGGTGCGTGCCTATGCAGCGGCGCACAATCTGCCAGCTGCGACACGCAAGGATTCGCAGGGCATTTGCTTTTTAGGCAAGATCTCCTTTCATGATTTTGTCAAAGCGCACCTTGGCGTGCGCCCCGGTGTGTTCGTAGAACAGGAGACGGGAAGAGAGTTGGGGACACATGAAGGGTTTTATTTCTATACCATCGGGCAGCGTCACGGTATCAGCGTCACCAACGGTCCGTGGTATGTGTGTGGTAAGGATGTGGAAAAAAATATTGTGTACATCACACACGGCTATACTGGCGCCGATCAGCGACGAGATACGTGCGATGTGGCGGGGATTAATTGGATCAGTGGCACACCACCTGAGACAGAGGTGCTACAGGTCAAAATGCGTCACAGTGCGCAGACGTATGGCGCGCACGTGACGCTGCGTGGTGACGATGCGGCACATGTGGTGTTGGACGCCAAGGATCAGGCCATTACACCCGGTCAATACGCCGTTTTTTACGATGGTGATGTGTGTCTCGGCGGCGGAGTGATTGTGTAGTAGAAAATAAAAACACGATGATTGTATGTGTTGCATATAATTACGATGTCTGTGATACAAAGTTTACTCCACCTGTACTTTTGGGTCGGTATAATCTTTCTTCCATTTTCATTCTGTAGTGCTATACTGGAGGGTATATGACATATGTGGTCAAAACTGCACAATTTGAAGGGCCGCTGGATTTGCTTCTAGATTTGATTGAGCGGCAGAAAATGGATATTACGCGTGTGTCGCTTGCAGCGATTACAGATCAGTATGTGGCGTATGTGAAGACGCATGAGGATATTTCCCTGCAAAACATGGCAGCGTTTTTGTCGGTGGCGGCGAAGTTGATTTTGGTGAAGTCCTATGCGCTGTTGCCACTTTTACAACTAGATGATGACGAAGAGCAGGATGTACGTGAACTAGAAAAACAGTTGGCGGCGTTGAAGGTGTTTAAAGATCATCATGCGCACTTTGCGGCGTTTATAGCGTCATCGTCGGCGAGCTACGGCAATGACGGTATGTGGGGACAGGCGCCGCTGTTCTGTCCGCCGCCGAATGTCAATGGTGCAGTAGTGCATGCAGCATTTTTGCGCACACTACATACCATTCCGCGCCTAGAAGATGTGGAACAGCGCATTGTCAGTGATATAATTTCTTTGGAGACACGGATTGCGGCAATTCAGGAGAGTGTACGTGCGCGAGCGACTGTGGCGTTTTCAGATCTCACAGCAACAGCAACATCACGTGCGGATGTCGTAGTATCATTTCTAGCCCTTCTAGAGCTAGTGAAGCAGAAAATTATCGTGGCGCGGCAAGATGGACGTTTTGCAGAAATTCTGTTACATAGTAATAACTAAACTGCCATGTAGCAATGTATGTATGATTCTAAAAAAGGCTATTTAATACGGCGTATTTTATGAAAAGTATAGAGGAGCAAGAAGAAAGCGCAGAAAAAGAGTTGCACCACATGGCGGTGATTGAAGCGATTCTTTTCATGTACGGGTCAGATGTACCATTTACACGGTTGGCGCAACTTACGGAGCGTGACGAGAGTGACGTGCGTGTGTCAGTGGAGGCGTTGCGTACGGCATATGAAGCGCGTAGTGGCGGCTTGCGCATTATTGTCACAGAGCGTACTGCACAGATGGTCACACAACCGTCGGTGGCTGCTGTGATTGAGGAGATTACAAAAAAAGAACTGGAGGGGCCGCTAACACCCGTTGCTATGGAGGTGCTTGCCATGATTGCATATCGCGGGCCAATCGGTAAAACGGATCTTGAGGCGATTCGCGGTGTGAATTGCGCATTTACATTACGCAACCTGCTACGACGTGGGCTGATTGAGCGTGTGCCACAACAAGAGGCGCAATCACGATCACATATGTATCGTGTCACGGCAGATTTTTTGCGAGTGCTAGGCATTGCAGGTGTGGAAGAGTTACCGGCATTTACTGATCTCGCGCATGATCCACGTATTAATGCTATTCTTGCACATGATAGTGATGTGGTAGATACAGAGACACACGATATGAAGGCATAATAAACAAATTACAGAGGCCATGGGATTCTTCGGTAATAACAAACAGCGACAAGCAGTGGTTTTTGTAACGTATCCAATCGCAGCATTTGCGGTGTTTGCGCTTCTTGCAGGCACGAGTATCTATGTACACAGCATCATAGAGCAGCCGCGCGTGGATGATCGGCAGGCAGCGCGTACGATCATGACACATCACAATGCACTGCGTAGGGATGATGTGCCGCAACCAGTCATGACTAATGATCGCATGGTGCGTTATACGGCACAGCGCATTACCTATCAACCTGTGCGTAAATCTGATGCGGCACAGCTTACTATACCTACAGTGACTTCGGGTATTATTCTGGATGTGGACTCTGGTATTATTTTGTGGGAGAAGAACTCTACGGAACGTCGATCTGTTGCCTCCGTGACAAAACTTGTTACGGCGATGATTGTTGTGGACCGTATACAGGATCTAGATGCATATGTCCGTATTCCGGAAAGTGTCATTCGTATTGAGGGAACAAAAGTGGGCTGTCCAACATCAGTGCGGTGCACAACGCCACGCCTCATAGCGGGGGAAGAGGTGCGTGTGCGCGATCTTTTGAAAGCTACGCTTATGTTCAGTGCCAATGATGCTGCTACAGCACTCGCGATTCATATTGCTGGTAGCGAAGAGCAATTTGCGATGTTGATGAATGCACGCATGAAAGAGCTTGGTGCGGGTAATACGCACTTCTGTCGGCCGTCTGGCTTAGAGGATGATACCGACGAAGAGCAGTGCTATTCTAGTGCCTATGATATGGCACGTGTGATAGTGCATCTGCTACAGTATGATAAGTACGCACTGCTGTGGGATATCATGCGAACGGATACAGCAACGTTTACGTCACGCGATGGGACACTGACGCATGAGTTGGATAATACGAATCGCTTAATTGGTGAAATGCCCACGCTGATCGGCGCAAAAACTGGCTTTACACCACGTGCTGGGTACTGCCTTGCTCTTGCGTCACATGATGGTACAGAAAAACATAAAGTTGTTTCTGTGGTATTAAATGACCCACAACGTTTTAATGATGTTAGGACAATGAGCGAATGGGCATTTGCATCATTTGTATGGCAATAGTGTATGTGTGACACAATACGATACGTGTCTTGCATTTTCGTGTTCTATGCGGTACGATGAGAATTTTATATGCTATACTACATATAGGCTATGTTATATCAACTATGTTCCTCACCGGAAATTGAAAATGTGTTAAAGGTATTGGTTACGGGTATCTTAGCGTTTATTGTAGCATTTGCCATTACGCCAATCTGGACGCATTTTTTGTATCAATATCGGTTTGGAATTAAAATCAAGAAAACAGGTGTACAGGGAGATGCACTGCAATATGTCAATACGCTCCATGCCAAAAAATCTGGCACGCCAACAATGGGCGGCGTGATCGTATGGGCGAGTGTTTTTATTCTCTTGATCACATCATCTACAGTTTTTCCGTGGATTGCGCAGCTGGTGGATAGTGATTTCATCGCACGTCTAGATTTTCTGTCACGCAAACAGACATGGCTACCAGCATTCTTTCTCGTGACTACAGGTGTGTTGGGACTTTTTGATGATGTGATGAGTGTGCGTGGCTGGGGGCGCAATAAGGGTGGTGGTATGCGTTTTATTGAACGTTTCTGGTGGCTTCTGGTGATTGCTGCTGCAGGTGCATGGTGGTTTTACAGTAAGCTCGGATGGGATCAGCTCCACATTCCTGGCATTGGTGATTTTAGTATTGGTATATGGTATGTGCCATTATTTATTTTTGTTATTCTCTATACGGCATTTTCTTCCAATGAGACAGATGGACTTGATGGACTCAATGGCGGTATTTTAATGATGGCATTTGCGGCATTTACCGTGATTGCGTTTTCGCAAAACAAGGTAAATTTAGCATGCTTTTGTCTGGCGGTGACGGGGGCATTATTGGCATTTCTCTGGTTTAATGTTTATCCTGCACGATTTTTTATGGGCGATACGGGAGCGATCAGTTTAGGCACGACACTTGGTGTGGTTGCGATGCTAACGAACTCTGTTGTTGTGCTATTCATTATTACGGCAGTATATGCCTTAGAATCTAGTAGTGCAGCGGTGCAGATGGCATCCAAGAAATTCTTGAAGCGCAAAATTTTTCTCGCAGCACCACTGCACCATCATTTTGAGGCAATGGGTTGGCCTGAGCCAAAGATCACAATGCGCGCGTGGATTTTTACAGCAGTAATGGTCGTCATTGGTTTAATTGTGGGCATTATCGGTGGCGGCTAACGCATAGCACTGCCGGGAGTTATTATTTTTTATACAACACTTATGACACTACAAACGATTCACAGCGTTGATGTCGCTGGAAAAAATGTACTCGTGCGCGTTGACTTTAATGAATCTGTAGATGCGTTTGGTGATGTAAAATCATCGTATAAAATTAGTGCGGCAAAAGAGACTGTGGATTGGCTACTGGATCACGGTGCAGCGCATGTAGGACTTTTGACACACTTTGGGCGTCCAACGAGTCCACGAGATGTGCGCTTTTCACTTGATCAACTCGAAGATGATGTGGCGCGTGTTTTAGGGCGTGCCGTACTCTTTGTGCCCGCATGTAGCGGTACGCCGGTTGTGGATGCGTTGCAGCGTACACCGCATGGTACTGTCCTTCTCTTGGAGAATGTACGCTACCATGATGCAGAGGAGGCAGATGATGCAGTGTTTGCAGGTGAACTCTGTGCACCATTTGACCTCTATGTTAATGAGGCCTTCGCTGTATGCCATCGTGCTCATGCATCGGTGCATGCAATCACACGCTGTATGCCATCCTATGCGGGACTATGGCTTGCCAAGGAGGTGGACTATTTAACGCGTGTCAAAAATCATCCCGAAAGACCAGCCGTGGCAATTATTGGGGGATCGAAGATTGAGACTAAGGTGCCGTTGATTACTGCCTTTGCGCAGAGTTATGACACAGTGTTGATCGGCGGACGGACAGCTGTAGAGGCACAGGAAAAAAATATGACGTTTCCAAAAAATGTGATTTTTCCAGATGATTTTGCATATAAGTTTTATGATATTGGACCGCGTGCCACAGAGCACTTCGCGGAGGTGATTGCTAATGCTAAGATGATTGTGTGGAATGGACCAATGGGAAAAATTGAAGAAGAGGCCTATCGTGTAGCAACATGCGCCCTCTTGCAAGCAATTTCAGAAAATCATCAAGCGTTTAGCCTTATTGGCGGCGGGGAGACTGTGCAGGTGGCAGAGGAGTGCGGCGTACTAGATCGCGTGTCATTTGCATCGACTGGTGGCGGTGCGATGCTAGCGTTTTTATGTGATGAAAGGATGCCTGGTATAGAGGTACTAATGCGATAATATGTGCGGCATAGGACGCTATTGTGCTACAATGGAGAGAGGGCGTGATAGTTAAAGTATAAAAGATAAAAAATATCTATGGCAAAAATACAACGCGTAACAGCACGGGAAATTTTGGATTCACGGGGCAACCCAACAGTGGAGGCTGAGGTGAAATTAGAAAATGGCATGAAGGCATGGTCGCAAGTGCCGAGTGGCGCGTCGACAGGTGATCTTGAGGCCTTGGAATTGCGCGATGGTGATGTGAAACGCTATGGTGGCAAAGGTGTACAAAAGGCTGTGGCACATGTCAATGGTGTCATTGCTGAAAAGGTGACGGGCATGGATGTTACAGACCAGAAGTCTCTGGATGATGCGATGATTGCCTTAGATGGCACACCACATAAGTCACGTCTTGGCGCTAATGCAATTTTGTCTGTTTCGCTAGCGGCGTGTCGTGCGGCGGCAATGGCGCAGGCAATGCCACTATACATGTATATTGCGCAATTACATGGTGCGCAGCGCACACTACGTATTCCGACCCCCATGTTCAATGTGATTAATGGTGGACAGCATGCTGATAGCGGATTGGCTATTCAGGAATATATGATTGTGCCACATGGTGTGCAGCATTTTCACGAGCAGCTACGTGCTGGTGCAGAAATTTTTCATACACTACAAAAACACCTTGCCGATGGTGGATTTGCGACAGGCGTTGGTGATGAGGGTGGTTTTGCGCCGCGGCTGGCAGACAATACTGCACCACTTGATGCAATTGCCACAGCAACGGAAAAGGCGGGCTACACAATGGGCACACAGATTGGCATTGGCATCGATGCGGCAGCAAATTCATTCTATCATGCAGACTGTGCGCACTATGCGTTTTCCTTGGAAAATACCGCCTATACAGTAGAAGAATTGCTAGCGGTGTATGATGGTTGGGTGCGTGATAAGTACGTGATGAGTATCGAGGACGGTCTCTCAGAATATGATTGGGATGGGTGGCACACGCTATATCAAAAATTCCACGATCGGGTGATGTTGGTGGGGGATGATCTGCTTGTGACAAATGTGACACATGTACAGAAGGCGGTTGATACACAGGCATGTAATGCTGCTTTGATTAAACCCAATCAAATTGGCACGCTCACAGAAACATTGGCATGTGTACAGTTGGCGCAAGAGCATGATATGCGCATCATTGTGTCACATCGCAGCGGTGAAACGATTGATGATTTTATTGCAGATCTGGCAGTGGGCGTTGGGGCAGACTTCATTAAGAGCGGATCTTTGTCGCGTGCAGAACGACTGTGTAAATATAATCGTCTCCTAACGATTGAAGAACAGATGACCACATAGGTCTATTCGTGATTGTTTATAGCAATTCTCTATGACAGAAAAAGCAAATCGTCCAACCGTGATGTGTATTGGCAGCATGGGAAAAGACATCTTTTTCCCCTTACATGATGGACGTGATACATCACCATGTGCAACGCCACGACCGCGATTCTGTTTTACATTTGGTGACAAGGTTCACGTGCAGGATCGTTATATGGCACCAGGTGGTTGCGCATGTAATATGTCGGTAGGTCTCATGCGCCTTGGGGTTGGTGCACGTGCATGTGGCGTAGTTGGTGATGATGCAGATGGCGCGTGGATTACACATCAATTGCGTGATTCTGGCGTGAATACACAGCATATGATTGTGGAGCGTGATGCGTATACGGATCTCTCTGTCATTATCGTCGATACATCAACAGGCGAGCGGACAATCTTTGTGAATCGTGATATCGGAGAACGTCTCGTACTATCAGCAGATCATTTGACACAAACAGCGTGGTGCTTTGTAGGCTCTCTGTACGGCGATGCGATTGTAGATAATATGATTCTGCTGCGAGATGCAGCGACACACGGATCTATGCAGCTAGCGTATAATCCCGGAGGGCACAATATTGATCAGCAGGCGGATCTCGTTTTACAACTGATCCGTGTCGCAGCATGTGTATTTGTTAATAAAGAGGAGGCGCTGCGCATTCTTGCTAGTAACACTGCAGATCACACGCAATTACCGGATCGTGAAGAGGACATCATCAATGCCTTGGTAGCACATATGAATCATCCATCTCCATGTGTTGTCGTGACTGATGGAACTCGTGGTGCATGGACAAATACTGAAAAAGGTGGTACGTTGCATGTTGAAGCGTCCGGTAAGGTGGCGCTTGACACAACAGGTGCTGGAGATGCTTTCGCAAGCGGTTTTTTTGCAGCACTGTTGCATGGTATGCAACGTGCACAGTGCATGCAGTGGGGAGCAGCAAATAGTGATAGCGTGATTAGCTACTATGGCGCACATGAAGGACTGCTCACCTATGCTATAATGGAACGCAGGTCGGATGCATTTCACATTGAGTAATGATAATGGTAGGCAATGGGTATTTTCGATACATTTTCGCGCAAGAGTAAGGAGTACTATCTTGCTCTTGACATCGGTACAGAGGTTGTAAAGGCGCTCGTGTTCTATATAGACAAAAGCGGCGATACGGGTGTTATTGTTGGCGCAGCGCGCGAATCTCAGGCGCGTGGCAACATGCAGTCTGGCGCAATTTCTGATATTACTGGTGTTATTACGACATGCCAGCGTGCTATTGATCGTGCTGTACATGCAGCGCGTATTAAGGACGTCACAAAATCTGTAATGGGTGTTGCAGGGGAGTTGATTAAGGGCACGACGACAACAGTGCACTATGAGCGCGCGCACCCACATGTGCGTATTGAAGTGCAGGAATTACGTGAGATTATCCAGCGCGTACAATGGAAAACATTTGAGCGCATCAAGGAGCAAGTAGAGTGGGATACAGGACGTACAACAGATATTCGCTTGATTAACGCCGCTATTGTAGATGTGCGTATTGACGGGTATCGTGTAGCAAATCCGCTGAACTTTCAAGGGAAAAGCTTGTCTGTTAGCGTATTTAACGCATATGCTCCACTCATGCACATTGGTGCGGTGGATAGTATTGCCGATGCGCTGGGTCTGGAGTTGATCCATGTTGCTGCAGAGCCATATGCAGTGAGTGCATCAGTGGGCTATGAAGACATTTTGGATTTCAGTGGGATCTTTATTGATATCGGCGGCGGTACGACAGATATCGCTGTGGTGCGTAATGGTGGTCTAGAGGGTACAAAAATGTTTGCACTAGGTGGGCGAGCATTTTCTAAAAGGCTGTCGCAGGCGCTACGCATTTCTATTGAGGAAGCAGAGGCCTTGAAAATCAAGTATGGACAAGGTGCTTTACCGCGCAATGTGGCGGAGCAGTTTGCACGTATTCTCTTGCAGGATAGCCGTGTGTGGCTTGGTGGTGTGGAGTTGTCACTGATGGAGTTTGCTGAAAAAGATCTCTTGCCGGCAAATATTTATTTATGTGGTGGCGGCAGCGCTCTTCCAGAAATTGGTCATGTATTGTCATCTGATGGATGGATAAAGAAATTGCCGTTTACTAAAAAACCAACTATTAGCTTTTTGCAACCACAGGATGTGGTTAATATTACAGATCAAACTGGCACGCTGCACAATCCGCAGGATATTACGCCAATGGCGCTTGCAAATCTGGTGATCGGCATGACAAAAGAAGAGAAGATTATTACACAGATTCTCAATAAAGCCATGCGCGATGTGCAGCGCTGAAGCATGTTGCACAGTGTGCTATGGTACGGCATTTCTATCGTAATAAACCAACAACATGATGGTCAACGGACAAGAGTATAAAATTTGCATCGATCGTGATGAGGAAATTATGGATGTTGTAGATCGGCTACGTCGTACACCAGTGCGCGACGTGATCCTCGTTGTACCACAGCATGCCATGCTGCTTCAGAGTGGGGTGAATCTAAAAATTTTAGCCTACGAGGCACATCAGATGAGCAAAAAGATTACCATCATGACGAATGATGAGGATGGCATTGCATTGGCACAGCGCGCAAAGATTCCTACAGAACAGTATCGTGGAGATGATGTGCCACAAAAAACAGCTTTTGTACAACCGAGTCATACAGAACTCCCATTGCGACGATCTATTACGCATGATATTGCCGCACGTCATTTGCAGCAACCCGACACACAAGATCATGGTCGAAGTGGTTCTCTACAACAGACGCCACAGCAGGATACGCAGCAGCGACACTCTGCACCATCTCACGCTATGCCACAGGGTGTACGCGCTACACAACAGTTTGTGCGACCATCGCAAAAGCCTCTCTCGAATCCATCAGCTAGTGTGAAGGGGTCGCAACCACAACATCGTGTTGCGACGCAGCTCCAGCAATCTCCGTCGTCAGCACAGAGAGTGACGGCACGCAAGGAGGACCGTAGGGCAATGCAGCCACCATCAGCAGCACGTATGCGCGCATCGCAAGAGTCTCTGCGCGGTGATAGTGGTCCGAAGCTGCAGCATGTACAACGCGGTACGTCAGCTGCACGTGCTCCTCAGCACGGTGATTCGGAAAAACATATTGCATCGCGCAAGCCACGTATCGTGGCGATTGGACTTGTAGTAGCAGCGGTGGTTGTGTTGGGATTGGTGACACTGATGATTTTTTTACCACTGTCACACATTACGGTACATCCACGTCATGCAACCATTGATGATCGCATTGATATCACAGCGCGTGCTGAGCAGCAAGGTGGTGATGCAGAGCGACGTATCATTCCTGCGCGCGTCATTGATCGTGATGTAACTTTTACGAAAACATTTGCAGCAACTGGCCGTGGAGATGCTGGCGCCCAAAAAGCGCAAGGAAAGATTACGATTACAAATACAGATTCTACAGCACAGCCGTTAGTGGCAACAACGCGCTTCGTGGCAGAGGATGGGACCCTATTTCGTTTAGCAAATGCTGTAACAGTGCCTGCTGCACGCAATGGAGAGCCAGGCACAGTAGAGGCTCTCGTCATTGCAGATAAAGCTGGCGCGGATGGCAATATCGCACCAACAACATTTCACGTGCCAGGACTATCCGGTACGGCAAAAAAGGATAAAGTTTCTGCAAAAAGTGATGCGCCGATGACGGGTGGTGGTAGTGGTGGCAGTGATATTGCGCTTGTCACGCAGGACGATCTTGCTGCAGCAAAGGCATCCACTGAGCAGGAAACAGCAGCGGATGTAGAATCACAAATTACGGCACTTTTGCGTCCAGATGTGGAAATACTTCTTCCAACGGCACTGCGCATGACGCAGAAGCAATCTGAAGCTGATGTGGCAGTTGGCACGGCGCAGCCAGAGTTTCACTATACAACAACAACGCATGTACGTGCCATTGTGTTTTCTCAAGATGATGTGCATGCGGTGCTACAGTCAATTTTTGCAGAACAGTTGGCGTCGTACGGTGTGGTAGATGCGCAGTTATCTGTCACATATGATGATGGTGATGCAGATTTTGATGCTAGTAACGTGAAGGTTGGTGTGCATGTTACACTTGATACTGTTGCGCATGTTGATCATGATGCTTTCAAAAAAGAAATTATTGGACAAAAACATGACGCACTGCGAGATATTATCGAGAGGAATCATATGACAGGAATTGAGAAGATTACGATCAATCGCGTTATTCCACAATTTCCGGCGTTTATTGCGAATCGTGTATCACCAATTGGACTGATGACTACGGTGAGTGTGGAAAAAGCACATTAGTTAGGCGGCTTCTTGCTAAAATGGCAAAAGCCTGCTATACTGATTTTACGTGGCTTACTAGCTATTATGGCAGGGTTCCACGTGCCTTTTGTTGGTAGTGATACAATAATTACTTTTATACCTATATGGCAGTACCGAAACAGCGACACAATACATCACGTGGCGCGCGTCGTCGCAAACACAATGAATCCAAGGCAAAGCCTGTTACTGTGCAAAAATGTGCATCGTGTGGTGAGATGAAGGTGCCGCATCGCATGTGCGAGGCGTGTGGTATGTATCGTGGCGTGCAGTACAAGGAGGTTGTGACAACAGCGGGGAAGTAGTAGAATGTGCGTTTGGCATAGGGGAGCTCAGTGAGAATTACGTTGTTTTTTAAGTAGTATCCATTACGTATGGCAAATCGTCATCTTCAGCGTTCTATTGCGATGCAAAGTCTCTTTGAGTGGGATTTTCGTGGACAAGAGAAAGAGGATGTTACAGCGATTGTAACGCATAATTGTGCCGAGTTTGCACCTGGCGCAGATAACTTTTCTTTTGTTAGTGCTCTTGTGGGAGGCACAGTGGATAAATTGGCGGATATTGATCCGTTGATTGCCAAGTGTGCACCGGAGTGGCCACTGGATCAGATTGCAACGGTGGATCGCAATATTTTGCGATTGGGTACGTATGAGTTACTCTTTGGCAACTATGAAGAGACACCGCCAAAGGTAGCAATTAATGAGGCGATTGAACTCGCCAAGACGTACGGTGGTGATAGTAGTGCGCGATTTGTCAATGGTGTACTAGGTACAATTTATCGCGAAATGGGCGAACCGATGAAGGACGATGACGCTGCAAAGGCGCGACAGCGGCGTAGTGGCGCTACTGCAGATGAGAAGAAGATGAGCTCTACAACAACGAAGGCGGCGGAACAAAAGACTGCAGTAAAAAAATCCGCTACAAAAAAGGCGGCTGCAAAAAAGTAGCGCAGCATGCTGTAATGAGCACATGGATAATATGTTAAGGCAAGCACGGTCGTTGTATGGTGATCACACGATGTGATCATGGATACCGCGGGAGTGCTTTCATGATTATGGCGATTGACGTGGAACGACTTGCACAGGTGTGCGGTATAGCAGTGCGTAACCGTGATTTTTTTGTTGAAGCAATGACGCACCGCTCTTTTTTAAATGAGAATAAGAACCATGGATATCCACACAATGAGCGACTAGAGTTTCTCGGTGATGCCGTTTTAGAGCTTGTTGTAACGGAGTATTTGTTTACACACTACACTAATCCGGAGGGAGAGATGACGGCGTGGCGTGCGGCACTAGTCAATGGCGAAATGCTGGCGCGTGTTGCACGAGAAGTGGGCATTGAAGGGTTTCTCTTAATGAGTAAGGGTGAGGCAAAAGATACAGGTAAGGCGCGCAATTACTTACTTGCCAATGCCGTTGAGGCATTAATCGGTGCACTGTATCGCGATCAAGGCTATGAAGCGGCACAGCGATTTATTCTTGCAAAGATTGTCTCTCACATTGATGAGATCCTGGAAAAGAAAACATATCTTGATCCCAAGAGCTATTTTCAGGAGAAGGCGCAAGAGCACGTCAATGTGACACCGCACTACCAGTTGGTGTCAGAGACTGGACCAGACCATGATCGCGAATTTACTGTTGCCGTTTATGTCGGCGAAGAGGAAGTGGCGCGCGGAACTGGTCGCAGTAAGCAAGATGCTCAGCGTAGTGCGGCACGTACTGCCTTGGAAAAAAAGGGGTGGGTGTAAATTGCGTCGGGGGTATTTTTATGGTAGTGTCAAGGAAAGCACACGCAACAGTGGAAGTCATAGATAGGAGTTGCGGTGTGCGGTGTTATCTCTGAAATATAGTACACGCGTGAAAGTTTTAATGATTGCGCCAACACCGTTTTTTTCGCATCGCGGGACACATATTCGCATTTTTGAGGAAGCGCGCGCTTTAGAGCAGTGTGGGCATGAGGTGATGATTGTTACCTACCATAATGGCGATGATATTGGACGCTACGTCGCAGATACGACGATTGATGTGCGTCGCATCCGTCGGTGGCTTTTTTGGTATAAAAAAACGGAAGCAGGACCAGATTGGCAGAAGGTGATTCTTAATGTGTTTCTGATGCGCAAGGTTTATGCCATGATTCGCACATGGCAACCGGATGTAGTACATGCGCATCTGCATGAAGGTGTTTTGATTGCGCATTTGATGCAGCGGATATTTTTCCGTCGGCGCTTTATTACAGTATCAGATTTTCACGGTAGCTTGGTGGGGGAGATGCGGTCACATGGATATCTCAGTGTACCACCACTCGGCACAATTTTTCGTGCGCTAGAACGATGGATTGATGGTATGGGTGATGTGGCTGTGGTGAGTGGCGAGGAGAATCGTGCTGTCATTGCAGCGGCGCGCACAGATCAAACCGTGACACATGTGCCGGATGGTGTAGATGTAGGGACATACGATGCACTAAAAAATGATAAAGCAGCATATCGTGCACGCTATAACATTCCACACGATGCATTTGTTGTAGTCTATACAGGTGCACTAATCCCCAATAAAGGCATCGATCATGTCTTGCAAGCGATTGCGCCAACGGTGCGTACAGTAAAAAATGCGCACTTCGTAATCGGGGGCTTTCCTGACGCATGGGTTCGTGAATTTGTGCGCACTCATCATTTAGAAAAGCACGTCACAATCATCTCACCGCTCAATTATTTCTCTCTTCCACATGTGAATATTCTCGCTGATGTCGCTATTGATCCTAAAGATGTGACAGTGCAGCAGGCAAGTGGAAAGATTTTGCAATATATGGCAGCGCGGGTAGGTATTATTTGTGCTGATCGGCCAACGAATCACGGCTATTTACGAAAGACAAGTGCAACATTCTTGCCGCAGATGCATGCTGCAGCAATACGGGATGCTATTGCGCAGTATGCCGCTGATCCACAGCGACGTACTATGCACGCCACACATGCTGCTGCTGATGCGCGTCGATGGGATTGGCATACAATTGGCATTCAGCTTATTACACTGTATGATGCACGTATAAAGCAACAGTTACTATGATACAGAGTCCACGTTTTAGCGCTCGTGCGCAGCGTCATAAAAATTCTACTGCGGCGCAGCCGTCTCGTATAGCGACGAAAGATCGCACGGTGCCACGTACTGTATGGCATGCCATGACCACCATTTGTGTTGCTGGTATAAAAAGTATTTTTGATCTCGGTATCATTGCCGTTGTAGCATTTCTGACAGTGTTTCTCTATGCCTACTATACAACAGTTGCACCAGGGGCGCTGACGGAACGCGCTGTAACAGAGGCATCGCTGATCTACGATCGTACGGGAGAACATGAACTGTATCGTCTCTATGGGGAGGAGAATCGTAAGGTGATTCCACATGACGCAATTCCCGATAGTATGCGCCAAGCAACGATTGCCGCAGAGGATGATCGTTTCTACCACCACATTGGCATTGATCCATTTGGGATCTTGCGCTCACTGAAGAAGAATATTGAGGTGGGTAGCCGCGCACAGGGTGGTAGCACAATTACACAGCAACTTGTACGCAATACGTTTTTAACACGTGAAAAAACGATTAAGCGTAAATTTTTGGAAATTGTGCTAGCTATTAAAATTGAACGACACTACACCAAAGATGCCATTTTGGATTACTATTTAAATGAAGTGCCGTATGGATCCAATGCCTATGGTATTCAGTCAGCAGCAGAGATTTTTTTTAGTAAAAATGCCAGTGAGCTGACACTTGATGAGGCTGCGCTCTTAGCATCACTGCCAAAAGCAACGACGTACTACTCGCCGTATGGCAATAATACAGAAGCGTTGGTTGCACGGCAGCGTTCTATTATTACTCGACTAGGAAGTTTGGGATACTATGATCACGATACTATTGCAGAGGCGCTTGCGACGGACACATTATCCAAACTTGTAGATTTTCGGGAAGATATTGATGCGCCGCACTTTGTGTTTTATGTGCGAGAGCAATTGGAGCAGCTCTACGGATCTGATACTGTGCGACGTGGTGGGTTGAAGGTTTACACAACACTGGACTATGACATGCAGAAGCGTGCGGAAGAGGATGTGGTAGCATACGGTTCACAGTTGCCGGCACATGGCGCGTCTAATGCTGCGTTAGTGGCAGTGAAGCCGGCAACGGGTGAGGTACTTGCTATGGTGGGTAGCTTGGATTATTTTGACAAAAAAAATGACGGTGAGGTCAACGTAGCACTGCGCTTGCGACAGCCGGGATCATCGTTTAAGCCGATTGTCTATGCGGCAGGATTTGAAAAGGGTTATCAGCCGGAAACGCTTTTATATGACGTGCCAACAAGCTTTGGACCAGATGGGTCAGGGAAGGAGTACCGACCGCAGAACTATAATTTGCGCTATAATGGTCTGGTGCCGGTACGTAAGGCGCTTGCTGGTTCACTCAACGTACCAGCGGTGAAAATGCTCTACCTTGTGGGTATGGACAATGCCATTGATTTTGCAGAGAAGCTTGGCATCACAACACTCACACAACGTAAGCGGTACGGGCTATCGTTAGTACTTGGTGGCGGTGAGGTAAAACTTTTAGAGGAGACGGCGGCATTTGCTGTTTTTGCTAATGATGGTGTGCGTGCACCAGTGCATGGCATTGCGCGTGTGGTGGATGCAGGTGGAAAGGAAATTTATACGGCACAGCAACCAGATCGCGTGATCAACGAAGAGGTGGCACGCAAAGTTAATAGTATACTCTCCGACAATGATGCGCGCACCTTTATTTTTGGGACAAATCCTTCACTGACGTTTACAGACAAGAAAGTTGCAGTAAAAACAGGTACAACACAAGATTTTCGCGATGCGTGGACAGTAGGCTATACGCCAGAGATCGCTGTTGGCGTGTGGGTTGGTAATAATGATAATCGGCAAATGCGTGGTGGTGCGGATGGATCGTTTGTTGCTGCGCCACTATGGCGGACATTCATTGAGCGGGAGCTACAATCATTACCAGATACACCATTCCATGACTACCAGAAAATTGAGGCGCGTATTCCCATGGTGACAGGCATGCAGCCTTCCGGTGGCAGCGATGATGCACAGTACATCAGTATTGCTGGTGGTAAGAAAATTTCTTCCAGCAAGGCGCGCAAAATGAATCCAGACAAGCTTGCGGAGCGCTATCGTGCAACATACGATCGTCATTCTATTCTCTACTACATCGATAAAGATCAGCCGCTTAATGAAGAGGCGAGGCCAAATTACAGTGACCCGATGTTCGGGCGGTGGGAGGCTGCAGTGCGTGGTGAAGGAAAGGAAGTGCAAGGGGACGACTAAAGTGTAAAATGGTGGTATACTATAAGTACAGGAGTAATTTATTAAAATACAAAGACTATGGCAGAACACAAGGCGCTGCGTGTCATCCAGTATGGATGCGGTAAGATGGGGCAAGTTTTTTTGCGCTATCTTCATGAGCAAGGACACACCATTGTTGGCGCGATTGATAATAATCCGGAAATTGTAGGCAAAGATATTTCTACATTCATCGGTGTGGACACACCAATGGGCGTGGTTGTGAGCAGTGATGCGGATGCGGTTTTTGAAAACGCACAAGCAGATGTGGCAATTATTGCTATTGCTAGCCTCATGACCGATATGGAGCCACACTTTGCGCGTGCTGCACGCTACGGTGTCAATGCTATTAGTACATGTGAGGAGGCGTTCTATCCGTTTACCACATCCAAAGATATCACCGACGCTCTTGACGCTGCGGCAAAAGAGAAAGGTATTACACTCACAGGATCTGGTTACCAGGATGTTTTTTGGGGCAATCTCATTACCACACTTGCTGGTGCAACACATAAGATTACACGCATCAAGGGCGTAAGTAGCTATAATGTGGAGGATTATGGTATTGCTTTAGCGCAGGTGCATGGCGCAGGATTGTCCATGGAAGAATTTGACAAGGAGATTGCACAAAATGCTAGTTTGCCATCCTATATGTGGAACTCCAGCCAGTGGTTATGTGATGCGCTTGGACTAACCATTACGGATATTTCGCAGAAGCTAGTGCCGACAACACACACGGAGGATTTAGTGTCATCTACTCTTGGTATGACAGTACCAGCAGGACACGCCACCGGGATGAATGCCATTGTGACAGTACAAACAGCAGAAGGTGTAGAAATCATCGCCGAATGCATCGGTAAGGTCTATGCGCCGAATGATGTGGACACTAATGACTGGACGATTGAGGGCGAACCAAACACCAGTGTACTGATCCATCAGCCAGCAACAGTAGAATTGACGTGTGCAACAACTGTCAATCGTTTGCAAGATGTTGTAGATGCCGAGCCAGGATTTATTCCAACCAGTCGTATGCCCATCGCACGCTATCGCGGTGTGGCGTAAGTGCTGACATGATACAATCGCTTGCATCGTACACGACATAGACATGACACGGAAAGATCCGGTGTGACACACAGTGTCATGCCGGATTTTGTGATAGATTTCGCATAAAATAGTCAAAATGCTTATATTATGTACAACAACGCATTCCTGTGATATTTTGGGAGTAGTGGTATGCGATTTTTAATGAGAATTTTTTATGACAGCGGCAGAATTACGAGAAAAATATTTAGCATTTTTTGCGGACAAGGGACATGCGGTGATTCCATCGGCGCCGTTAGTGCCGGAAAACGATCCTACTGTACTCTTTACTACAGCAGGGATGCATCCGCTTGTGCCGTATTTGATGGGAGAGAAGCACCCTCAAGGCACGCGGTTAGCGAACAGTCAAAAATGTGTGCGCACAGGAGATATTGATGACGTAGGCGATAATCGGCACTGCACATTTTTTGAGATGTTGGGAAACTGGTCACTTGGTGATTACTTCAAGAAAGAGACGATTGCGTGGAGCTGGGAGTTTTTGACAGATCCGCAGTGGTTGGGACTGGATCCGCAACGTCTGTATGTGACAGTGTTTGCGGGTGATGAACACGCTGCGACAGACGAGGAGTCTATTGCGCTGTGGCAAGAGCAGTTTACTGCAGCGGGTATTACAGCAGGCGTGTGTGCCAAGGACGCGACGGCACAGGATGGTGATCGGATTTTTCTTTTAGGTGCAGCGGATAACTGGTGGGGGCCTGCGGGTGCGACGGGACCGTGCGGACCATGCACAGAGATGTTCTATGACACGCGACCTGACGATGGTACAATTGCCGGTAAGACACATGAGCAGTGGGTGGATAATTTTCGTTTGATTGAGATTTGGAATGATGTGTTCATGGAGTTTCATAAAACTGCGGATGGGCGTTTTGAAAAAATGGCGCAGCAAAATGTAGATACGGGGATGGGCTTAGAGCGGGCGATTGCGGTGCTTTCTGGAAAGGATACAGTTTTTGAAACGGATCTCTTTACGCCAATTATCGCGCAGATTGAATCGCGTGCGCAGAAGCGCTACGGTGATGGAGGGGACATTGCGCAGGCAATGCGCATCATTGCCGATCACATCAAGACAAGTGTTTTTCTGGTTGCGGACGGTGTGACACCGTCCAATACCGAGCGCGGTTATGTGGTGCGACGTCTTATTCGTCGGGCAGTTCGACAGGGTCATATATTGGGCATTGAAGATCATTTTACAGTGGATATCGCGACAGTAGTACAGGAGATGTATGGTGCGGTATATCCGGAAGTTACAGCAAGTGCTGTATTAACAGAGTTGCAGAAGGAAGAAGAAAAATTTCGGAAGACCTTGGAAAGCGGTATGCGCGAATTTATGAAGCATGACAATGTCACCGGGAAGGTAGCGTTTGATCTCTATCAAACATATGGTTTTCCTATCGAGCTGACATGTGAGTTGGCTCGCGAAAAGGGAATTACGGTGGATAAGGATGAATTTTACGCAGAACTTGCCAAACATCAAGAACTCTCTCGTACGGCAAGCGCAGGAATGTTCAAGGGTGGTCTTGCGGACAACAAAGAAGAGACGATGCGATTGCATACGGCGGCACACCTTATGCTGGCCGGACTGCGTAAGGTGTTGGGCGATCACGTGCATCAAAAAGGATCCAATATTAACGGCGAGCGCGTACGTTTTGACTTTTCCCATCCAGAAAAATTGACGGAAGAGCAAAAAAGGGCGGTGGAAGATTACGTGAACGCCGCCATTGCGGCAAAAATTCCTGTGGTGATGAAAGAGATGACTCTCGAGGAGGCGCGTGCGGCAGGCGCGGAGGGCGTATTTGAAAAGAAATACAGTGATGTGGTTAAGATGTATTGCGTAGAGGGGTTTTCCAATGAGATCTGTGGTGGTCCACACGTGGGGAACACGGGTGATATTGGTGGGGTGTTTGCCATCACTAAAGAAGAGAGTTCTTCTGCTGGCGTGCGACGCATTAAGGCAGTAATACGCTAGCAGGGACTATTGCCATGCCCTTGCGTGCAGATGTGGTATAATATCACTATGCAACAAGAAATAAAAAATGCTAGCGTCGTGCAACGCATAGCGTATGGCATGTTAGTTGTGGCGGCACTGTGTACGGCAAGTCTTTTGATAATGGCAGTGACATGGCTGCAGGGATTGCCGATCGGGGGAATTCTTTTCGTACCCTATCTACTTGTCGTAGTGGGTAGTGGTGGATCATCGTTGCATATCGCTTCTATCGTACACCATGGCTGCGTACATATGGCGCCTATCGTGCAGCGCAGTGGCATACGACGTCACCGCTACATCATTTACCACAGGAATATTTTTTATACAGTGAGATCGATGTTCCAAGGGGCTTTCGTGAAGTCCGTCACTATGATGGCACAGCTGGTGCAGTGCGTGTCTATGAAAAAATCGGCACAAAAGAGCATTTTACGATCGTTGTCATAGAAACACCAATACACGCCAATGATGATATGCTGATGATGTACCCACTCTATACATTTCAGTGGGACAATGTGCGCGGCGGGGTCCGTAGTATTGCCTATCGCAATCATGACTTAGAGCGCAATGAATGTTGGGCATGATACGTATTATGCACATGTACATGGCACGCACACACTAGTCTCTGTTTATTTTTGTAATGTTCCACGAGGTAGCTTATCGTATCGTGATATGGAGGAAATTCTACAAGGTATTGTTCAGCCAGATCATGCGTTGACACCACATCGTCATATGTATTAATACTTTTTCTATGCGTACGTCAAAGACATTGTTCAAAAAAAGAGATTTTTTTGGGGGGCAGAAGAGTGTGGTAAATCGGACACTGCAGTCTGCTGATCCAGAAGGTAAAATTTTTAAAAATCCGCGTCGTAAGCGTGCCATGATGGAACAGCTTCGCGCAGCAAGTGCAGATGGCAAGGTGACTGTTGGTGAGACGCGGGATGCACTACAATATGTCTTTGGGACACATCATGTGAGTGGCGCTGCACGTAGAGAGGTTGTCAAAAACTTAGGTTTGCCGCAAGTGACAAGCGGAGATGTGCGACGCTTTATGCGACAAGAAAATGCTTTGAAGAAAGCACTTGGTAAAAATAGTAGCCGCAGCGATCTGCCAAGAGTGGGCAGTAGTACAGACGTGAAAACGGATGCTCAGCGTACACGAAAAATTCTTGTGAAGAGCGAGGACGATGTAGTTGCGCGTCGTAACGATCGTGTGCGACGCATTAATGCAATCAATCAAGAAGCAGCAAAGAAACTTTTGCAGACAATGAATGGCAATGTAAACAACGATGAAGGTCCATCATCACAAGGTGCTAGTGGACAGCCTCCGACACGCCGGCTCGTATCATAGGTTTTCTCAGTAGGGAGCGATGTTCGTACATAGCATGTGAAAGATAGAAGTAAAAAGGGGATAACTTGTGGATAAGTTATCTCTTTTTTGCTGTTTTAAAGAAAATATACGATGTGAGGTGTGTTGACGAGTGAAGTGGAAGTGGTGTAAAATGTCATTAAGTAACAGTAAAGTGGTGAAAAGTGGTGAAATTGAGATACGTGCGTCGGTATGTTTATCGGAGAATACAATCATGCAGTTGATCCAAAGAAACGTCTGGCGCTGCCATCGAAATTTCGCAATGAGTTAGGGAAGACAGTTGTAGTGACGCGCGGTTTGGACAAGTGTTTGTTCGTTTACCCATTGGAGGTGTGGCAGGACTTGGCACAGAAGTTAGGCACGATGCCAATTGGTGAAAGTGCGACACGCGCATTTGTGCGTTTGATGCTTGCCGGTGCGACAGATGTGCAAATGGATGCGCAGGGACGTGTGCTCATTCCGGACTACCTCAAGGACTATGCGCAGATTGATCGTGATGTCATTGTAGCGGGATTGTTTAATCGGTTGGAGATCTGGGATCAGGAGAGGTGGCAGGAATACAAGCGGGATGCGGAGAAAAACACGGATGAGATTGCGGAAAATTTGGGAAAGCTGGGGGTGTATTAAGTGGATGATGATGACAGTATGACACGACATGTGCCGGTGATGAGAGCAGAGGCTATTGATGGTTTAGCACTGCGTAGTGGGATGACGGTGGTAGATGCAACAGTTGGCGGTGGTGGATATAGCGCAGCGATACTGGAAAAGATTGGCAGAGATGGGACGTTGGTTGGGTTAGATCGTGATGGTCGTGCGATAGAACGGTTTCATAAAATTTACGGTGCGGACCGCAGGGTCCATGGTGTTCATTCAAATTATTCCCAGATAAGAAGTGTCTTGAAGGATATAGGCATAGCACATGTGGATGCTATTGTTGCGGACCTCGGTTTATCATCAGATCAATTAGATGATGCGGAGCGTGGCTTTAGCTTTGCACATGCGGCGCCATTGGATATGCGTATGGACGTGCGCCAGGATCGTACGGCAGCAACAATTGTCAATCATGCTGCAGAGGTGGAAATTGCGCAGATTTTGCAGCTGTACGGTGATGAGCGTTTTGCGCGGCGTATTGCACAGGCTATTGTTGCTGCACGGCCAATTACTGACACGTTGCGCTTGGCGGATATTGTGACAGCAGCAATGCCATTGTCACAACGACGTGTGTCACGTATTCACCCAGCAACGCGCACATTTCAGGCGTTGCGTATGGCAGTGAATGAGGAAATAGCGCACTTAAAGACATTTCTTACCGAGGGAATTGATATCATGACGTCTGGAGGGCGGATTGCAGTAGTATCTTTTCATTCTGGGGAAGATCGTACGGTGAAAAACGTACTGCGTACATATGCAAGGGGATGTATCTGTGCGCCGGACGTACCGCTGTGTAGATGTGGACACACGCCACAGATACGCATTCTCACTAAAAAACCGATCATGCCAACAGAAGAGGAGATTCATCAAAATCCGCGTGCACGGAGCGCACGGCTACGTATCGCACAGAAAATCTAAAACACAAATAAAGAAAGAACGTGTGAGGGGGGCACGTTGGTTCACATAAACCAGCATGCCAAGTAAAATCATCGCAGGACGGCAGTCATACTGTATCTATCGCCGTCACTGTCGCACACAATCTAATAGAGTACGACGAGCGCAAACGGCACAAGGTTTCAGTGCAGTGGGCGTATTTCTCTTTGTCGGTGTTGTCCTGACGAGTGTCTTGTATTTATTTAGCATGAACGAAGCGGCAATTCAGGGCGATGTCATGTATACTATGGAAAAAGAAATTGCAGTACTTGCACGGGAAAATGAACAGCTAGTTGTGCAAGAGGCGCAATTGATGTCGTTGGAAAACGTAGAGCGGACAGTGCAAGAGCGTGGTATGCAGGAGGTGACTGAGGCAATCTATATTGAAAAAGACAATCGCATTGCACTGACTCAACAGTAATGTGCAGCTATGGGACGTATACGATACACAAAAACACGATCTGCTAGTACACCGTCTGTGTCGCATAGTCGCATGACGGTAGTTTTTATCATCATGCTTGGCATTTTGAGTATCGTGATCGGGCGTATTGCTTTTTTGCAGGTAGTGGCGCATGAGAGGTATAGAGACCTTGCTGCGCGCCAGCATACCATGCAAAAAGTTTTGCCAGCATTTCGCGGAGAGATTTTTCTTAAGAATAATGATGATGTCTATCCCGTTGCCGTGAATCGTGAGTATTTTTTAGCATACGTGTCGCCACGAGATGTACCAGATGATCAAATTACTGCTGTCGCAGACCGTCTTGTCGCAGCGTTTGGTGTACAACGTGAAGGTGTATTGGAGAAATTGGCAAAGCGTGACGATCCGTACGAAGTCGTGAAACGTAAAGTGACGAAGGAGGAGAAGGAGGCGATTGTGCGCGAGCGTATTCCAGGACTATTCTTTATCCCGGAATTTTTTCGATTCTATCCCGGAGGTTCTCTTGCCGCCCAGGTCGTTGGTTTTGTTGGATCGGATGGTGAGCAGTACGTTGGGCGTTATGGCATTGAAGCAGCATTTGATGCGGCAATGCACGGCGTGGATGGACGCGTAGTCCAAATGCGTGATGCACGGGGCGGATGGATGAGCAATGCAGATCGCACAGTGGAGGAACCACGTGATGGTGATGATATCTATCTCACCATTGACTATGCTGTGCAATATGAGGTGGAGCGTATTCTGAGAGAGTCGGTTGAGGAGTATGGTGCGAGCAGCGGATCAATCATCGTGATGGATCCAATGACGGGGAGAATTATTGCCATGGCAAATGAGCCAACATTCTCACCAAATGACTATGGTACAGTGCAGGATGTTTCAGTTTTTCGTAATAGTATTGTGTCGGATGAGTACGAGTGCGGATCGGTATTTAAGCCGATTACGATGGCGATGGGGCTAGATGCGGGAAAAATTACGCCAGAGAGCACATACACTGATACAGGCAGTATCAACATTGCGGAGTACACAATCAAAAACTCTGAAGGTAAAGTCTATGGCACGCAAACAATGACGCAGGTTTTGGAAAAATCAATCAATACAGGCGTGATTCATGTGGAACGGTTGATTGGCAATGCGATGTTTAAGGAGTACCTAGGACGTTTTGGGTTTGGTGTATTGAGCGGTATCACGTTGCCAGCGGAGGCAGATGGTGATGTGAGCAATCTTGCGCGAGTCCATCGGGATATCGAGTATTACACAGCATCATTTGGACAGGGTATCGCTGTAACATTGCTACAGGTTGTTACTGCATATGCTGCACTAGCAAATGGCGGAGAACTGATGATGCCGCAGATCGTGGAAAAAATTGTCACTGCAGATGGTGTGGAGCAGGTAATGGCGCCGCGTATGGTGCATCGTGTGATTAGTGAAGAGGCGTCGCGCCACATTGGGAAGATGCTGCGAACCGTTGTAACAGATGGGCATGGGAAACGTGCAGATGTGCCGGGGTATCTGATTGGCGGTAAAACGGGCACGGCACAAGTTGCTAAATCTGGTGCAAGGGGATATGATGATTCCCGTACAATTGGAACATTTGTTGGCTATGGTCCTATTGACGATCCTCGGTTTGTGATTGCAGTGCGTATCAACGAACCGACAAAAGTACTGTGGGCAGAATCTAGCGCAGCGCCGACGTTTGGCAGAGTAATGAAATATGTATTAGACTTCTATGGCATTATGCCGACGGAGTCAGTGGTGCAGCAGAGTGTACATGCAGCACCACTAGTGGATAGCGGATCACCCTAGCACAGTTGGGAACATATAGTAAAAATAGCACAGTAAGGATACGTGTATGAAGATGCGATTAGTGATCAATATTTTTGTGCAGCGACTGCTTAAAATGATGGCACAGGCGGTAGTGTGGCGCCATCGGCCGTTTATTGTGGCGATTACAGGATCTGTGGGTAAAACAACGACAAAAGAGATGGTTGCACATGTTGTTGGCGCACATATGGATGTGCGTGCGTCACATCAGAATTTTAACAATGAGATTGGTGTGCCGTTGACTATTATTGGCGTGGATCGTTCGCTGCATGGTGCCCGCGATATCGGGTTTGTACTATATACATGGATACGTGCATTGTGCGCACGTGCGTATCCGCGTGTAGTTATTGTGGAATGCGGTGTGGATCGTCCAGGAGATATGCGTTATTTAATGCGCATTGTGCAGCCGGATGTGGCAGTGGTAACAGTGATTACACCGGCACATCGAGCGTTTTTTGCGTCCACAGAGGCAATTGCACGGGAGAAATATACCATAGCGTCATGCGTGAAGAAGAATGGCATGGTATTGCTGAATGCGGATGATCGCTACGTACACCTCGCACCGTCGCCCGATGCATCTGTGACGGTACGCCTCTATGGAGAGAGCCCGAAGGCATATTACCGTATAACGGACAGCGGTCTCTGTGTTGATCACGCAATGTGTGTGACCTCTGGCATATCATTTAAATTTAATTATGATGGCAAAGTTATCCCTGTACGCCTCCATCACATGCTTGCACCGCATGCGACGCAGTCGGCAGCCATTGCACTTGCTGTGGCTGATTGGCTGCATATCAATATGGTGGATGCTGTTGCACACATTGCACACGTTGAAGGTCCTCCGGGGCGCATGCGTATAATGGAAGGCAGAAATGGTACACGCATTATTGATGACACGTACAACGCTTCGCCCATCTCGATGCATGCTGCCATTGCTACACTGGCTGCTATTCCACGTACCGGACACACCATCGCTGTTGTGGGGGATATGCTCGAGTTAGGAAAAATATGTGCATCTGCACATCGTGCCGTTGCTGAGCAGATCCATGATCATGTGATTGATTACGCTGTGCTTGTGGGTGCACATATGCGCCATGCAGCGCAGGTGTTACAAGGACATGGGTGGAGCACGGATCGTTTTGTGCAGGTCAACACACCACAGGAAGCAGCTAAGCGTGTAGGAGAGATGTTGCGCGCAGGTGATTGTGTTTTAGTGAAGGGGTCACAGGGGATGCGGATGGAAAAAGTTGTAGAAGCGCTTTTGCCGGATGGCACGGATTCCTCACGCACTCTCTGCCGACAGGATGCACAATGGCGCGCACGCCCATTCCACATGCATGATGAAAAATGTTGAAATGTGGATGCATACGGTATTGATTTCTCTTTAGATTTTTGATATGCTTGCAGGTGATGATGTGATACAAGGGCCCCATCGTCTAGCGGTTAGGACGCAAGGTTCTCATCCTTGTAACAGGAGTTCGATTCTCCTTGGGGTCACAGAAAATGAGAGAGAGTTTTTTGAACATTACGGTTGTTGCATTATATGAAACTATGGTATAATGCAGGTGTGGACCGTTTGTACAAAATAAAAAATGCGATGTCTTTCATTTTTGTGAAAAATACAACATACAATTTTTTCATATTGCGTATCGTTACGGTCCTCCTTGTGGGATGCGCGGTGTTTTGTGTGCAATGTGCTTTCGCCGCCCCCACTCCCCAACTCACCTACCACGGTAAACTCACAGACACTAGCAATGTCCCCGTCGCAGACGGTACCTATAACTTCACCATCTCTATCTACGATGCACCCACAGGCGGAAACTGTCTATGGACAGCACGGGGCACATGCGCTGCAAAACAAGCAAAAACCCTCACGATCACAAAGGGCATCTTTCACACAACCCTCGGAGAAACACATGATAACCCGCTTACACTTGACTTCAATCAGGACTACTATCTAGAAATCCAAATCAACACCAATGCACCCATGTCTCCACGCAGAACGATCACTCCCACAGGATCAGCTATCAATGCAGAGAGACTTAACGGCAAAACCGCAGACAACTACTTAAACACCACAGACAATCAGACAAAGGCAGGCACACTCACACTCAGCAACAATCTCACACTAAATAGCACACTGACCGACAGAAACAACTCTACAGGAACAAACAATCAAATCCTCACATCCACAGCCACAGGTGTACAATGGGCAACAGCATCTGCACTTGGACTTGGTGATGGGACATTTCTCGGTTTGACGGATACGCCTAATACCTATAGCACAGGACACCTTTTACGATCTACCTCTACAGGATTAGAGTTTTTTGATGGCGCATCCGCATACTGGATGCTCGGCGGCAACACACTAACAACCAATCAAACATTGGGCACACTCAATAGCTATGCTCTCACCTTCATCACCGACAATCAAGAAAGAATGCGACTAACTGAAACTGGCAACTTAGGTTTAGGAACTACCACACCAACCGCAAAACTGAACATCCAATCCACTACTGAACAACTTCGTTTAAACTACGATGCCGATAACCATTTAGCAGTAAACACTAACGACACCGGCTACACGACTCTTGATGCTACAGGAACGAACTCTGGGATTAGGTTGAAGAGTAATACGGGGACAACTCAGGAGAATTCAATTTGTTCGGCTAAGTTTCAAGAAGTGGATTTTTCGAGCGCACTGAATGACTATGGCGGCTTTCATAATGCGCCGAATCATCCGACTAGAGATATCTTTGCTTTTATCAAAGCCGATGGTTCAATAACTGCTTGGGGAGATGCTAACTACGGCGGCTCCGGTGCTCCCACTGACTCGGGCTATACGCAAATTTATTCTACTGAAAGAGCCTTTGCCGCTCTCAAAGCCGATGGTTCAATAACTGCTTGGGGAGATGCTAACTACGGCGGCTCTGGTGCTCCCACCGACACTGGTTATACGCAGATCTATTCTACTGGTAGTGCCTTTGCCGCCCTCAAAGCCGATGGTTCAATTACCGCTTGGGGAGATGCTAGCTACGGTGGTACTGGTGCTCCCACTGACTCTGGTTATACTCAAATATATTCTACTTGGGGTGCCTTTGCCGCTCTCAAAGCTGATGGCTCGATTACTGCTTGGGGAGATGCTGATGATGGTGGCTCTGGTGCTCCCACTGACTCTGGTTATACTCAAATATATTCTACTTGGGGTGCCTTTGCCGCTCTCAAAGCTGATGGATCGATAACTGCTTGGGGATACTCTACTTATGGCGGCTCTGGTGCTCCTACTGACTCGGGCTATACTCAAATCTACTCCACTTACTATGCCTTCGCCGCCCTCAAAGCTGATGGCTCAATTACTGCTTGGGGAGATGCTGATTACGGTGGCTCTGGTGCCCCTATTGACTCTGGTTATACTCGAATCTATCCTTCAGAGGGAGCCTTTGCTGCTCTCAAAGCCGATGGTTCAATAACTGCTTGGGGTGCTTACTATGGCGGTGGTTATGGCGCCCCAACTGACTCTGGTTACGTACAAATTTATGTAGCCAATTATGCTTTTGCTGCCCTCAAAGCGGATGGATCAATAACTGCTTGGGGAGATCCTAGCTTGGGCGGCTCTGGTGCTCCTACTGACTCGGGCTATACTCAAATCTATTCTAATTATGCCGCCTTTGCTGCTCTCAAAGCGGATGGTTCAATCATCGCTTGGGGAAATTTTTGGTATGGCGGTGAGCCAGGTGATGCACCCACCGACTCTGGTTACACACATATTTATTCTACTGAGGAATCTTTTGTGGCAATTAAGCCTGGCGGTGCCATCACCGCTTGGGGAATGGGACCTGGCGGTACTAATGAGCCCGCTTCTACCTGCGTCAACACCACCATCTCCACTGCCACCGAACTTGCCCTCGACGTTAATGGCCTTACCTATAGAGATTCCTTAGGTAACATTATTTTTCAAGCTAACC
>JAXGYI010000004.1:0-60302 GCA_040772365.1 Candidatus Moraniibacteriota bacterium
CATCGGTGTTGAGGCGGGCAATGCGGTTAGCTGTGGTGCCGTTATATGTGGTGAAGTATCCGCCAATGAGGATTTTGCCGTCGGGTTGGAGGGTGGTGGTGTAGATAATGCCATCTGCTCCCGTCCCCGTGGTAAATGTGGTGTCTAGTGTGTCGTCAGCGTTCAAGCGGGCGATACGGTTGGCTGTGGTGCCGTTGTAGTTGGTGAACCATCCGCCGATGAGGATTTTGCCGTCGGGCTGGAGAGTGGTGGTGTTCACATAACTATCTGCACCCGCCGGCACACCCGTGAAAAAACTCGGATCAATATCTCCTGCCTCTAGAGCATGGACGGTGTGGGCAAAAAATACAGTAGCGATGAAAATGGGGATAAGTGCTGAGGAATAAATTATACGTCGCATAGTGTTGAATGTCATTTTTTATATTACTATGTATATTATATAGTGTGCACTAACATGTGAGCAATCAGAGCACATATGTAGACACCCTGATCACTGAAATGTTTTGCGATGAAAGTGCACTGCTTTTAGTATACACTGCTTTATTCATTTCTCAAAAACCACACTTGCATCAACGTCACTCTTGTAGCCCCTTCAAGTAACTGCACTATAAGCAGCGAGGTGCCTCTTGAACAAACCACAACACCATGCTATAGTGTACACGCACTGATGCAATACATGTTTTTTCATGGCGACTATAGTTCAGCGGTTAGAACATCGGTTTGTGGTACCGAGGATCTGGGTTCGATTCCCAGTAGTCGCCCATATACATACAAGCACCCTGTATTATGCGGTGCTTGTATGTTTTTGGAGGTACGCTGCAATTACTGTCTGCATCTTCTCATAACCAGCTTCTGTGAGAATTGTGCCAAAGTAATCATTATGAACACCATTCTCTGCAAAATTTTCACCAGGATCAATAATTTTATATATTTTGCGAAATTGTGCAAACGGTACACGGCGCCCTTCATGATCGTGACTAGCCTCATAAAATGTACGAAACGCTTCTAGCATGCTACCACCATTAGCTAAAATCCAGTTTTCCACACCGATCCCGCCGATCCCGCCGATACGATCGGGGTGGCTGTCGCGCCACATGAGATACACTTCATGCTCTTTCAGTATGCGCTTTGTTAGTAAAATATTAGCAATTGTCTGTTCATAAGCGTCTTGTGACACATGATCACGAATCCATGCGAGACGCTCTGCTGCAGCATCATGTGATCCATAGCGCAGCAGCTCAGACTTTGGCATAATTGTCACATCCACATCACACTGCTCCTGATGACCAGATACTGATGCACGACGCAATCGTAGTTGCGAGATATGTTCACCTGCCATACTACTACCAGCATCGCGCTCTTCACCGCCAAAGGCCTCTTTTAGCTGTGCAAGAATTGTCGGCGCCTTATCAAGATCTGCCGCATCAAGACGAATAGTAAAATCAAAATCATAGTCATATGGCGCATTTGTACCACGCGCCGTAGATCCTGTTTTAAAAATATCTGCCCCCGTAATTGCGGTTTCTGATGGATTGTGCAGCACAATACCCTGCGCAGCAAGCGTCTGGGATAGCGTCTCATAAATTGCTGTTTGTAGCATTTCCACACGTACGCGATCTTTTTGTATAGCATTACGCAATTGTAGCACATCTTCATAGTGCCTATCCCCTGGACGTGTTGGAACAATATGTGGTGTATCCCCACCGTAACGCTCAATACCGCTACAGAACTTCTGTCGGTACTGCCTATATTGTTCCGGCGTAAAAAGCAGTGTGCCATAGACATCTGTCACGGGAATATAGCGCCCATTCTGCGCAATGGAAAAAAAGAGATGAGACTTCCGCTTCTCATTATCGACAATATGTTCCGTCGCAATCAATAGGTCAATTTCACTAGCTGGCGGCCCTGTACGAATACCCCACTGCGCAGAACGCCGCTCCTCAGACCGCGAAAAGATTTCCATTTTATCTGTTGTGTATCCCTGTGTGGATGCCGTTGTATCATGAAACTGATCGCGATTACGAATCAAAAAGTACACATCCGCTTCCTCTGTCCCGCTATGCGCATCGGTATGCATGCGAATAACATCATCGATGCGTGGTGGCACTGCCCCCACCCGAATCACATCGTAATCATATGGTGATAGATCTGCAGTAGATGATGGCGCAAATAATTCCCGCGATACTGTCGCACCCTGCAAAATCGCCTCCATATCATCAGCATACACTCCACGCAACACATCGCCATCACCGACGGTAAAAAACTTCTCTTGCAATTGGTGTGCTGTTTCTATACCACGCTGATGTCCAGCCTCCCGCGCCGCATCCATTGCAGCAAGCGCATCTTCAATTGACGCATAACCCGCTGGCGCTAAAAACATACGTGCAAGACGCGCTGTTATCGACTGTCCCTGCACAGCACCAATTGAAGACATGACTGCCGCATAACGATCCTCTAATGTTCCCTCTAGCTGAACGGGATCATGATCACGAAATCCATTACGTGCATTATCTCGCAAGGTCATAACTTTTGCGCATACACGCTCTGCATGTTCACGCTGCTCTTCTGTTAATGTGGAAAATCCATGTGTGGCAATGTGATCAAATACGTCTTGTCCATCACGAAATGTCTCTAAGTATTCACGTAAATGACGGTTATTGGATGCGATGTGTACACGTAGTAAGTCACGGTAAAGCATAGCGTACCGCCTGCGCGACGACGCCTCCCGTAGACACGGACTCAGATCATTACGCCCCTCCAAAATGCGTGCCATTTTTTCTGGAGGATTGAGGATGGTAAAAGCACGAAAATACTTTCCAACGGGTGGTAAATTATTTTTAATAAAAATCTCTTCAATATCCGCAAACCTCTCCTCCGGATGGTCAGCATGCAGCAACTGATCAATCAGGGCATCTTTGATCGCCTGAATTTCCTGAGACGGACACTGCGCGATACGCCATTCCAAACGCTCACGCACACGCTCACGTTCCACGCTATGCTGTTCATTGTATTCTTCGTACGCACGACTCTCTTCTGTAGAGATTTTACGTGGTACTCGTTCAAAAACATGTATTGTCATAGACATTGCCGTTAAAGTGCGTCCCGTAACTCCACAATAGCATGTGCTTCCGCAAGAATACGTTCTTTGCGGCGCCCATGAATACCTGCCCGCGCTAGTGCATCTGGGCGATCCAGGACATCTCTACACAACACGGCACCCTGTGCAACAAGCGCATCCTTATGATAATTCGACAGTGCCGTAATTGCCGTAATTGGATGCAACCCTGTTTCATCAATTAACTCTGCTAAAGAATTTCCTGTAGGATGACGCCAGCTCATCATTTGGATCTGCATGCACTGTGCATATTCTATAGCCTGTGTCGTAAACTGCGTATTCGTGACAATCCACAGCACGTGATGGTGCTCTCCGCGCCCTTCATGAACATGTTCCCAGCGTGCAACGATGTCATCAAATCGTGCCTTCATATAGAGTGCTGTTTGCACATCACTCTTAAAACCGAGATTGTTGTGAAATTTACACTCAAAAACAAAGTGCCGCTCATCCTTATATGCCATGACATCAATTTCATGCGTAATGCACATGCCGCGCACAATACGATTTGTACTCGTATCATACCCCTTCGCATTTAAGATACGTGAAAAATATTGCTCAAACGGATAACCACTGGGCCCCAATGACTGTAATGCGCGTTTCAGGTTATAGCGTGCGGCAACAGGCGGATGCTTTTCTTTTAACTTCGCAAAGGTCGCGCGATGGATGGCGCGCGATGTTGGTAGGTGCTGCGAAATCACCTCCTGTGCAACATCTCGTGCAAGATGAGGATCTGCGCCAGCACGCCGCATCGACTGCTCCAATTTGTCAGCAGAAAAAAGTTCACGATCCCCTGTTGATTTGAAAATGCTGTATTCTGCCATGGTGCGCCCTTATACAAATGAGATAGCTCTACTCTTGATCATCTAACGCCGTAGTAATATGCGATGCATCAATCAGTGCATAGGCCTCCTCTGCTGTATCCACAAGTCGATAGAGATCCATATCCTCTTCAGAGATTGCACGATTATTTCCCCATACAACACCGCGTAGCCAGTCCAGAAGTGGCTGCCAAAATTCACGATTCACTAAAATTACAGGAATCTTACTCGTTTTTTCTGTTTGGATTAACGTTAGCATTTCAAAAAGCTCATCAAGCGTGCCAAATCCGCCTGGGAAAAAAATATATACCTGCGAAGCAAAAGAGAGAATCACTTTACGCGAAAAGAAAAAATCAAAAGATTCTGCATCTGTTAAATAGGGGTTACGTCGCTCGCTAAAGCCATGTTCTGGTAAAGTGATATTGATGCCCACGCTACGCCCACCTGCCTCAAATGCTCCCTTATTTGCCGCCTCCATAATTCCAGGTCCGCCACCGGTAAAAACTGCAAAGCCTTTCGTGGCCAACATCGCAGCTAGTTTTTCCGCCTCACTGTAGATCTGCGACTTAAAATCCAATCGCGCACTGCCAAAAATACTAGCAGCTTTATCAAAACGCGTTAAAAAATCATGTCCCTTCACAAATTCTGACTGGATCTTCAGGATGCGCCACGATAAGCCGCTTGTATAGGATGCTGCGCCAGTAATTGTCGGCGACAGAAACTCTCGCTCGCGATTCAGGGGGATATGATACGTCTCACCATCAACATTTAAAATGACATTTGTATTATGGGAGTGCATAGGTGTCTATGGTTACTTTTTTATTTTCTGTGTAATGACCTTTATTATAGCATGTGCATCAATCTTTTCATATGCGTACAATTCCTGTGCACTACCACTCCGTGGCATACGATCTACCGCACAGTGTACGATCGCATATGTACGCGGCACCACAGCACATGCTGCAAGCACCGCTTCACCCAAGCCGCCAGCACGATAGTGATCCTCCACAATTACTACAAGCGTGCTGCCTTTCATAGCTGCGTGGAGCGCCGTCACGTCCAATGGCGCAATCACCGCAACATCTACCACACGTGCAGCAATGCCCTCACGTGCCAGCGCCGCCGCTGCATCACATGCCTGTGCCACCGTCGTGCCTGTCGCAATAATCGTTGCCTGCGGGCGCGCCGCATCACACACTACTGCACACGCATCAACGTGTGTTTCCGTTGTATGTGATAAGAGCGGTGTTTTTTCTCGTGCCGTACGAATATAGGTGATACCTTTTGTGCGATGTGCTTTTTTCACACACGCCACCGTTGCACGTGCATCTGCCGGTGATAGGACCGTTGCGCCATACACACTACGCATCATTGCCACATCTTCCAATCCCATTTGTGATACGCCGTCCGCACCAGTCGCTACACCGGCATGTGATCCCACAATCGTCATGCGCACATCACTATATGCCGCCATACGTATTTGATCATGTGCACGCGTGAGAAATGCCGCAAAAGAAGAAATGAACGGGTGGTAGCCACAGCGTGCCAATCCTACCGCCACACCAACCATATTCTGCTCTGCAATATACATTTCAAAAAAGCGCTCCGGAGCATAGAGCTGCGCAACTTCCGCCATTGTGGAATTACTCACCTCAGCGTCCAACACGACAACGGTCGGATCATCCCGCATAATACGTACAAGTGCTGCACCATAGCTATCACGCGTCGCATAGTGCGCATACGGATCGTGCATCCATTTCTGCGTAGCACTAGACTGATCAGTGCTTTTACGTGTCCGACGCTCTTCCATCATGTTCTGTGGCACAGCAATTGTGCCACGCACATCAAAATCTACATACCCCAACTCTCCGACTGCCTGCAGAAATTCATCGTGCGATAACGTCTTACCATGCCACCCGTATTTATCTTCTAAGAAAGAAATGCCCTTGCCCTTATACGTCTGTGCAATAATCATAAGCGGTGCATCTGCATCGTCATGTACCATATGTGTCAGTACACGTGAAATTTCTTCAATGTTGTGCCCATGAATAATGACCGTACGCCATCCACATGCACGCGCACGACGAGCGTACGCTTCCATGTGGTGCCCATCCATCGTTACGCCACGCTGCCCCAGTCGATTCACATCAACAATAGCCGTGAGGTTGCCTACCTCATAGTGAGCAGCAATCTGCATCGCCTCCCACACCTGCCCCTCTGCCATCTCGCTGTCACCGAGAAGAACGAAAGTGCGTGCCGTTGTTTTATCTAATTTCTTCTGTGCAAGTGCCATGCCCAAACCCACAGAAAGACCCTGCCCCAATGACCCTGTCGCCGCCTCAGTAAAAGGGAAGGTCATTGTTGGATGCCCCTCTAGAGCACTGTCAAACTGTCGATATGTGGATAGATCCTCAACACGAATCGCCCCCGCTGCTGCCCACAGTGCATAGAAGAGCGGTGTAGCATGTCCCTTGGAAAAAATCACGCGATCGTTATGTTTTTCACGTGGATGTTGCACATCATAGCGTAGTATTCCACCAAAAAAGAGCACTGTCATTATTTCCACTGCCGATAGTGATGATGTCGGATGCCCAGATCCCGCCGTCGTTGTAGTGTCAAGAATCCAATACCGTAACAATGTTGCGATACGTTCTAGGTGTTTTTTTGTATGCTGATCCATGGTGATGCTTATTACCACTATAATTGCTTCTGTGCAAAAGCACGTAGCTGCTTATATGCCGTCACCGGATTTGCCGCGCGTGTAATTGCACTGCCCACGGCAATGCGATCTGCACCACTCGCCATCACGCGCGCAAGTGTCTCCTGTGTCACTCCACCATCTACTGCTACACAGAGGTCTGTACGCACAGCACGCACCGCTGCAATTTTATCCAACATATCCGGTAAAAATGTACCTCCCTGCCGCCCCGGCACCACCGTCATGATCTGCACATCATCCACATGATCCAGATACGGTATAGCGTCATCCACACGTGTCTGCGGGGATAGCGAAAGTCCAAGTGTAAATGTATACGATGTCGCCGCATGAATAACGTATGACGGACTTTCCACTTCATTGACATGAAAATACACACGCTCCGCGCCCAGCGCCTCACAAGCATCAAAGTATTCCTCTGGATGCGTCGTCATCAGGTGCACCTCAATCTCCATCGCACCACACACACCAACAAGATCGTAGAGATCACACGTTGCCTGATCGGTCATGGTGCCGTCAGAAAAATCAATCTGCACTGCATCTGCTACTGTGCGCAGTTGTGCACAGAGCTGCACTACTGCGTCACAATCCTCCTCTAAAAGCGCTGGAAGAATTTTTACCATAGTAAAAAATACAATAGACACCTCTAGTATACGTGTAATAATGCATTGTGACTAGATCTGTATCCAGAATAATGTCATCCACGCTGTACAGCGCCATATAATAAGGCTGCAACACTTGTCGCAAGATTCATACTAGACACACCTGGTTGCATTGGAATAGCAACGATACGATCGGCACGTTTTTTTAATGTCGCAGAGATACCGTTCCGCTCCGTGCCGAAAACTAGCACACTATTTTTCTGCAGTTCTCCATCAGACATTGGTATGCCGTCAGCATCACAGGCATAAATTGTACGATGCTGCGCAATATCATCAATCGTTACTACATGGAAAATTGGTATCGCCCACTGTAACCCTGCACCCGCACGAATTGCCGCAACATGCCACGGGCTTGTCGTGCCCGCACATGCTACTGCCGCCGCACCCCACGCTGCCGCCACGCGGACTACTGCACCGACATTATTGATGTCGCGCGCATCTTCTACAAAAATAATCGGACTGTCGTCGCGCACATCTTGCACGACATACGACGGCTTATGTGCAAGTGCTACAAGCCCTGTACGTACAGCAGGCGTTGTGCATGTGCGAAACAATGCTCCATCTACTTCTCGCACGTATTGCTCCACAGCCTCCACATCTTTCTCTGTGGCAATGCACTGCATCAGCTCTACGACAGCTGCTTTATCATCCGTTATCGCATCCACAAAATGCGCGCCGAATCGCGCTGCATGTTTAAATGCATGCACACCTTCTACAACAACGGTGTCATCCGTGCCTCTGCGTGCATATTCGTACTGTTGCTGTATAGACATAGGACACTACACTGAATTACTCTCTATGGTAGGGATGTCCCGCAGTAATCGTTGCTGCACGATACAGCGCTTCTACTGCAAGAACCATTGCCACATCATGGGGAAAAGTCATCGCACCAAAACTCCATAGGACATCTGCACGCTGCCGCACATCTGGCATCAACCCATCTGGTCCACCAATCACAACAGCAATGTCACTCACGCCGTGTACTGTCTTGTCTTCTAAAAAAGATGCGAATTCTCTACTCGTCATCTGTCGTCCATGCTGGTCAGCAGCAATACAGAAGCGCTGTCCTATTAGTGTTAGCACTTTTTGTGGTGTCACAGCGTCAGCACAGTGTACCACTGTCACCGTGTGAAAGGCACGTAATCGCTTTACATAAAATACCAATCCGTCCTTGACAAACTGTAAACGCGGTTTTCCAATTGTTATGAGTGTGATTTTCATGGAGATCGTACATCATTACATTGTAGCACTGTACCATACCGTGCAATTAATCTTTTGTACAGCCGACCGCTGTCGCGTAGTATGCGCTCCTGTGTCGCACGATGCACACCAACCATGCCAAAATGAAAATCGTAGCCGCTCGTCCACTCATACCCGTCACATAAGCTATAGTGAAAATACCCCCGCACATCTGCACCGTCAGAAATCGCCTTACGCATCCATGCAAAGATCTCTGCAAGCATCACCTGCCGATCCGTGTCATGCACAACATTATGTGTCGGCTTGCCGTTTTCCAAAATCATTACTGGTTTACCAAAGCGCTGCACCTCCATAAGTACGCGATACAGTCCTTTGGCAAATGTTCGCCACACGTCGGGGCTATGCCAATCATTCGTGCCGTGCACACCCCATCGCCCGCCACTGTATCCGAAATAGAATGTGTCGCTTGTATAGTAATTAATTCCAATGAAATCGCTACTGCGTGCGAGAGAACGCACCATCCATGCCGTCGTCATACACCGCTTGGCACGCAAAAACAATTTCTGCGCAATCGTTCTATGCGCCGGCTGCTCATCATTCCATAGAAATGTTGATCCGATCGGCGTTGCTGGATAACGCGCCTTCCACACAGCGTACGTCTTACGATGCATCACATGTAAATGATATGCTGCGCGCACTGCGCGCAGGCGACTTGTGAGAAATGGTGGACGCTCCCCGCTGATATAGCCCATATGGAGAAACACATTTGGCTCATTGAGTGGCACAACAATATCAATCACATCCCCACACGTCGTACAAATCTTATGTAAAAATCGCACATACTGATCTACAAATGCACGATGGTGGACTGGCGCACACCACGCGGGTACACTCCAATGCCACAGACCAACAACCGTCTGCATACCGCGCGCACGAATATCTAAGAGCAGTGCACGGTAGTGCGCCACAGCAGCGTCATTAAAAACACCCTCCTCCGGTTCCACGCGTGACCACGCAATTGACACACGCAGTGCTGTGCACCCAAACGACTGCGCAATGGTATGATCTTCGGCATAGCGCTGCTCATAGGCGTTCGCTGTACCAATGTGTGGCACCAACGCACGACGCGCCCACAGCGTCCAATCACTATTCGCGTCACCACTTTCTGTCTGTTGGGCGATATTTACCACGCCCCATAAAAAATTCCCTTGCATTGCCATAGCACGTTGCTTGTATCATCTCCCCTATGGTCTCTATCATACACTATAACAAAAGCGCCCGAAATGGGCGCTTGTGCTGCTCTCTTTTATTGTCGTAATGTTAATTTTTGTGTTGTAATACCAATCGGGTTCAGCGGTTTTTGTGATGCATCCATCGCCATCACGCGATTGTAATAGGTTTGCACGGCGCCAATCCAACGTGTCACGCTTTCCGGCGTATGCGATGCACAGCTACTGCCGCACTTCCACGGTGTCACCATTTTTGCCGGCGTGTCACGCCCCGTCTCATAGACATAACGATGCAATCGCGCGCCAACAACCGTCACAGCCTCCTCCGGTGAGCTAAAACATCCGTAATCGCCAGCGACCACGCCACGCGTACCGGCTGTTTTAATGCCCCAATAATTATAGCAATCGAGTCCACCTTTGCGTGGTGCATACCGCCCCCACTTACTCTCAATGTGCGCAATACCCACAATGAGTGCTGCCACCTTTTGGTCCTGCTGTGCAATGACTGATGCCATATCTGTCATTGGTGATCTGGCAAGTAATTCTTCTAGCTGCATGGCAAGTGATGTGGATTCCTCTGCGATGATGTACCCAGCATTACTACGCTGCACACACTCCGCATCTGCAGAAAAAAAATCATCACTCTGCACCTGCCCTTGCTCCGTCATCACTCCCTTGCTAAATACACATGCATTATAGCGCTGCACAACGGGCTCTTGCACAATTTTCTGTACAGGCGTCTCCTGTGCATTGCTATAGAGTACGCCAATGGCGATACCAATAACCACAAGGATAATGATCCTATACAGGTATCTTGTGTATCGTGTCATCTGTGTATGCAGTGGTGATAGTGTCACCTTAAGCGCATCTGCATCCGTGCGCAATCGCAATATCGGTTCTTCGTCGTTGATCATATGATCTGTTACGGATAAAACCCCCTTGCATACGTGACCCTCTTGAAAACACAAAAGTGTACCCAAAAAAGCACACGCAGATACGAGTATAGCGTATCCACATGTGCACGTCAAGTGTTTCTAGCTGTAAAACTACAAAAAACCTTGCTATTACAAGGTTTTTGTGCATCTTCTCCATTTGTCATTTTTACGCGTACACTACTGACGTATCGCAGCAGAAAACTCTTCAACAATACTTTCCAACACTGCCATTGGCGGATCATTATCCTCCGCAAGGGCCAACATGCGCGCGTAAATCATCGCCTGCTTCACCTCGATAATCTCATCAAATGCAGTATCACCTGCCATCGTCTTAGCAAAAATCAAAATTGTATCACGTACAAATGTGATAAATTCGCGACATTCCGGATTTGGTGGCACAGCACCAGCATACGCCGTCAAGAGGCGGTCTGCTGTTTCTTGAATCGTCTGCACATTGCCACTCGCTGTCTTAAATTCATCGTAGATATGCAGAAACACCTCCTCATCTACACCAGATACCTGCGACAGTAAATAGATTTCTGAACGAATCATTTCATCCTGTGTCTTTTCCACTGTCCAGTGATTTTTCAATGCAGCTGCAAAAACTTCCTCCACGCTGCGTAAGAATGCAATAAATGCCTTTGTTTCTCTGTAATCACCATATTTCTTCTCTAACATCTCCGCGGCAATATCCAATCGCTCAGTGTATGGCTTAAGTTCCATCACCTCACGATAATGTTCATCAAATGTTTTCTCACGACGATCGCCGTGGTGGGGCGTTTGTGTATGTGTCATAGATGATATAATTATGCATCAATATTTTGCACTGACTTCGCGTGTGTTTGAATGAATTTCTTGCGTGGCGCCACTTCACTGCCCATCAGTAAATCAAAAATTTTATCTGCAGCTTCTGCATCATCAATCGTCACTTGTAGCATTTTACGATTTTGCGGATTCATCGTTGTCTCCCATAGCTGTTCCGGGTTCATCTCGCCAAGACCCTTGTATCGCTGGATAGAAATCCCGGCACCTTTCTGCGCATCTTCATGTCCAGCCGCCGTGTCAACACCAAGTTTTTTCAATAGCGCATCCTTTTGTTCGTCGGTATAAACATAGTGAACATTTTTACCCTTTTTAATTTGATAGAGCGGTGGCTGTGCAATGTAGATATAGCCATCACGCACCAGCTGCTCAAAGTACCGGTAAAAAAATGTCAACAAAAGTGTGCGGATATGCGATCCGTCCACATCAGCATCTGCCATAATGATGATTTTGTGATAGCGCAACTTGCTGACATCCAACGTATCACCAATACCAGCACCAAGTGCAATAATAATTGGTTTCAATGTGTCAGATTTGACGATTTTATCCAAGCTTGTCTTCTCCACATTCACAAGCTTACCGCGCAGCGGCAAAATCGCTTGAAACATCCGATCACGCCCTTGCTTAGCACTACCACCAGCAGAATCTCCCTCTACGATATAGAGCTCCGAGTCCTCTGCACTACGGCTAGAGCAATCGGCAAGTTTGCCCGGCAGCGTCATACCATCTAATGCACCTTTACGCAGCACAGCATCCTTTGCTGCTCGCGCCGCATTGCGCGCACGCGCTGTCAAAAGACATTTCTCAATGATTGCCTTCGCATCTTTAGGATTTTGCTCTAGGTACTCCGTCAATCCCTCTGTCACTACGCTCTGCACCACACCTTTCACCTCCGGATTACCGAGCTTACTCTTAGTCTGTCCCTCAAATTGCGGGCTTGGCAACTTCACATTAAGTACGCACGTCATACCTTCCTGTAAGTCTTCTGCTGTAAGGTTTTTATCTTTTTCACGTAAAATTTTTGCCGTACGCGCATAGGTATTCAAACACCGCGTTAGTGCTGCGCGAAAACCCGCAACATGCGTACCGCCATCAGGATTAGCAATGTTATTGGCAAATGCATAGAGACGCTCCTTATAGGACTCCGTATACTGCAGCGACATTTCAACGTAAATATTCTCACGTGTTTGCTCCACGTAGACCGGTACGACATTTTTTACACCCTTATCACGATTGATGAATTTCACAAACGACACAATACCAGAATCAAAGTAGAAACTGTGACGTCGTGCTTTGTATGCATCTGATTTCTTGTGTACATCACGTAAATCCTCAATATCAATGCGGATGCCTTTGGTAAGATATGCCTGATTGCGTAAGTGTCTTACGATCGTGTCAAAATGAAATTCCACTGTAGAAAAAATTTCTGGATCTGGTGTAAAAGTAATCATCGTGCCTGTTTCGTTTCTACTTGTCTTACCAATAGACGCTACAGCACGAACTGGTTTCCCGCGCCGAAACTCCTGCTCCCACACTTTGCCATCACGCTTCACGCGTGCACAAAAATGTTCAGACAAAGCATTGACCACTGATACACCTACGCCGTGAAGTCCTCCAGAAACTTTATACCCACTGTGATCTCCGCCGAACTTTCCGCCAGCATGCAAAACTGTCAGAACTGTTTCCAGTGTCGACTTCTTGGTCTTGGGATGAATGTCCACTGGAATACCACGACCATTGTCCGTGACTTCTAGAACATTACCTGGAAGAATACGCACACGACAGCACGTTGCATGCCCTGCCATTGCCTCATCAATACAGTTATCCACAACCTCCCAAATCATGTGATGCAATCCCTCCGCGCCTGTACCACCAATATACATACCGGGACGCTTGCGCACTGGCTCAAGCCCCTCTAATACCTGAATAGATGATGCACCGTACTTCTGTTGTCCCTTCTTTGTTGTTGCCATATAGCCATGTCCATCAATTCTATTAAAACTTTCTCCACACTCATCAGTCCTCCATGAAACGTCATCGTGTTAAAAAATACAACTCAATCAACAGTACCGCACCAAGCACCAGCAATGCAACCCACCACACAAGGATACGTGCCTGTTGCATTCCTGCTAATGCTGTCACAAAAATACCCAAAAGTACGCCTTGTCGGATTGCCATGCCAATCTCCCCAAGTGTTGTTACATCTTTTGTCGTACGACGCCACAGCCATGTCAGGAAAAGAATCCCCGCGCCAGAAGCTGTTAAGAAAAACGTGAGATAGAAAAGCACAAAAGCCAACCATCCGATATCACGCGGATCTGTTAAAAATATTACGGAACACAACGCGATCAAGCTCATTGCTGTTCCGATCCGCAACCCCCAAAGATATGACCGCAGTGTCATAATACAACATTACTTTTCCTTTTACATCCCGTACCTGCGGGCCTCTATAGTATATCGTATTTCGTAAGAATTGACAACTATTTCATCGTCATTCATGACTCTTACGGGTATCCTGTGCTATACTATACATAGTGTAATTTTTTAAGTACTACACTATGTCAAAAGACGTCGTCGACAACGATAAATCCCCGCTAATGGCAGCACTAGCAGAGCTCAGTGGGACACTCATCACAATGGCGCGCGATCGTATCTCTGAAAAAGTGGATAGTGTCGTTGAAGCAGCAATTCGCAAAGCTGTTATCACTGTCGTTATTGTCCTGTGTACGCTTTTTGGATTGGGCTTTCTTGCTGTAGGCTTTGCACTGTGGCTTGGTGCAGCGAGTGGCATTGGTACGTGGTTTGGCCTAGTCATCACCGGGTGCATCCTCTTGTTTACAACAACTATTGTTGCTCTCGTCAATCGTCGCTAGTCGTGATGCACGCACACATCCATCATCGCATCCCCACCGTCGGGATGCGATTTTTCTTTGCGTACTGGTAACACAGCAACCACGAATTCCCCACGTACCATCTCAGCGTGCTCTAAGAAAAACGTCACTACCTCATCCACCGATCCGCGTACAATCTGTTCGTGTATTTTTGTCAGTTCGCGCCCCACAATCACTTGCGCCGTCGGGCACATCTGCGCCAACAGTGCCATATTTTTCACAACACGATGTACACTGTCATAGTATATAACGGGCATCTGCGATGCCGCTATATTACGAAAGAAAGTCTGACGCCCTTTCTTGTGTGGTGGATATCCCATAAAACAAAATTTCTGCATGTCATATCCTGCCACAGACACAAGCGCCCCAAGCGCTGTTACGCCCGGCACCGGTACAACAGTAATCCCTGCCGCCACGGCACGTGCAACGAGAATGTTGCCGGGATCACTGACGCCTGGCGTTCCCGCATCACTCACTACGGCAACTGCATCACCATTGACCATGTGATCCACAATTCTCTGCAATTTACTCTCTGTAGTATGGTGATGACATGCAGTCGTTGGCGTTGCAATAGCATAGTGCCGCAAAAGCTTTGCCGTCACGCGCGTATCTTCACAGGCAATCAACTGCACGGCACGCAACACATCTAGCGCACGCATTGTAATATCGCCTAGATTACCAATCGGCGTTGCAACGACATAGAGTATGCCACTCTTCTGTGTACCTACCATAGATTTACTTACGACCTAAATTTTTTAGTGCCAATCGCACGCACTCACCAACATCCGCAACATCTGTATCAACACCCTCCACAGCAATCCGTGCTTCCGCCACACTATATCCCATAGATCGCAATGCTTCAATCGCATCAGCATGCATAGCAACATCCCGTGACGCCTCTGCTTCCGGCGCAACAACCTTGCCCGATAACTCCATAATGACTTTTTTCGCCGTCTTAGTACCAATACCAGAAACACTTGTCAGAATTGTCGTATCTTCACGTGCAATTGCCGCTTGTAGCGTTGCAACATCTGCAACATTTAAAATATTCATTGCCGCCTTTGGCCCAATGCCCGATACACTAATGAGTAGCTCAAACATCTCTTGTTCTGTCTGTGCTATAAACCCATACAGTGTCATCTCTTGCTCGCGCACATGTGTATAGATATGTAGTCCCATTGCGCCTTCGCAGCGCTCCAGTGTAGTTTCTGTTACTACAACACGATACCCCACGCCACGCACATCAAGAATCACAGCACCATTTTTCTTAGCGATGACAACCCCTTGTAAAAATCCAATCATAGGCTATAACTGACTACTCTATTATATCCCTTATGGTACTACGCCCGCCCCTAAGCGACAAGCATTGCTTTTTCTCATGTCTTGTGCTATAAAAGAGAAACGGTACATTTAGCGGATTTCTCAGTTCCGCTGTGTGCTGTAGTGCTCATAATATATAACTCGTGCACAGTACACATCTCTCTCGTGCACAGCTTCTTATTACTAAATCTACACATAGTATACTATGCCTATTAAAGACTCTGCAAAAAAATACATGCGCGTCACAGCAAGAAAAACCGCAGCAAATAAAAAAACACGCGGTGACTATCGTGCAGCTATCAGAAATGTAGAAAAAGCTCTACAGGTCAATGATCTCAAAGCCGTGGAAACTTATTTTACACTCTCCCAAAAGACACTTGACAAGGCTGTGCAGAAAAATGTACTCTCAAAAAATGCCGCTGCACGTAAAAAATCTCGCCTCAGCAAAAAGGTTGTTGCAGCAAAAAAGAAATAAGTACACGTAGTCACATTGGTTAAAAACACCGCACACCATGCGGTGTTTTTTGTGATGTCTATGTGTACACCGCACATCTACGCTCTACGCACCTAAAACTAGCAAATCCAATGCACTCTCACCATCACGTGTACCGACCTTCATGTCGCGATCAAACACCGCAAGCATATGGTGTACATTCTTGAGTCGCGCCAGTGAGGTGCGCTGCACAATCGCCAGCGCCTTGCGTACAACAAACGGCTTCATCCCCAGCAATCGGGCAATTGCGGCGACATCTCTCATCCCACCTTGCTCTACAGCACTTGCCACACGCAACAGCGTCCGTACCTGATAAGCGTACATGGCAAAAATATGGTGCACACTATCACCAGCAGCCTGTTGTGTGCGCAGCAATCGCATTGCCTCTGCGCGCTGTGCCGTGCATAACGCCTCGATCGTCGTAAACATATTTGCCTCTATCGCTCCGTGCACAAGCTTTTCAACATCTACCACCGTGCATACTCTGCCATGCGCATATGTCGCAAGTTTTACGATCTCACTCTCTAGTCGCCACAGATCATCACCGACCGCACTAGCAAGCGCTCGTGCTGCGGCAGCATCAGATCGCATGCCATGGTGCTGCATCCGATCACGCATCCAACGATCAAACGCTGCCCCACGTAGTGGCTCATGCTGCTGTGCCACCGTGCCGTGCTTTACAAGCCATGTAAATAATGGTGCGTTTTTACGTGGTGTTTTTTCTTCTGTAAAAATGATGATGTCATCGGTTGGTCGCTCTACCACAGCTATCATCTCTCGTTGGTCCGCCGCCGATGCATGAAGAAAAAAATGCGTAATCACGATCATGCGTTGCGATGCAAAAAGACTCTGTGCCTGTAGTGTATACAGCACATCTGCAAGATCATACTGCTCAGCACAGTCATAGAATACCGTCTCATCATGCGTCGGATGCGTTGCGCGCACAGCACGCACAGCGCATGCCGTCTGAAATGTCTCCTCTCCGTAGTAAAAATATATCATACCTACAATCACCACACACAAAAAACCCGCTTCATCGGCTATTATAGCATACTAGAGAACGGGCTCATGCTGTTGTAGATGACTAGTGACTTTTTGTGTTCTGCAGTTCCTGTTCGCGCTCTGCCTTTTCTGCTGCACGATCCGCTTCTGTCCCCTCATCCCATTTCACCGTTTTGCCATTTGCCACAATCTCAATCCAAATCTGTCCCGGAACAAAATGGAGTTCTTTACCATGTGCATCATAGAAACGGAACGGCTGTTTGTCGCCCTTATCCTTTTTCCATGACCCGATAATCTCCTTGCCGTTCATGTAGAACTTCGCCTCACCCTCAAACTGCGTATCAAACCATGGGTCACCTAACTGAAAATTTGGATACTGCCCATTGTCATTCCGCTTGTGCGCTTCATCTATACCATCCCATGGATTACGCAAGCCTTGTCCGGCAAAATCTGTAGAGAGATAAAATGCATCTTTTTTCGTTTCAATCACAATAACATTCTTTGGCGAAACGCGATCCTTTGTGACAAAATCATACTCCTCCTTGTTATTAAACAAGCGATCATAAGAGTTGGTATGCGGATTGTATTCATAGTGCACACGAAATGGCTTATCAAAACCAACCGTCAACCTACCATATTCTGGGCGCTGATCTGGTGCAATCTCACCCTGATGTGCAAAACCTTTAAATGTGTTGACATTAGCATAGCCACGCTTTCCTGCTTCGGCAATCAGTTCCGGCATAGACGTAAATGCGCGATCCTCTAAATCAAGTGGAACCTCTGCCCTACTCTTACGGTAACAGGCACCACCGCCTGCCACCGGTCCGCCATCCGCACATGTCAGACTATCCATCACCCTGGCGTTCAACAAATTCTTTGTCACACTATCCCCACCCCACAGCACGAACACCGCATCTACAGAATTTGCCACATTCATAAAGTCCACGCGCGCAGAGCGCATCGGTCCGATTTGATCTGGTGCATTGCACCCAAAAACACCCATCACACGTGTCCCGTCATGAATAGCGCGATGCGGCATCTCCATGACTAGGTCTGCTTTAGTAATATTGGAAAAATACGGACGCGTCTCCACGTCGCCGCTATACATCACAGCAAATGGCCTTTTGTCATAGTTCGCACATGACTGTCCCGTGATCGGACTAGCATCAGCGGGTCTCGTGTATGGCACAATCACCTCTCCGTGCACCACCTCTTCCTCTTGTGGTGTACCATCCTGTGATTTTTTCTTACACCCAAACCCGGCAATAGTAATTGCAATCACAAGACAGCATCCAATGGCAATCCAATGCTTTTTCTGCAACTTCTTTATAAACGTCTCAATAAACGTCTTCATACGTGTCTGTGTTCTCATTAAGAAATTACTCTAATTCATGCTTTAGTGTAGCATGAAATGTCAAATGTGCAATATATATACATTACATGTAGCCCTTCTTTTCATGACACAGAAACTATCTATGCGTCACGCATCCATTGAGCTTCTCCCATTCCTTTGCGCCAAACTGTTTTAGCGACGAAATAACCAAATCAGCGATAGCTGTCTGTGGATGATCTTTTACTGCGGTATCAGGCACGCACACGCATGTCATACGCGCCGCTTTCGCAGCAATCACACCGTTGATGGAGTCTTCAAACACAAGACATGTCGTCGGATCAACGTCCAATTTTTTCGCCGTAGCCAAAAAAACTGCTGGATGCGGTTTACCGTAGAGTTCTTCCTGCGCGGAATGCACAACTGCCAGATACGGCGCGAGGTGCAATTTCTCCACAACAGCATCAATCAGCACGCGATACGATGATGACGCAATTGCCATCGGCACACCTTGCGCGTGAAAAAACTGCACTACATCGTCTACGCCGGGCATCATGACGCCCTTTTCTCGCACCAAAGCAATAACCGCGTGCATAATCTCATCCACAACGACATCATGATCATGCATCATGCCCGGGTAGCGCACATCCCAATAACGTACAACTTCATCAATGCGCATCCCCATTGTTTGACGACACATCGTGGGCGTAACCGGCACACCATGCGCAGTCAACACACGCGACTCTGCTTGCTGCCATAGCGGTTCAGAATCGATCAAAAGTCCATCCATGTCAAAAATTATTGCCTGTATCATAAGTATAGTCGATTAAAAAGAGGTAAATCATTATAACTCACTCCACCGTGTGCCGATCGCCGTTTCCACTACCAGTGGGATACGTAATGTGTAAATACTCTCCATGACAGCTGTAATACGTGCTGCAAAATCTTCAGCAAGTGACTCCGCTACTTCAAAAATAATCTCGTCGTGCACCTGCAACACGGCACGCACATCGTCATCGGGCCACGTTTTGCACACATAGTCATCCGCCGCAATCATCGCCAGTTTCATAATATCTGCAGCAAGCCCTTGGATGGGCATGTTGATTGCCATGCGCTCCCCCGCTGCGCGCAACTGAAAATTTTTGGAAGCAATTTCCGGTACGTAGCGTCGCCGCCCCAAAAGCGTCTCTACATAACCGTTGGCGCGTGCTGCTTTTTTCGTGTCGTCAATATATTTCTTCACACCAACAAACCTCTGAAAGTACGCCGCGATAAACGCCTCCGCCTCCTTGGCGTCAATCCCCGCCGCGCGCGCAAAACCATAACGCCCCATGCCGTAGATTAGCCCAAAGTTCAGTTCTTTAGCACTACGTCGCTCCTCCTTTGTGATCGTCTCACTCTCTTTGCCTAGTACGCGCGCCGCCGTATAGGTGTGAATATCAGCGCCATCGCGAAATGCTTGAAGGAGTTCCGCATCACCGCTTACATGTGCCACACACCGCAAATCAATCTGCGAATAATCCGCACTCACTAGCACTGCACCCTCGCGCGCCACAAACCCCTCGCGTAGTCGTCGCCCATCTCGTGTGCGCGTCGGAATGTTTTGCAGATTGGGATCCGACGACGACAATCGCCCTGTCGTTGTCACCGCCTGATTGAACGTCGTGTGAATGCGCCCCGCTTCGTCCGCCAATTGCGGCAATACATCAGCATATGTTGTTTTGAGCTTGAAGAGTTCACGATACCGTTCCACCGCTTCCACAATAGGGTGTGCGTCGCGAATTTTTGCAAGTTCATCTGACGCTGTAGAATACCCTGTTTTATTTTTCTTAATGCCATCTGTAGAAATACGTAGCACATCAAATAGTATGTGTGCCAATTGCTGTGTAGAGTTGATATTAAATGTGCTACCAGCATGCGTCATGATCGCATCTGTCAATTGTGCAATTTCTTCATCAATCGCCTCAGCAATTTCGCCAAAACGCTCCTTGTCAATCGCCACACCAGCGCACTCCATGGCATACAGAATCGGCACTAACGGCAACTCCACCTCATCCAAGACGCGCCGCACATTTGTATCTTCCGTTTGCGTTTCCACCGTTGCATCCACTGCCGCACGGAAATACTGATACAGTTCACGCACATCGCGTGCACGAGTACATGCTGCCACCTGTGCCATCGTATCATCGCGCAACGCAAGCGCCATCTGCTTGTCACGTGCATCTTTCGCCGCCATACGACCCGTCACTGAAAACAGTAATGATGCAAAATCAAACTTTTGCGTTTTTTGTACGACATATGCTGCAAGCATGACATCATCCACAACACCACGCAGCACTATATCCGCATGTCCCAAAACATGTAACAGGTTTTTTGCATCAAAGCACACTTTTAGCGCGTGCGCATCGGCACAATACGCCGCAATATCGGCATGCGTGTCGCGTGTATGCGGCACATATAGCGGCGTGCTTGCACCCTCATCTGCCACCGCAAGAACAATGCCATGCACACTGCTATCCTGCGCGTCCACCGTCACTACTTGTCGAACTTTCGCGGCATCGCGCAATACACGCGCTACATCCGTAACGGCAATCATTGTATAGTGCTGCGCCATCTCTTCTGAGGCTGCAATCTGCTGTGGAGTGTTTTCCTGTGGTAATCGTTTGAGTAAGCTTGTGAAGTGCAAACGCTGAAACATGGCACGTGCAGCAGCAAGTGTCATGCGCTCCGTCTGTGCTGCTGTAAAATCTACGATATGGTCAAGCGGCACATCCGTTTTAATAGTCCCCAATTCCTTGGAGAGATACGCCTGCGCCTTGTCACGCTCCAGTTTGGCACGCACCCCCGGTGCCACATCATCCAAATGCGCATACACACCATCCAAATTTTGATGCACCGTTAGCAGAGCTACTGCCGTCTTCTCGCCCACACCCTTCACGCCAGGGATGTTGTCGCTGCTATCTCCGCGTAGACCTTTGTAGTCTGTCATCTGCGTCGGTAAAAGTCCCGTCTTGCTGTGTACCATCCCTACGTCATACAGCACCATATCGTGTATACCACGTGACATTGTAAACACCGCGATGCGCTCATCCACTAATTGCAACGTGTCCTTGTCACCCGTCACGATCACCACATCATACCCATCACGCGCCGCTTGTTTCGCAACTGTGCCAATCACATCATCTGCCTCAAACCCCGCTTGTTCAATCTGTACAATGCCCAGTGCATCCACGACTTCTTTCACCAGCGCAAATTGCGGCACTAGGTCTTCCGGTGTCTCCTTGCGTGTCGCCTTATAGTTTGCATAGAGATCATTACGAAACGTCGGACCAGGTGGATCAAAGGCGGCAATAATATGTGTTGGTTGGAATCGCTCCAAAACCGAAAAAAGTGTCGTTGTAAAACCATATACGGCATTAGTTTGCACACCACTTGCTGTCGTCAATGGCGGTAAGGCATGGTAGGCGCGATGCACAATTGCATTGCTATCCAGCAGCAAAAGAAGCTTCTTCTTTTTCTGCGCTTGTGCCGGTCTTGGTGACTTTTGTGTCATAGGAAAGACAAAAGGATTGCTCCTTTTATCATACGGGTATTGTCTATTTTATGCAAAAAACGCGCAAATCTTATGCCTCGGTAGCACGAATCATGGTCAGTAGCATCTTGAATTGCTCTGGAGCACCCACAGCGTGCGGGCGATTAGCAGGCAACTCAATCATACCGCCTTCACGCACCATATACGCCTCACCATCAATAGACACGGTAGCAACACCTTCGATGATCTGCAGTAGTGCGGTAAATGGCGCCACATGCTCACTCAATCCCTGCCCCCTATCAAAAGCAAACAACGTCACCGTCCCCGCAGTGTTTTTGAGAATTTCCTTACTCACAATAGCACCTTGCTGATAGGCAATAGCCTCTTTAAGGATCAAAATATCTTGTTGCATTGTTTTGTTATGTTACTTTTTAGAGAGAAATTTTTTGAGGAGAACAGCATGATTAATGCGCGGATCTTTTGCCGCGTAGAGCAATGTAACCGTCTTATTCGTAGCGATAATATTACGCAGCTCATCCACAGCATCATTGTGTGCAAGTTCCTTGGTATATTTCATGGCAAAGCTTTGAAAACGTTGCGGATCGTGCCCAAACCATGTACGCAAAGCCAGCGACGGCGCAACATCTTTGAGCCAGTACTTTATGACAGCACGCTCCTTGGTGACACCTCGCGGCCATAATCGATCCACTAAAACGCGCACGCCATCCTGCTCCTGCGGTTCATCATAAATACGTTTCACTTGAAGACTCCTCATGCTACTTTTCTTAACATAATTTCTACACACATTCTACCAGAAAATTTTATGTTATCAAAGATACCCAATCATAAAACACCGTAAGTTGTCTTACAATATCTTCTTGTATTTTTGCGCTAACCACATTACCATCTTCGTCAAAATCATCAGAAAATGCATGAGCAAATACTTCTGGCTGTGGTAGCACATAGAGATTTAAACATGTTGCCACTTGCCGTAAATGATATTGTGCACGTGAGCTCCCCATTCCCCCACCTGCACCCATGATGGCTGCGGGTTTTTTAGAAAGCAAATAGTTATCTGGTTCGCGTGATGCCCAGTCTAGTGCATTTTTGAGCGCTGGCGCTATGGAATAGTTATACTCTGTAGCAGCAAAAAGAAATCCGCGCGCCTCATGCATGTGCGCAAAGAGTTTTTCTACAGACGCCGGTTTTTGTGCAATATCCTGATTATAAAACGGTATATCTGCTATATCAGCTATCACGATCTGCATGTCAGCAGGTGCATGTTCCTGTGCATAACGGAGCATCCCCTTGTTTGTTGATTTTTCTCGCAAACTGCCAGAAATTGCTAAAACTTTGAACATAGTACTCACTGTTTATTATACTTGATGCGTATTTCATAAAAATGTTACGCAAAATTTTCGCACGCAGTACACACAACAAACGAAAATGTTCTCAGATAAGACGCTGGTTACATGATAGCATGATTCTATAATTGTGATAATGCGAATAAAAGTAGAAATTCTATTAGTCTATTTGGCAGGCAAAGTATATTACCAATTGTACCGATCTACAAAAGTAGAAATTCTATTAGTCTATTTGGCGAACGTTGTACCGGCAGGAACGGTAGATCTACAAAAGTAGAAATTCTATTAGTCTATTTGGCCAATGAAATTTCTAAAAACGAATTATATCTACAAAAGTAGAAATTCTATTAGTCTATTTGGCGTGCGAGTCAGGTTGGAGCTTAATAATCTACAAAAGTAGAAATTCTATTAGTCTATTTGGCGGACTTACGGTTTCTTCAAAATAAAATCTACAAAAGTAGAAATTCTATTAGTCTATTTGGCTTTACTTAATACGAAAAGTAAATGTGATCTACAAAAGTAGAAATTCTATTAGTCTATTTGGCAAGGCACTATAATTTGATAATTTATATCTACAAAAGTAGAAATTCTATTAGTCTATTTGGCTCGCTGGTGATAAGTTCCATATTTCCATATCTACAAAAGTAGAAATTCTATTAGTCTATTTGGCATTTATCACCTACTTTCGCAAGAGTCATCTACAAAAGTAGAAATTCTATTAGTCTATTTGGCGGAAAAATTAAATGAGTTAAATATTGATCTACAAAAGTAGAAATTCTATTAGTCTATTTGGCTTGCCTAGTATAAAAAAACAAACTTAATCTACAAAAGTAGAAATTCTATTAGTCTATTTGGCGCGTAACCAGCCCCAGCCCCCTGAAAATCTACAAAAGTAGAAATTCTATTAGTCTATTTGGCGCATCGAACCAGACCTAATGAAGCGTATCTACAAAAGTAGAAATTCTATTAGTCTATTTGGCGATGGCAGGGATTAAAAGAAGACTTATCTACAAAAGTAGAAATTCTATTAGTCTATTTGGCCAACCAAGGCAACTAATCGTCAATCATCTACAAAAGTAGAAATTCTATTAGTCTATTTGGCTGGCGTGGAAATTTTAGCTCTTTGTTATCTACAAAAGTAGAAATTCTATTAGTCTATTTGGCCTTCCTGATGATGCAGTAAAGGCATTATCTACAAAAGTAGAAATTCTATTAGTCTATTTGGCAGGTAGAAAACTTCATCGTAAACGCTCGATCTACAAAAGTAGAAATTCTATTAGTCTATTTGGCGATGAAACAAATAACTCTTGAAACAAATCTACAAAAGTAGAAATTCTATTAGTCTATTTGGCGAGTACGAATATCATAAAAGAATACAATCTACAAAAGTAGAAATTCTATTAGTCTATTTGGCATGAGAAGCTAGAGGAGCTAATTGACATCTACAAAAGTAGAAATTCTATTAGTCTATTTGGCTAGCGGTTTTGGGGCTCCGCACAAAATCTACAAAAGTAGAAATTCTATTAGTCTATTTGGCCCTGTGGCTGACATAAAGAGGGAAATATCTACAAAAGTAGAAATTCTATTAGTCTATTTGGCCTAAAGGCGTTCACGTATTCTATTGATCTACAAAAGTAGAAATTCTATTAGTCTATTTGGCGGTGAGATAACCAAATATGAAATTAATCTACAAAAGTAGAAATTCTATTAGTCTATTTGGCATGATCCATTGATACTAGTTGCCTTAATCTACAAAAGTAGAAATTCTATTAGTCTATTTGGCTTTATAGACACATGCTTGTAACAAATATCTACAAAAGTAGAAATTCTATTAGTCTATTTGGCAGGAAAAGGCGACACATGGTACGATACATCTACAAAAGTAGAAATTCTATTAGTCTATTTGGCCTGTCTATATCATAAGTAAATGGCTACTATCTACAAAAGTAGAAATTCTATTAGTCTATTTGGCAGGCAAAGTATATTACCAATTGTACCGATCTACAAAAGTAGAAATTCTATTAGTCTATTTGGCGAACGTTGTACCGGCAGGAACGGTAGATCTACAAAAGTAGAAATTCTATTAGTCTATTTGGCCAATGAAATTTCTAAAAACGAATTATATCTACAAAAGTAGAAATTCTATTAGTCTATTTGGCTTTTTTATATCGCCGATCGTTTTTAATCTACAAAAGTAGAAATTCTATTAGTCTATTTGGCTGGCAATTGTATTAAGGGGTAAAAAGATCTACAAAAGTAGAAATTCTATTAGTCTATTTGGCACAGTTCTGGTGCAATATCTGCAGCATCTACAAAAGTAGAAATTCTATTAGTCTATTTGGCTTATTTGTTCCGTCCGACAATTTCATGATCTACAAAAGTAGAAATTCTATTAGTCTATTTGGCTTGTAGAGGCAGTAAAGCCTATTCTGCAATCTACAAAAGTAGAAATTCTATTAGTCTATTTGGCTATCGTAGAAAGCATTGCGATCACAATCTACAAAAGTAGAAATTCTATTAGTCTATTTGGCCATGCGGGAAAAAATGATTGAAAGTATCTACAAAAGTAGAAATTCTATTAGTCTATTTGGCTCGCCGTTCCATGGGGCGCTGGTAGAATCTACAAAAGTAGAAATTCTATTAGTCTATTTGGCATGCGGCGTATGATGCGAGTGTTATCATCTACAAAAGTAGAAATTCTATTAGTCTATTTGGCAAGAATACAGCGCGGGTATATAATAATCTACAAAAGTAGAAATTCTATTAGTCTATTTGGCAGGCATTATGCGTATGGAGGTGCGAAATCTACAAAAGTAGAAATTCTATTAGTCTATTTGGCCCAATCTTAATTGATGACATAATGGGCATCTACAAAAGTAGAAATTCTATTAGTCTATTTGGCATTTTTTTCATACTTATAAATCTCGATCTACAAAAGTAGAAATTCTATTAGTCTATTTGGCCAGAAGAGATTGAACACTTACAATCCATCTACAAAAGTAGAAATTCTATTAGTCTATTTGGCTTGCTTTACATCTTGGAGATTTTCCGATCTACAAAAGTAGAAATTCTATTAGTCTATTTGGCCCGACAATCTCCAAGATATCAAACTAGCATCTACAAAAGTAGAAATTCTATTAGTCTATTTGGCACTCAAAAGTTTTGTCCTCTTGCTTATCTACAAAAGTAGAAATTCTATTAGTCTATTTGGCAATACATACGGCGCAAACGTCTTATGATCTACAAAAGTAGAAATTCTATTAGTCTATTTGGCCTGACACATCACGAATCCTTATACTGATAATCTACAAAAGTAGAAATTCTATTAGTCTATTTGGCAAGAAAACAAAAAACAAAACATATAAATCTACAAAAGTAGAAATTCTATTAGTCTATTTGGCATATATAAGTACGAAAAAAGAATAATATCTACAAAAGTAGAAATTCTATTAGTCTATTTGGCAAGTAGCCATTTAATGATGATATACACAATCTACAAAAGTAGAAATTCTATTAGTCTATTTGGCTGGAATTCTATTACTGCCAAATATTATCTACAAAAGTAGAAATTCTATTAGTCTATTTGGCGAATGAGCACCGTATTGGCAGATACATCTACAAAAGTAGAAATTCTATTAGTCTATTTGGCGATTATTTTTGGGCTAACAAGTCGCATCTACAAAAGTAGAAATTCTATTAGTCTATTTGGCATTTATCTGTAGCTTCCGCGACCTTTGATCTACAAAAGTAGAAATTCTATTAGTCTATTTGGCACGACGAAAATTTATATCTATCATATATCTACAAAAGTAGAAATTCTATTAGTCTATTTGGCTTAAGTTATGATTAAAATATAATTTAACATCTACAAAAGTAGAAATTCTATTAGTCTATTTGGCGCAGAGCTAGTATAATTAACCTTTGTATCTACAAAAGTAGAAATTCTATTAGTCTATTTGGCAAGCTCGCTGGAAAATCCACCTATTATCTACAAAAGTAGAAATTCTATTAGTCTATTTGGCTTCCAAGAAGACGGTGTGACTCCTTTAATCTACAAAAGTAGAAATTCTATTAGTCTATTTGGCGTGGCGAAAAAATCTTCAGAAGGAAATCTACAAAAGTAGAAATTCTATTAGTCTATTTGGCAGGCATGCTTCAGCTTATGAGTTATTTATCTACAAAAGTAGAAATTCTATTAGTCTATTTGGCCTGAAATGTATGCTTACATTTTGAAGATCTACAAAAGTAGAAATTCTATTAGTCTATTTGGCAATCCCGAGCCACGTGTAATAGATTATCTACAAAAGTAGAAATTCTATTAGTCTATTTGGCTATAAAGGGCACCATGAAAAATACTCGATCTACAAAAGTAGAAATTCTATTAGTCTATTTGGCCCTGTGGCTGTATCCGCCTGTGAAATATCTACAAAAGTAGAAATTCTATTAGTCTATTTGGCCTTCGTATGATTTTTCTCTATCAATTTATCTACAAAAGTAGAAATTCTATTAGTCTATTTGGCGATCATCATCGGCGAACCTCAAGCCCATCTACAAAAGTAGAAATTCTATTAGTCTATTTGGCGTGCGTTTTATCCTGAAGATTATCGTGAATCTACAAAAGTAGAAATTCTATTAGTCTATTTGGCAGGTGTTAGATGGAATTGAACTAAATATCTACAAAAGTAGAAATTCTATTAGTCTATTTGGCCTGCTTAATTATTTGCTGCCCCCTCTATCTACAAAAGTAGAAATTCTATTAGTCTATTTGGCCCCAACATAAAAAGCAGAATTAGAAATCTACAAAAGTAGAAATTCTATTAGTCTATTTGGCATATGCAACTATACGGCATGTGTCCATCTACAAAAGTAGAAATTCTATTAGTCTATTTGGCATGTTGGAAGTACGGATTTTATATGAATCTACAAAAGTAGAAATTCTATTAGTCTATTTGGCCTTTTTTAGCCGCGCCTTGTCTGCCCATCTACAAAAGTAGAAATTCTATTAGTCTATTTGGCGCACACATATGGCACTCTAATCTGTATCTACAAAAGTAGAAATTCTATTAGTCTATTTGGCCTTCAAAAATTGATCAAGATATTAAATCTACAAAAGTAGAAATTCTATTAGTCTATTTGGCTGGCATTACGGGTTTTATAAAATTAAATCTACAAAAGTAGAAATTCTATTAGTCTATTTGGCGAAAACACAAACAGGAATTATCATCAATCTACAAAAGTAGAAATTCTATTAGTCTATTTGGCAAATATGACTACTCTTGCAAACTCAATATCTACAAAAGTAGAAATTCTATTAGTCTATTTGGCTGCAGAAACCTTATATTTAAGCCAAAAAGATGCAAACTGGCCACAGGGGGCGCAACGACTTTTTGGCTTAAATACTACAAACCCCCAATACCGATGGTGGGGTTTTGCATTTTTTTCAATAGGCTGATAAGAATTTATACCTTTACATAATTGTAAAAGTGCTTCAGGAAATACAGATAAGATCCGACTCTTCATGCTTTGCATACCCATACCGCCTCACCTTACCGTCGCACCCCTTGCATGTGTGAAAAATCACTATACTATCCGCGCCAGTAAAATGTTTCTTATACTTCAATTCTACCTCTGTCATGATATTTTGCAAGACCCTATTGCTATCGCGTACCTGCCACACGGAATACTGAATGCGATTGCCATATTTTTCCAAAAATCTTGCAAAATGTGTTCGTGTTTTGTCGTTTTCAAAATCATACGATACGATGAGCATAGTGCGTTGTTAATTAGCGAATAACAAATGGTGCGACCTCACCCTCATCGTTCAAAATGAGATAGTAGTGATCGCGTACGTAGTGATAGATGTCTTCTTTGTAGCGCAAAATTTCCGTGAGAAAAATGCGCGCATACTTTCCACTTGCTTTGTAAGATAAATAGTATTGCCCCTGCCGGCACCCAAAATCCCTGGAGTCAAATTGCCCTAGTGTGTGCATCTTCACCACTGCACGATCAATGATGCACCGAAACGGCTCCATCATATCACAGGCAAGTGATTTTCTCTGAAAAAAGAGCTGGTGGTAGATACCTTTGTATGTATCAAATCCATAAACGCGCAAAATGGCATCGGTGAAATGAAACAGAAAACTATACCCCATGTCCAGCAAAATATTGTTTTCATCGACTTTGCCGCGCGGCACACGCCTATACCAATCAATCTGCGCAAAATACGCCGCAAAATAGTCCTTGGAGATCACACCTTCCACACCGCGCAATGACGCCAGATCTTTTGCGGCGGTAATTTTTTGCACCATCAATCGCTTGTACGCGATACGTGTCTTGCCTGCAATGGTGTTGATCCCGCTTCCGCGCAACAATGCCAAGCTATTGCGCAACTTGTTTGCTACAATATGTTTTGCCATTGCCAACGCCTGCGCATCATCCACGGCATACTGCTGTTGACGCAAAAGGTAATTTCCCTCCGCATACGATGAGACACTTGCATAAGTTTCGCAATTTCTCTTGAGAAAATAGACAGATGCGCCTGCGCGCGTGATCTTCTGCAACAATTTGCTTGTCATCGTGAAATCCCCAATCACAAAAATTGCGATAAGTTTTGCAATAGGAATTTTATCTTTTGTTTTTCCGTCCACAGTGATAAGCACATTTTCATTGCGTAAACTCAATGCGCATCCGCTCAGCGCAGAAGCGTCCAAAAGAAAGATCTGCTTTTGACGAAAATCTGGTAATTGTATCATATGGCTTTCTTACATAGTTCACGATAAATACAGTTCTCACACTGCGCGGCATACGCCGTCTTTGCAACATGTAATGGATGGAAGCCACGCATGCGTACAAGCGTTTCTTCAAAACGCGCGCAACTCTCCGTGTCCATGGTGACATCGTATTTTTTGTTATCCGTCAACGAATGTAACGTCATTTTTTGCACACGATGTCCCATTTCCTCCAAGCAACACTTCTGTGCCCACAGCTGAAATCGATAGCCTTCATGCACCTTTTTAATTGTGCGTTTTCGCTCTATGAGCTCACCTGTTTTTGTGTCAAACAGATCAATTTTTCCAACAATGCCGTATTGTTCTGAAAAAACCTCAATGCCCTGTAAGAGTGTTTTTCTTCCCTCCGCCGTCTTGCAATCCACGGTGGCATGAGCCAATCGCCCTGCAATTTGTGGCCGCGCCTTGTAGTGCCCGTCATCAAAACCTTCATAGACACTGTGAAAATATAGCGAATGTGGACAAAACAGAAAATCATTGATTTTGGAAATTTGGATATAATCGTACATAAAACATGCCACAAAAATACAAAAACAGCGCATTATATCATATATACGCTGTTTTGTCAATATTCCTCTTTTCGCCCTACCTTCTTGTACAATTTTCCACGATAAATGCATCCCACTCTTCATTTTTAATAAAGAGATCTGGATTTGTTTTGTCTCTTTTTTCAGACTTACTCCACGTATTAATTCTCTCCAAAATCAAAACTCCCTTACGTGCAATATTATACGCTCCATTAGCATCCCCGTTTTTTGGTAAATTTTTATCAAACTGCTCTGCTTTGCGACTGTCAAAAAACGGTTCCACAGGAGAAAGAATAAAATCTTCATCAGAAATTTTTTGCGCAGTTTTTTGATCCTGACAATCAAAGTTTCCAGATTCTTTCAATGTGCGTATTTCCTTGTGTAAGTTGCCGTCGGTGTTTCTTATTTGGCATATCAAACGAAAATAGAAAACGATGCCTTCTAAGAGATCTTTTGAAGAATTTTCATTGATCTGGCTAATGATATTTTGTGAGATGTCAATTTTTTCAGCAATAAATAATTTTCTTAGGTTCTTGGTAATACTTCCATCACCTGCTGCAGGAAATTTTTTGTACTCCCATTGATTATTGCTTTCTTGATTGCGATAACCCTTCCATCGTTCAACATTGCTGCATACACGCCACTGTCTTCCTTCATAAGTATATACAAAATCAAATCGCTGATTCTCATCACTCCATTCAATCGCATCTAGCTTTTCTTTTAACATCTTGCTTGTCAATTTTGCATTTTCATAACGCAAGTACAAATGTGGTCGCCATCCACTCACAGGATCAATTTGAGAAGTATAGGCTGCTGTCGTATAAAAGATCATTCCCGTTTGCTTCCCCATCTCTTTGAGAGTTTTCACGGGAGCAGTGAGTTGATGTGCATTAAGCACTCCGCCGACTTCGGCTGGTTCTTTCGTTTTATCCACACAAAAATTTAATTTATCCAAGAGCGCCTTCTCCAACTGTTGGTATGTTGATTTTTCAATGCCACCACGCACTTGTTTAAAGCGCATATTTAAATCCTCAAAAACGATGATTGCATTATTCTCTATCGCAAGTTTTGCAATTTTATGTACGACGTGTGAAATATAGCCTTTTTTCAAATCCTTGATCTCATCCACTTTTTCCCAATCTCTCCTCTGCTGTTCGCGATTTTTTGCCCTCTTCTCTAACTCCCAATGATAATCTTTACCATTGATCACGTTCAAGGAATTACTCTCAAGAATTTTTCCTTTCTGATTAATCAAGGAATAGTAGACTAAGTGTTTTTCACCACGATCAATGCCCAAAATATTGATGTGTGGATTTTTTGCCAAAAATGCATTAACTTCCTGGTTAAACTGAAATGGCGTTTTTTCTCCCGCTGTCCTATTGATCGTAATTGGCACATGGAAAAAACTCTTGTCTTCCGTATAACGCTTTTTAGCTATAATGCCCCGCGTAAAATTGCGCTTCTCCTCTACCCTTGCGATTGATTTCGGTCTATGGAAGAGTTCCGCTTCTCCATTGAGTTTAAAGATGAAACTACGCAATGCATTTTCCTTAGAAAAAACATTTTCAAAATACATCGTATGCACGTTTTTCGTTCCACTTCTCTTCTTGCCAATATTCCAATCTCTGTTTTTTATATGGAAAAGATACAAATCACCTGACTGATTCTTCTCATCAATATATTGTTCCGAAACATTTTGCCAAGAAATTTTATAGCCTTGATTAGATAAGTCATTTGTAAATTGTAAAAAATCTTCATACTGACTTGTACTTTTTAACGTAAAATCAAAATCAAAATAGACCAGTCTTTCTTTATAGTAATCTATAAACTTGTGAAGATCTTTTATATTAAAAGCTTCACTAGATTTTAAGTATGTTTTTTGAACCCTAATTTCATTTATTTCCCGTGGAAGATATTTATTTTTAAAATATTCAAGAATTTTGTTTTCTCCATCAAAATCTCCTAGACTATCTATAGGAATATTGTTTTTCGAACAGAAGTTATTCCACTTTAGATCTCCCTTACCACCAGTCTTTCTAACCGTTTTTCCATTTATAGCAATTAGATTCTGAATATCTTTTGAAGCATCTGAAATTTGCTTATATTCCATTTTTTCATAACCCGTCCCCTCGAAATTATTTCTGTATTTATCATCGAAAATCTTGTTTGCACCACCAGATTTTTTCATCACTCCCAAAAAGTAGTTGCCATTTTTTCTGAGAATCACCGCCGTATTATCAGACTCTTTGTTTTTATCCCAACCATTCGCCAGAGTTGGATTCTCAAAATTCAACTTCCATTTTTGCACTTCCTCCCATGGCTTTTTGGTCAAATAGTTCCGCAAGCGATTATAGGGCTGCACAATTTTTTCATACGCCTCCGCAAAAAAATCGTTATAATATTTCTCATAAAAAGCGTCATCTGTTTCCAAAAAATCCACGTTCCAACGATTTTTGTACTCCAGAGAAAAATACTTTGCAAATTGATAAATTGACAAAAGATTGTCTGCAAACAACTTCACCGTTGCCGTGAGTTCTTTTGTTTTTTTCAACTCATCTTTACGAAGCTCCTCGTCCAATTTTTGTGCAAAAATTTTATAACCCTGCACTTCCCCATTTCCTGATTTTGCGAGAAGCTCTGAGAATTCTTGCAATAAAATATGCAAAAACTGCTGCCAAACATTATCCGCTGTTGTACGCTCTTGGTGATACTTCTCTTTCCAAAAAACAGCAGTGCCGTCAAAACCCGCAGTAATTTTCTCCAAAGATGCCTGAACATACGCCACCTTGATATGATTGGGAAATGTGTATCTTTCCTGCTTCTTGTCATACCGTGCCGACTTGTCTTTGTTTTCCTTGAATACCTCAAACAATTGTTCCTCCCATAGTCTTATATCCACAGAATATTTGCGTGACAATGTCTCGAATCCTTTTTTGGTAAAATAGATCCTTGTTAGATCAAAGTCGGAGTTATGGTACGCAAAATCCTCAAAAAGTTTTTTCAAAACTACCACCGATGCATTACCTGTCTGCAACAACTCTGTCAATTCCTTTTTCAGTTGTTCCTCACTGTCAATTTCGTCAATGAATTTCTCCTTTGGACTTAAAATTTGTTTGTCCAATGTTTTGAGGTGCTGTATTTTGATTTTTTTTCTCTGCTTAAACAGGTTTGCTTCTTTTTTAATGTGCCCAACGACTTGGTTATATCCATCGATACCCGTGCCAAGATCGCTGCCACTGCCTTTCTTGCCCTGCAAAACGAAGTCGCCAAAATTCCCCGCATTTTTTATCATATCACAATACTTCTCCGGCAACGTCTCCAAAAATTCTTTTGGGTATTTTTCCAACAACCATCGATTTTCAAAACATCGCCTAAGATTATCCGTAATTCTTGTGGCAATAGCAGTTGCTGTCCCATCTGCCTTATAGAAATTTGCACGCGTTTCAAAGAATTTTTTAAAATAGCCTATAAAGCCCTTCCAGCCTTCAAAAATAGAAATGGTTTCTTCTATCACTTCACCGGTCTTTTGATCTGTTCTGCTAATCACCTCAATTGTATCTTCGTTATATGTGCCATCATCATTTCTTCCATATCGTGGCAAAAGCACATTTTCAAAAACACCCTCCTCGGACAAAAAGCCGATATTTTTATTTTTCAATCCTGTATATTTTTCTGTTGCCCATTTTTTTGCTTGTGCATTTAAAGCTATAACAACTTCTCTCCGTAACACCCCCTCTTTATCTTCCACAGTGTTTCTAAGAGTCTTATTTTTTCTATCATCCATAAACTTCTTCAGCGCTGCCTCATACTCTCTCAAATCGGAAAATACAAAACCCTCTAGCCCTGCCTGAATAAACTCTCGATGCAGTCTGTCAAAAAATGGTTTTGTTTTAATATATTTTTCACGAATTGCGCGATCAATATCAAAAACATTGTTTTCTTTCAGCATCTCCTGTGTCTTCCCCACCGGCTTCAACTCAAAACGCAACGTTTTGGAAAGGCTATACTTGTTTGTAAATTGATCAAAAACGCTCATAAGATTATTTCACAAAATATATATCTATGTGTATCTTACTGTGTTTTCAATAAAATGACAAACACTGTTTAAGGCCATCATGAAAACCACCACATGCATAGTTTTGTATATCATAGATTTATGCTTCGTTAACAATGACTGCAGAACACCTATACACCGCTCAGATAGGAGAGCAGTAAAGAAATGAGGAGAGGAATAGTAAAAACCCCATTCGCAAAATATCGCGAACGGGGTTTTTCTTTGCGAAAGAATATGCATCTTCTCACTTTATGCTACATTTGCTACTGGTTTACGCGCATGTAGTAATCCACCGGTGCATAATCATCAGTGAGAATCGGCATATCGGATGGAATAGTAGCAGTCCATTGATGACGTAAGTAGCCATTCAGTGTGGCGTCATCGGAAGAAAGCGGTGGCGCCTGTGATGATTTTGTTGCAATAATCATGATATTTTGCACAACATCACCATCATGTGCGCTGTCTACAGGAAACACCAACACGTGTGGAAACACCGCCTTGTACGTTGCGTATTCCGCACGAAAGAAGCGTCCCGCATCTCCATAGATCGATCCAATCACATTTGCAATCACCACACCATTCGGTGTCAGCGCATCACGCATCTGTTCCACTGCTTGTCGAGTAGTGAGATGATGTGGTATGGAATACCGCTCTGAAAATGCATCACACAGAATTGCATCGTATAGCACATCTGTCTGTGCAAGAACCACACGTCCATCAGTATGAAAAACACGCAATTGTGGATGTGTGCGGTCGAGAGAAAAATATTTTTGCGCCAAGGCGGTCACACCAGGGTCAATTTCCACAACATCAATGTATTTTTCTGGATACTGTGCAAGGTAGTCCCGAGGAAAGGAATAGCCGGCACCACCAAGCATCAACACGTGCGAAAAATGCGGCGTAAAATGCCGGATAAGGTGGTAGTAGCGCGTATACGTGTTGACGAGCAGATCGCTATCGAGCGCCATTGCGGACTGATTGCTATTGTTCATACTCATAATGCGCACACGCAGATCGCCGTGCTCTGCATCTTTTTTTACAGCATCAAAAATCCACACACGACTGTATGCCGTATCCACATCTGCGATAATATTGCGTGAGTGGAGTGGCACAACATTGAAAAACACTGCCATGCCGATAATTGTCATGATCACCGTGCGAGGAAAAAACTTTTTCAGCGAAAGAATATATGACAGACCTGCTGTGACTGCAAAGATCATAATCATAATTCGCTGTGTACCGATGTGCGGAATCAGCACAAGCCCGGCAAGAAATGTTCCAATGATACTACCACATGTGGAAATCGCATAGAGGCGGCCTACGACTTTTCCACTTGTGTCTGCAGACTGCAATCGCAGTCGTACTGCATACGGAGATACTGCGCCCAAAAAAATACTTGCTGGTGCAAAGAGGATGCTGCAACCAATCAATAGCCCTGTTGTACTGCTACCAAAAATATCAAGTACTGTTGTCAGGATGCTGTCTTTGATGATTGTTGTGATGCCCAAAAATACCGCTGCAAGAAAAACAATCGATGCTAAACCATTGATCCGCGGCACACGATCTGCAATGCTGCCGCCAATATAGTATCCCGCACTCAAACTTCCCATAATCACCCCAATCATCACCGTCCACACGAGTGTCGATGAGCCGAAATAGGGACTACAGATGCGCGATCCCACAATTTCAAAAATCATTACCACTGCCCCGCAGATAAAAACGGCGCAATATATGGCAATACGCTCCATCCACTGTCGTCGCATACAATTCACGCACTACACACGAAGTTATCCTTCCAGTTCTTTTTTTACTTCCTCAAATTCGTTTTCAATATCCGCAAGACGTTTTTTGGATGCTTTGATCAGTGCTGCACCTGCTTTAACCTTCTCAATTCCTTCCTCCACATCCACTTCATCTTGTGATTCAAACCACGCCACAATCTGCTCGATATCTTTCAAATTTTTTGTAAGATTGATTTTTTGCTGTCCTGCCATATGTTTATACGTTAAAAATAGAATACATGTGTTTATGCTAGAACATTATCACCACAGTGTAAAGCAATGCTACCGTGTTGTTGCAGCAATGTCACCATCTGCGACGCGCACGGTAATTGATTGGGCTGACGTGACATCATGAATGCTACGAATGATCTTACCCTGTGGATCGCGCGTAATGCTATAGCCAAGTGCTAGCTGCCGCTCAGGATCGTGCTGCGTAAGTGCAGCATGGAGCTCTGTTGTCTTACGTTTTGATCGTACTATCGCTTCGCGTACTGTACGAACTTCGCGTGTTAGCTGCATGCACGCACGAGCACTGTGCTGCGCATGCTGCTGTGCACTCAGAATCTGTGCACTCTGCTCGCACAAATGCGTATCTACCGTACGTAGTGCAAAGCCAAGATGCGCACTGCATCGTTCAAGCTGTCGTACGCGTCCGTCAAATGCCTCCCTGATGTCGCCAAAACGTGCAACCATTACATGCACCGTATGTGCAAGCGTATGTGTCACACCGTGCACCGCTGCATCCATCTGTGTTGTAAGAATATAATGTGCACGCGCCGTAGCATTCGCCGCGGCGTGCACATGTGCCTGCAAACGATCTACCGTACGCAGAAAATTCTGGTGAGTGCTACGCACATGTGCAACGATACCAACCATGGCGTGCTCTAGCACCGTAACTTGTGTGCCAAGGTTGTGGCGTGTCATCGAGAGTGTTGTGGTAAATGTAGTGTGGAGACGATGCGCTGCACTGTGTAGTGTTGCGACGTACGTATCCCAGCTCTCACGTACCGCACGTGCAGCAGCAGTTGGCGTACTCACCCCCACATCTGCTACAAGCGTTGCCAGCGTTTCATCTTGATCGTGTCCCACACCCACAACAACCGGTACGGGAAAGTTGCGAATCATACGAACGATAGTCTCATTGTTAAAGGCTTGCAGGCTTTCCAAGCTTCCGCCACCGCGCACGATGACTAGCACATCAAGATCTTCTTGTGCCATAGCACGCAGTGCGGCGCGTAGTTCCATGAGTGCGTTTGCACCCTCCACGCTCGTATGGTGAAAGCGAATCGTATAGCCATACTGTCCGACATTACTCCTAAAATCACCAATTGCCGCACCTGTACGTGACGTAATCAATCCAATGCGTGTTGGTAGCATTGGTAGTGGTCGTTTGACTTCTTGTGCAAGTAGCCCCTCAGTGGTTAATTTTTTCTTGAGTGCGTCATAGGCTTTTTTGAGTGCACCCTCACCAGCAAGTGATACTGTGCGCCCAATAAAACTAAAGCCGTACCGATTATGATAACTGGGGTGTCCCATCAGTACAATTTCCATCCCGTCAGAAAGTTCTACACCCGACATGTCGTACACATCACAAAATACCATACACCGCAACACACTCTGCTCATCCTTGATCTCAAAATACACGTGCCCACTTGCACTGCGCTTAAACCCCACCACTTCACCGCGCACACGCACATCGCGAAACTGCGCACCCAGTGCCGTATCAATCATCGTCACCAATGTCGTCACTGATAGGATGTGATCATCAGATGTATCATCGCGGACTTCACCAGTGGCATAATCCACGGTGTGTGTATTCAAGAGATGGCGCGATGCGTTTTGTGCAGCGTGATTGACCTCCTGCGCTTCTGTAAAGAGGTCTTGCGTCCTCTCCTGCCCTGCAGCGGACATACGCTGTGACACACCACCTCCGCCGGCAAGGGTACTCTCACGCACCATGCGCACAATCGTATCACCATATTTGCGCACCTTAATCGGTCCCATGCCCTTAATTTTTAAAAGCTCCGTTGTTGTTTTCGGTTGCACGCGTGCAATTTCTTTGAGTACAGCAAACTGCAGTACCATGTACGGCTCAATGTATTCTTTCGCAGCTTGTTCTTTCTGCCATGTGGCAAGTTTTTGGAGAAGTGTCATATAGTGCCATTGTGCCATCAGATGCCTTCTTTGGCAAAATACACATTATACTATGGGCTCGCGAATCTCATTTGCGCCATATTGTCGGATGTGGCGCCGCTCTGTACGGTTGCAAGCACCCCATGTAAGGAGTGGTTGGTTTTTTTCATGTGTGCGTCGTGGATCGCCATAGCGTGCAAGATACGATGCCCGTACCACAAAAAAATCTGGCGCAAAACCGCTTACACGTAGAAACACAGATGCACCCCACCGCTTTGCTGTAGCAATAACAGGATGGTTTTCAGGATAGTCGCTGCAGTGATATCCTACTGCAACCTGTGACATGCGCCGCTTGATAGCGCACGCAAGAAATGCATCAAAGGATGAGATGCTGTACGGTCCATCATAGCGTGCAAGCACCTGCACAAGTGCGCTTACGAACTGTGCACGATGTGTATAGCGGGGTTTTATTTCCAAAAGCAGCGGCACACGCCCACCTACTGTCTGCAAGACATCCTGCAACGATGGGATGTGATATTTTGTACGCTGTAGATCCAATGTGTGCAGATACGCCATCGTCTGCGCATCAACTCTCCCCGCGCAACCGGTCATGCGCATAGCTGTTGTGTCGTGAAACACAAAAGGCACCCCGTCCACACTCATGCGCACGTCGCACTCAATGCCGTATCCCGCAGCGACTGCACGGGCAAACGCGCCGAGAGAATTTTCCGGATGCTGCGCATCCCATAGTCCGCGATGAATAAAAGTGCTGTGTGTCAACATAGTGCGCGACATAGATCTTAGATCAACCCGCTATACACATTACCCATCACTGATAAAAACCACGGGATGGCAAAAAGTAGTCCAATAACTGGCAGCGCAAACGCCACAATGGAAATACCAACCATCGCAAGAAATAACTTGCGCGTCTGCTCCACACTTTTATAAATTGCAGTAAGCTTTTCTTCGTGTACGTCCAACCTTTGCCGTATATCGTGTTCCATAAAAGATAGTGTGTTACTATGTAATCTTTTTGTGACAAATATCAGCAAGTACGCATGTTGCACAGCGCGGCGTGCGCACACACACCGCGCGCCCATGCGTAATGAGGTGCTCATTCCACGCAAGATAATCCTGTGGTGCGACAATGTGATCTAGCTCCCCACTCATCGCCGTCGGCGTTTTTGCCGTGCTCATCCCAAAGCGACGACATAAACGAAAGACGTGCGTGTCCACTGCTACGCCGGCGTTGATGCCGCACGCTTTTGCAAGTACAATGTATGCCGTTTTTTTGGACACGCCCCGCAACGTCAGCAGTTCCGCAAGTGTACACGGTACCTTACCATCAAACTGCTCATCAATAATCCGCCCCGTTTCTTTGAGCGCCTGTGCTTTGGATTTATAGAAACCTGTGGAATAAATCTCTTGTTCCAATGTTGCAATATCAGCATCAGCATAGGCACGTGCCGTACGATATTTGCGAAACAGTGTTTTAGTAACGGTATTGACGCGTGCGTCCGTGCACTGCGCCGACAAAATCGTGCCCACCACAAGCTCCAACGGCGTCGTCCACAGTACAAACGGCCCCGTGACGGGATAGGTTACGCGCAGACGCCGCAAAATTTCCCGCGCCCACACCACCTTATCTTTCATAATCGCTGTATTCATTTTCATACACGCATTGTCCCACACAGTCTGCAAAAAATCAAAACATCACACCGCTACTCCTAGACAGTGCATGTTTTTACTGCTACACTTGTAATGTTTTATTGGCTGGGGTGGCGGAATGGTAGACGCACCAGGTTTAGGCCCTGGCGGGAGCAATCCTGTGGAGGTTCAAGTCCTCTCCCCAGCACAAATTTTGCAGACTCTCGCGTCAAATAGGCGCGAGAGTCATTGCGCTCTGCGAAACACACGCTACTGCGCAGATGTTGTAGTGGTGCGTACGGTAGGACAAAACACATATGTGCCACCGACAAGCATTTTGACTTTGATACGGTATGCTGTGTTTGGCTGCAAGTCTTCCATCGCCATTTGCACACGCCCATCAGATGCCGGTGTGCCATAGAGTTTGGCAAAAACGCGCTCGCCAGTTTTCACGTTCTCCGCCTCTGCCTTGAATTTCATCTCCGTGCCGCTATGTGCCTTACCGGCAGAAATACGCATAGTTGCCGCTGTTGTTCCAATATCGGCAATTGCCTCAAGCGCACAGCGATCAGATGATCCTTTTTCGAGTATACCGTTCTGTGTGCGTTGTGCAGATACTGTGGATTGTGCCGCCGCCACAACTGGACGCGCACGCAAGCGATGACGTTCACGCGTCGCAGTACACTCTGCCACGTGCACAGTACCACGACACTGCCAATATACCGCTTCATCACTATCAGGAAATTGCGGTACTGTGTCTACTACACCATCAGCACATAAAGCACCTTCGAATGCCGTAGCATCAGGAGTATAGACACGTGCTGCGTCACCACACGCCCCATCACGCACGGCGTGACGTACATGATATGTAACCTGCACAGCATGTAGTGTTGGCATGCGATGTGCATCGCCCTTGTACAGCTGCGCACGCCACCGTAGACCCTGTGGCTCCTGCTCAAACACAATATCCGTATCACGCTGGACGCGATGCCACGTTGTGCCACCATCACCTGAGAGTGCATATGTGATACGCGTTCCTTTTGGTATATCTGCATCCGCTGTGATCGTTGCGCGCACAATGCCCGCTGCTCCGCCACTGACATCATGTGATTGTACCGTACGGGGTGACTGAATCACTGTTGGTACAAAAGCATATTGCACACGATCTTCCTGCTGTTGCGACTGCACCCACAGCAACGCTGGATCACCATGTGAGGTTGCGGCAAGAACAAACGATCTAACACCTCGTGTTGCTACACGGTCCTGCTCTGGCGAGAACCGATCCATTGCCGTCCACTGCGTGCCGTTCCAGCGCATTGTGTAGAGATTGCCACTGTGATTTTCCACCCATGCGACAACCGGTGCCTGCTCCGCATCACGAATCATTGCAACACGCTGTACACCGCCGCGACGTACGGATACAATGTCATCCATGCCTGGTGCTATACCATCTAGTGTGATAATTTCCACACCCGTCCACGTACCAATCATCACGCGACTCGGCTGTGTGCCCGCACCATAGCACAGTACCAATGGCATATGCGTATCTGTGAAATCTATTTGTACGCGATCTTCTCCGTGTGTCAGTGGCAGTGAATATGTATTCCACCGCTCATCCCAGTACTGCATGTGTAATTCTGTTGTCCCATCGGCTTTTTGCATAACCACTGCTACCACTGGCATATGCTGTGCATCATACGCAACAGCGCTATCACGCACATGTCCTTCATCCTCTGTAACAAAGGTATTGTCTTGTAGAGGTTGCCACTGCTGATCACGCCATACGACATGCTTTACATTACCGCTTTGCATAACAGCGGAAATTGTCGGTACATCAGCAGGAAGATCGTAATCCACGAACACACGCTGTACATGCCCATAATCATTCTCCGCAAAAAGAGTATCGTGTCCAACATCACCACTCATCGTTACCCACTGCGTACCATCCCAACGCGTGAAAAGTACAGATGCGGCATCGTGATCTACAGTCACAACTGTAGGCTGTCCCGCGTTATTGCGAACCATTTTGAGCTGGAAATCGACTGTATCACTCTGCCCTGCTCGCGCCATTATTCCCTGATCACTCCCATCGATCATGAGCCACGCCTGTCCATTCCACCGCACAACAAAAATCGCCTGCACACCATCGCGCACACCAATCCATGCAACAATCGGCATATTGTCACCATCTATAATGATCTGCGGTGATGCCACTTGACACATCGCCGCGGTATCACATGCCATCGCACTGTAGGCAATCTCATCCCATACTGCATCTGTGCCATGTGCACGCCAAGATCCATTCTGCCACCGACTCACAAAGAGATGCGCTGCTCTATCTGTCCATACAGCATAGGGATGTCCATCGCGATCATATGTCATCACAGCATCTGCTATATGCGCACCACGTGCAATAAGATCCTCTCCGGCCTTCTTCCCATTCGCATGCATCCATGCACCCGTTTCATCAACCATAGTAAAACTCCCCTCCTGCTCATTCCATGCTGCATCTGTTGCCTCTAAGTCAATGCGTGTACGCGTTGTCAATTGATCCTCGCTACGTACCTGCTCCACAACCTCATACACATGATCGCCGTGCTCCTGGGCCTCCACCACATCACGCGGATGGTCAATAACGATCGTTTTCGGCACTTGCCGTATAAACAATTCCCTGACCATATCCACAACACCCGCATCCGCGCACAGCGGTACAAAGATAAGACTTGACAGAACCCCCACCCCACTATAAAAAAAACGTCGCCACAAAAAATGATATCGCATAATTCTGTAACACCGAACATCCATATTACTGTGTTTATGTGTATTGTACCATAGAACATTTGCGAGGAATGCTATGCGCCTGTGCATAACTTTTCGATACACTCATCGCATCCACACAATCCGTACATCCAATATCTCTTCTCAAAAATCCCAGCTGCCATTCATACTGCTGGATTGCGTGTAATTCACTACCGTCGATTCAAAGAAGTTGCTTTTATCACTATTAGTATCCTGCAAGCGATCCAAGTGTTTATATGGATTACGCACAGCAGTGCTATAGAGTGGTGCAAGTCCCAGAAGTTCCAGTCGTTGATTAGCCAACCAGTGCGTATATTCCTGTGTTGTTTTTTTATTCATGCCAGGAATCTTATTCCCTACAATATGCGTGCCCCAAGCAATCTCTTGCATAACAGCTTCCTCCATCATTGTCCGAATCACATGCTCATCATAGATCGCAGGAAACTCTCCCTTGATTTCCTTGATAAGATGTGCAAATAATGTCACATGTGTAAGTTCATCGCGCCGAATATACGAAATCATCCGCCCTGTAGCAAGCATCTTCATCTGATCCACTAGTGTGTCAAAAAATGCAAAACCGTTGTAGAAGTACAGTGACTCCAAAAGATAATTCGCAACAATACCGCGGAAGAAATTCTTGTCCGTTGGATTGTCAATAAAATCTTGATAGATATCGCCAATGTATTTATTGCGTGCCAAGAGAATCTTATCATCACGCCAAAAATAATAAATTTCATCACGTTCCTTAGAATCTACCACTGTCTCCAAAATTGTGGCATACGACTGCGAATGAATCGCCTCCTGATATGCCTGAATAGATAAGATAAGCTTGACCTCCGGGCTTGTTACGTAGTCCGAAAAGTGTGGCAGATTTACAGTTTGTACAGAGTCCAAAAAAATGAGAAATGAGAGGATGCCTTTGTAAGCGCGCTGCTCTTCCGCTGTAAGCACTGTCGTAAACATCCGTGCATCATCTTTCAATCCCGATACCTTTTCCGGGACCCAGAAGTTTCCGATCATGACATGGTATAGCGCTGTCGCCCATGAATACTTTGTTGCATTGAGTTGAAATAGTCCCGTCGGATTACCTTTGATGATTGTACGTGCAGCAACATCATCGGTGCCTTTTGGATTAAATAATGCACTATAATTCATCTTCATCATTGCTATTGTTCTTACTACTTAACTAACCACTACAACTCACACATACAGGCGCGCTTTGTTGCACCTCGCCAGACAAGCTGCGCACATAGTAGATCGTCTTAATCTTCCTCTCCCACGCATACATGTAGTAATCATAGAGCTGCTTTGGGCTGGTGCGCGCAGGATTAATCATCCACTCAAAGCTGATAGACTGATCCACCCATTGATAAATCACCGCCATCATCGCGATCACATCCATCATGTCCATGGACACATATTCCTTATAGTACCAATAGTTGTCCTTAGTCAGGTGCGGTGCAACGCGCACAGTTGGCGCGGAAAGATTAGTCTCTACAAAATAGCGTTTATAGATCGGCAACAGTGCCGCCGTCGTACCAACGACGCCCGCCGTTGACGTGTTTGGTGCAGGCGCTGTGTGATAACCAAAACGCACGCCGTATTTCTTCATATCAGCAAAAAGCTTTTTCCACTGTGCAGGACGTGTAGTGTTCTTGGTATACCATGACACTGAACGTCCCAAGAGTACGCCCTTACTGTAATCACTACCAGGAAACAATGCGTAGGCACCACGCTCACGCGCCAGATTCACCGATGCGCGATACGTATAATAGGCGTACTTCTCAAAAAGCGTATTCACTACTGCGCGCGCCTTCTCACTCTCATAGGCAATCTTACGCGTCGCTAAATACTCCGCCAAGCCCAAGTAGCCCACCCCTACACTACGATAGCGCAACGCGGTACGCTCTGCCTCCTTGATGGGATAGTAGTTCAGTGTAATCACATTATCCAAAACACGCATCATTACCGGCATTACCGCGGCAATCGTTGTATTATCATGCACCTTTGCCACATTGATAGATGCAAGATTGCACACTACAAAATCTCCCGGCTCATAGCGAATCACGATTGTACCGTCCTCCAGGGACTCTTCAATAAATGTCGTTGGTGATGTGTTTTGACAAATTTCCGTGCACAGTTGCGAACTGTAGATACTACCGACATGACGATTGGGATTAACGGCATTAACGGTGTCGCGAAAAAACGTATAAGGCATACCCGTTTCCACAACCGTCTTCATGAATTTCTTAAACAGATCCCGCGCTTTGACAACTTTCTTCAGCATGATGTCGTCACCCTCCAGCTGCTCATAGAACGTCTCAAATTCTTTACCAAAGTGATCTTGCAATTTTTTGCCATACTTTTTTTCCACCTCGTGTGGATCAAACAGTGTCCACACACCATCATCTTGGACACGACGCATGAACAGATCCGGCATAGAAACGGCAGGAAAAACATCAAATGCCTTGGCACGAATATCGCCGGTCTCCGTCTGCAAGTCCAAGAAGTCATAGATGTCTGCGTGCCACACATCCAGTGTCACCGAAATAGCACCAAGTCGTGATCCTAACTGGTTGACGGCCACTGCCGTATCGTTAATGATCTTGACCCATGGATTCACACCGCCACTAGCTCCATATACACCACGAATTGCCGCACCACGTGCACGAATATTACCCAGATATACACCTACTCCGCCGCCAAACTTAGAAATCTGTGCCATGTTTTCAATGCCGTGATAAATGGCACGTAAGTCATCATCAATATTCACTTTGAAGCAACTAGACAGCTGGTGATAATTTGTTCGCGCATTGAGCAATGTCGGCGTTGGTAGCGAAATGCGTTGTTCAGAACAGTGCTTGTATAACTCTAGCGCAAATGCTAAACGGCGATCATCCTTTTCAGGGATGGCCAGGAAAAGCGCTACAGACATGTACATCTCCTGTGGCAGCTCTCGTGTCACGCCATTGGGATTGAGTAAGTATCGTGTATCTAGTGATAACACCGTCGTATACTCATACGATTGATCCGTTGCCTTACACAGGTGCTTCCCTGCTTCCAAAATATCCTCTTCAGAATAGTATGTGTAAAAATCTTTGTAGTATAAGCCCTCTGCAATATACGTGTCAAACAGATTTTTATATGCTGCCGGCGTATAGAGTTCCTGCATCGTCATCGCACGATGACGCATTGCTTTTTTATACAAATTTCCTACAAAAATCCGTGCTGCCACATGCTGCCAGTGCGTGTTTTCCACGCTCACTAAATCAATGCATGTTTTCACAATCAGTGCTGTGATATCTGCTGTCTTGAGATCCTCCACGATGTTTTTAGCAAAGGCCTTCTCAAAAACTGTAAACGGGCATTGGCGCTTATATCCAACCGTTGCGCGATCCAAAACTTTTTTGATTTTGATCATATCAAATTTCTCGCGTCGCCCGTTATCCTTCACCACGGTTAGGGTATTGCGCGCAAATTTTTCTTGCAGACGCTTCTCCTGTTTCGCACGCTCGTCACTGCGTGCAGATCGATATAAAATATACGCCTTTGCCACAGCAAAGCGATTGACACGCACGAGGTGTCGCTCCACAATATCCTGCACCTCTTCCACTGTTGGTATGCTTGTCTCCGCATCATCGTCATATGCTGTCACAATTTCTGCAACAATTGCATCCGTCAGATCCGTAATAAACACCTTATCAGTCTCACCAACTTCATCACATGCTCGTTCTACTGCACGCGCAATGCGCGTGGGATCAAACGGCACAATGACACCATTACGTTTTTCAATGTGTTGCACCATAGAGTGTGTGTTTACACTATTTTTTACTGCACGCAAGATACTGCTGTTGAATAAAATACGGACTTTCATTGTAGCATGTCACTCATTGTCGTCAACGCCACAACTTGTATATCAAAATGGCAAAAGAATACTACATATTGTAGTATTCTTTTGATTCTGTCCTGCCTCTTACGCCACGTCAGCCATTACCTTCCAGGTCTATGCAGCCCAAAAATTCTATCTTATTGTGCACTGTAGTACTCTCCAATAACCTCACACCAACTCTGCGCCATTGCAATCGTTTCGCCATCCACAACAATCTTGTTTAGCGTTTCACCATTGCCGTACACAGCCTCAGCTCCAACATAATCACGATCCCACAGCCTCAGCGTCTCTGATTTATCAGTAAGCGCCACAGTGTCTCCGGAAGTAAGGTGTTTTTTATAGTAGCGCCATTTCTGCGCGTGACCACAGCGATCTTCTTTATCCCACGGCTTTGCTGCACGATAGAGCACTTCGCTACCATCTGGAGAAAAAGCAAGTACGAAAATACTTTCACTCTTTCCATCAATCACGCCACGCACGTCACCTGAGACCGGATCAACAACATTGTACGCACTAGGCGATGTACCAGAGAGATGATTACAGATGTCCGTGATCGTATTTTTCACAATCGCCATCATCATGCCATTATCACTCATCGGACCGGCAGACGCATTCACTGGTGTTTTTTTCATATGGCCACTTTTGACATCCATAGACCATAACCCGGAAGTTTCGCCCATTAACTCAGCCACGATAACTTTTCCATCGCTTCTCCATGATAAAAGGTGAAACATACTTGTGTCATGGCTTTTTCTAATAACATGTCCCGTTTTTGTCGCCAAGTCAAAAATATGCACATAGGATCTCTGATCATCCTCTTCAGGAACGTTTTTTTGATCCCAGATCATCAGTTGAGCACCATCCGGAGAAAAGATAACGTTACGCACCTCTTTTTTTGGGATAAATATATCCGTAAGCTTTTTTGTTGCTATATCAAGCATCTGTAGCTTACTCTCAAGATTAATTAGGAGGAAGCGAGATCCGGACTCATGAGAAAGCCCGAGGGATACTCTCCTATCTTTCCGACATCCGCCAACATCTCCGGATTTCCGGATCCCACTTTTCTAAAAATTCTCACTGTAGGCCATGCACGATGGCGTTTAGTTTCTTCAGATATCTGCTCAAAATATAGAATCACTGGAACCTTTTCTGCGACAGCATCGTGCTGCTGCACTGCATCATCATGACTTGTGCCGTGCTGCTCTACTATGACGTCTTGTGTAGCGTAATCTACAGCCTGGTCTACATCCTGCTCTACAGCAACATCACCGCCACGGTTATCATCACTACTCGTATCATTGTCTTGCATGTGAGAAAAGTAGTAATACATTCCCCCAAATAACCCACCAAAAATCACAACGACCCCCGCAGCGATCCACAGAAAAATTTTCCACTTCTTCTTTTTACTGTACACATCATCATCAACAACTACTTGCGCATGTACACCTTTACGCATATCCCCGTTATTACAGTTTAGAAGCTATTGTTAGTATAGCACACCACATCTACCACATCACCCCCCGTGTCACAATGTGCGCAACATCACGAAATAAAAAATACTACCTGTGGTAGCATCCTTACTTATGTTGATTTTATGATTTTTCCTCCTCCGTGGAAGAATAAAAGAACAATGTCACCCAACATGCATATGCCATAGCACATTTTCACATCCTGTACAATCACACCACAGCTCACATTACCACCCAAAAACTTTTTTAGCGTTTTTCATCGTAGCGTGTGCTACGTCTTCCACGGATATACCGCGCACGTCCGCAATTTTGCAGGCAACCAGCACCACATCTTTCGGTTCGCAGCGACTGTCGCGCGGCAAAGGGCGCGGCGGTAAATACGGACAATCCGTTTCTATAAGAAGCATCTCTAACGGTACCGTACGTATGAGTTTGTCATAGGAATCCCCATACGTCACAATTCCATTTAATCCGATCATGTAGCCCTCATCCACAAACTTCTGTGCTGTTTTCCATCCGCCTACAAAACTATGAATCACGCCGCGCTGTGTCACAGGCTTTTGTTGTAAGATTTCCAATACGTCATCATAGGCATCCCAACAGTGCACGACGATTGGCTTGCCTACTGCATTACACACATCAATGCACCCGCGAAACACCTCTTTTTGTTTCTCTTTGATCGCCGCAACATCATCCGTATCTCCAAAATGATGGTAGTCCAATCCCACTTCACCAATCGCCACTACTTTGGCATCATGCGCCAACGCCGTATAAAACGCCGCATCAAACACTTCCACGACACGCTCCCCTGGCGCCGCCTGTGCCGTAGCTGCGGCATGCAACGGGTGCATCCCAACCGTTGCCCACACATCGTGGTACGCATGCGCCACATCCACAGCGCACTGCGACGTGTGGCGATTTGTTCCCACCGTTACCATTGCCACAAGTCCCGCATCGCGCGCCCGCTTCACCACATCCGCCCTATCTGCATCAAATTGTGCGTCATGCACGTGTGCATGCACATCGCAATATACCATAGACATCATCGTGTTTTTTTGGCACACTTTTCCCGCAATGTCATCACAGCAAACATGCCGAGGCTGATGATGACGAAGAGGCTGCCCATCCATGTGGAAACTTCTTCTTTGGAGGTTGGTATCACTGAGGGAAATCCCGTAGAACGTACGGATGCTTGTGAAATCCATAGAGCTGCCAATATCATCCATATAGTGGAAAAGATGATCCATCGTTTGAATGTTTTGGTAGAGATGAAGAAGGTGAAGAGGGATGTGAAAAGAATACTGAGAGACATAAGAAATAATGGTTCTGAAAATGATTTACGCCATCCTACAAAAATACATTCCTTACCAGATATACAGAGATGATACACATAGGGATCAAATGTAATATATCCAATGACCGTACTGATTAGAGATAACACAACAATCAAGATTTTATACTTCATTTTTTTCAGATTCATAATGGTGAAACACTAGTTATTTAAAAAGAAACTCAACATCGATCTTCTTTGCCGCCCTATCGGCTTTTATGTTGGGGTTTTGTATATTTCTCTCGCAATGTCATCACGGCAAACATGCCGAGGCTGATGATGACAAAGAGACTGCCCATCCAGATGGAGATCTCTCCCTTTGAAGCGGGTAAAATTGTGGGAAAGCCAACGGGGCGTACGGATGCTTGTGAAATCCATAGAGCTGCCAATATCATCCATATAGTGGAAAAGATGATCCACTGTTTGAATGTTTTGGTAGAGATGAAGAAGGTGAAGAGGGATGTGAAAAGAATAGCACTGATTAAAAACATCATTGGCTTAATAACAGTTAATTGATATTGCAACAACCAGCATTGCTTTGTGTATTGTAATACTTGAAACCTTTCGTATGGACACAGAAACGTATTATACAGAACATACAGCGTTAAAATTACTACACTCCACACTATGATAGTCATTTTTACTATTTTCATATTTTTTATTTAATAAAAAAATGCAACATCGATCTTCTTTGCCGCTTTGTCGGCTTTTGTGCTGGGGTTTTGCACAGTGATGGAGCGCAGAGGATTGGTTTTGATGGCACGTAGATCCGTGACACAAAATGTGGCAGTGGTTTTTTTGCTGTTGTAGTGCGTGACATTCTTTGCCTTTGTCCCACCAATCCGCACAATCGCATCCTTGTCAAAGTGCTTACCAAAAAGCGTCACGTCAATCTTCTCCGGACATTTTGTACTTGAGGTCATGCGCCGCGATGCCGTCCACCGATCAATGGATGCTTTTGTGGGTGCTTTCTTTTGCTTTTTCTGCTGTTGCTGGGTCGGCTGCGCATCTGCCGCGTCTTCTTCCACGATCTGCGGCACATCCTCCGTCCCCGTAAGGCGAGCTACGCCATTGAGTCGCGGCGCAAGTGTATAGTCATCGGTGCCGTCGCCGTCATAATCCGCCGTAAGCGATGTCATGTCAGAAAGGTCACCATGTGGCACAGAGAAGCGCACAGTTGTCAGATCGGATGTGGGTAGATCGGCAAAAGTAGCATGTCCCACAGTTTTTTCCCCCGTACCAGTCACTGCAATCTCTTGTAATTCTACCGTGTACACACCCGCACCGTAACCATCCAATTCTACACGCACATCACTGTCTGCACCCCACCCAACATAGGTACGCCCATCAAAGACATCATAGTAACTGTTGGGAATGGCGGTTTCAATGACTTTGTTTTTTTTACCATCTTGCATGATAGTGGTGGGTCCGGTGTGGTTGCCGTCTTGATCATAGAGATGTACATGAAGCGGTGAGTAGAGTGCCATGCGGATGCGCTGAGGATTTTTCATTTTATCCGATTCCGATGGGCGTTTGTCTGAAATATATTGTGGCAAGTCTTGTGGCGGATAGCGGTTGACAATAATTTCCTTAATAAAATTCCTAACCTGCCTTACCTCTAAAATATCTGAATGTTTATTTTGTTTAGTTACAGAAGTATCTTGATTAAACAAATCCACCCAATACCTCTTCACATTCCGTGCACCCTTCATCATCAGCGCACTTGGGGTCACTACCACATCATCGCCATCAACCGTATACCGCGGCTCATAGAACGGTTGATTTTCCCGTGCGCAATCCACGCCCTCAATATCAAAAGTGTCCACTGTTTTTTGACAATCTTTATGATTACCCTCTCGATAGTGTACGCCCTGAATTGTATCCAATCCCCACCCAGCAATTTGGATCACAGCAATATCACCCGACGGCATCCAAGCATCAATAGCCCTGTGTAAAATATCCGCCCGCTTCAGCAAGTTCTTATTGATCACATTCTCTGCATGCACTGCATCGCGATCTGGCTTTACACGATGGTCCCTTTCCCCTGTCATGAATTGCACAAAAGTATCATAATCATCAATACGTGATCCATAGGCATCTGCATATTTTTTGTACGGCTCTGCATTTGTACGAAAGCGGATCACAGCATCCTGCGCGCGTTGAAAATACTCCGCCGACGGCAATAGCCCATATGCACCTGGCATCGTATTAATAAGCACTCGCGCCTTTGCACCGTCCATCAGCCATGGAATACTAAGCTTCTCATCATAGCCGTAGAGAAACGATAGGATAGACTTCGGTGTACCCATTTGTGGAGACCCTACCAAGACAACATTGTCTACTAGGTGACCTTTGCCCTGTATTTCCAGCTCACGTACAAGCGCCTTTGCTAAAAGCCCTCCATTGGAATGTCCTATAACCGTCACTTTGCCGCTATGAGATGTCGCCGCCAATCTCTCAGTCTCCACAACCAGTTTTTTCCGCTCCCCATCAGGGTACCTCGTGCCGTTAAAAAGAATATCATTGAGACCATAGCGCCAGTCATAGGCATAGAGGAGATAATCGGTAATACTATTGTGTTCCTTCATCTTTTTGATATCACCGATCAATGATTTATAGATATTACTACCAATGATTGGTATGCCGATCTCATCAATAACATCTTTTGTATAGATCCCATCGTCCATCTGCGGTGTACCGTCTTTGCGGAATTGCAGCCAATCCGTTTCAAAGCGATTACTTGGCTCCCACACTTTGACACTTTTCCCTTCTGCATTATCTCCGTAGAGACGGCTCGCCTTAATGCCAGGAAGAAAAAGTACATTGGAGCCCCGCTGCGTATTGGGACCAGATCTCCATCCATCAAGAATGACGTCACCCAAAACAAACTCCCCAGTATTGCGCCACTCCCCGTGTATGCGCTCCGGCCCATCTGCGTGTCCATACCAATTATTCACAAGCTGTACGCGGTTAGAGCTCAAAAGCTCCGCATCACCTGAGACCTCTCCCCAGCAAAAGCTTCTGCATCGCAGAAAATCTGCGTTGTCGGCTATTTGTATTTTGTCTGTATCCATACCCGTGCAGTTTTTCATGCACTGGGGGATAACGTGTGTGAGACTGTCTTTGCCCTCCACGCGAGATACGATCGCAATGTGGTTTGCTGTATTATAAAAATCCGTATTCGCAATGCGTAGAGACGATGCATTATTGTGCGTGTATAAGCGAACCTCAATATTTGCAAAAATCCCATTGCGAAAAACGGATCGATCAATGGCTACATGACCCCTGTGTAGCAAAAAACTTCCTTTATAGGTGAGGTCACGATATTCGTTGATTGGCAGCGGCGACAGTGGTGACGTCATGCCCTCAAGACGTTTCATGTTGTGACTATAGGGAGCAGCAATACACAGACGAAGATGTGTAACAGAATCACGGGCACCATCAAAAATAACATGTGAAAATGTTGATGCTGGTGCACCAGCCGCGGTATCAAAATATATACTACCCCTATAGTACATACAATCGGATCCTGGAGAAAGAACGTGGGGACTGTATACGATCGTAATCGGTTGTTCTACTGTGCCCTGTGCCACAATATGCGCTTTGTCATAAATCATCACTGAGGATATGGTAATGTGCGCGCCCGGTGTAATCATCACTGTTGCATGATCGCGAATCTCAACCCAATCATAGTGACTAAGGTCCATCGTGCCGCTCCATGTTGTGTCTCGATCAATAACAAAAAACTCCCTTGCGTGTGTGGAAGTGGGAGTGAATAAAAAAAGCGCTATACCCACCACGATAATACCGCTCTTTGCAAAAAAAGATTTCATAATAAATAATGAATGATGCCTACATCAGTAGTTATTGCAGATGCACAAAGCCTGATCACAGTATAACACATGTGCCGCTGATTAAAACTACGCACAGCCCCTCTCTCTACGCAACACGCTGAAACAAGATCACGCGCTCACGTGTAGCAATTGCATGGAGAATCTTCTGCGAGGTGTCCGGCAAGAATGGCGCCAATGCAATACCCAGTGCATGCAACTCTTGCAGTAGTTCACTAATGATGTTTTCAAACGCCTGCTGGTCACTTTTGCGCAATTCCCACGGCTTAGTATCTTCAATACGCTTATTTGCGGCACGCACGCGCGCCCACAAGATCTCCAACGCACCCTGCATTTCCATACGCTCCACCGCATCACCAACACCACCATCATCCACATGCTCCTGCGGCGTAAATGCCATATCTCCCGCCAACGCAATAATACGCGATGTGAGGTTGCCCAATCCATTGGCGAGATCAGCATTGTACGTAGCGTCCATCTTGTCCCATGAAATATCGGAATCCTCCCCAAAAGCGCCCTTGGTCAAAAGTATATACCGCGTCCCGTCCACGCCGTAGCGTGCCACCATTTCCGCCGGCGCGATGACATTGCCCAGCGACTTGCTCATCTTCTGTCCGTCCACACCGATAAATCCGTTGATGAAAATCTGTCGACTCGTCGGCAGTCCCGCCGCCAAAAGCATCGCCTGCCACATGGCGCTTTGTTGACGCACGTTATCTTTGCCGGCAATTTGTACGGCACGCGGCGCATCCGCCGTGCCCCAGAAACGCGCAAAATACGCATCGTCTTCCGGCCACCCCAATGTGGACACATAATTTGTCAACGCATCAAACCACACATACATCACCTGCGTCTCGTCGCCCGGTACCGGCACGCCCCACGGCATTTTTTCCTTCAACCGTGAAATAGAAAAATCCTGCAATCCCTTTTCCACAAATGTGCGAATTTCATTGAGGCGCTTCTGGGGTACGACAAAATCGGGATAGGCATCATACAGCGCAAGCAATTGATCCCTGAACGCACTAAAACGAAAAAAGTAATTTTCCTCATCAATGGTCTCCAGTGGTTTACCGGGGTGAAATGGACACTCGCCGTGCACCAACTCACTGTCGGTCTTTTCTAACTCGCACCCCACGCAATACTTCACACTGTATTTTTTCTTATAGATATAACCGCCCGCGTCCACGCGCCGCCACATCTCCTGCGCCGCCGCCTTGTGGTGGGAATTCGTGGTGCGGATAAAATGCGTATAAGAAAGATTGAGGAGCGTCTTCAGATCGTCGAACTTCGCTGCATAACCGTCCACATAGTCTTGCGCGCCCATATCCGCTTCCTGCGCCTTCTGCCAAATCTTGATGCCGTGTTCGTCCGTACCAGTATTAAACACTACATCCTTACCGCACGCCGCTTCCATACGAGCACGCACATCAGCAAGCACAATTTCACTGGCAAAGCCAATGTGCGGCGCCGCATTGACATATGGTAGTGTCGTCGTGATATAGAATGACTGCCTTGGTACCATAAGGAAATGTTGTGTACAATTATACGTGCAGTGTACTCTAAAAAACGTTCCTCATCAAGATCAAGAGAACCATTGCATAAATTCTTCATCCATGCTATGCTCATGGTAACAACATGAAAGCCCATCGCATCCCGCCGCTACACACGGTACGCGGAAAGGATGCGGCATTTTCCGCCCATCATGCGGAAAGTGTCCGTGTTATGCGGAAACTTTCACGTTGAGGACGGTTTTTATTAATTCATTATTATATAACCCACCATGGAGTACGAACTGATGTTCCTGATTGCGGAATCCAAAAAACCGGAGTTGGACACGATCAAGTCCAAAATCCGCGCAATTGTGGAGGGTGCCGGCGGGACCTATACCGACGCAGCACTGGAGTTTGATCGCAAACTAGCCTATAAGATCAAGCATAACTGGCGCGGTACCTATTGCGTACAACGCTTTACGCTTCCCGACGCAGATGCGCGCGATGAAGACAGTAACGTGAGTGATGCTATTGCAGAGATGACGCGACAACTCAATCTCCACAAAGATCTCCTCCGCTATATTATCGTTGACGCCACAGAGCTTCCACCACTTGCCGACTTTGCAAAGCAATTTGACAAGTCACAGCGTGAGGGTAAGAAGCAGCTCAAAGAAACCAGCCGAAAAATTGACGAAAAACTCGAAGAAGCACTCAATATTTAATACACAGTAAACTATGGTTTTGTGATGACATGATCCTCACATTAACCTCAAAATCCTATGAATGTCAACAAAGTCATCATTGTCGGACGCCTCACGCGCGATCCAGAACTCCGTACTACAACTAGTGGGCAAACTGTTGCAAATCTCTCCGTTGCAACATCGCGTCAGTGGAAGGATCAGAGCGGACAAAAACAAGAAAAGACCGAATTTCACAATGTTGTTGCATGGGGGCGCCAGGGCGAAGTGATTGGACAATACTTCATCAAGGGACAAGAGATCTATGTGGAAGGCCGCTTGGAAACGCGTAGTTGGGATGACAAGGAAACTGGTAAAAAAATGTACCGCACAGAGATTATTTTGGAAAAGTTTGAATTTGGCGCAAAGCCATCAGGTGGCGGTCAAGGTGGTAGCTATAGCGGCGGACACCAACAGCAGTCTCGACCAGCGGCACGCCCAGCAGCGCAAGAAAAGAAAGAAGAAGAGATCCCCACGATCAATCTGGATGACGAACAAGAAATCCGCATTGAGGATGTCCCTTTTTAGGGACCCCGCGCAACGACATTGCGCACGATAATTGATGTAATTCTATACACACTATGGCACAACGTAAAATCCGTGTCGGCGACAAAGCGTACGACACCATTGACTACAAGGATGCGGCATTTCTTCGTCGCTTCCAAAACTCACAAGCAAAGATCTATCCACCAAAGCGTCATGATGTAGATACGTACTCTCAGCGCCACATCGCTCGTGCTATCAAGCGCGCACGTTATATGGCACTACTTCCGTTTACCGTAAAATAAATTGCAATACCCTTTCGGCGCCGCATGCAAAAACATATCATCAATATGTTTTTTGCCTGTGCCGCAGATCCACATACTTATGTTGAGCATTAGTGATATCAAAACTGGTAAAAAAATCGTCTTGGATGGCGAACCATTTGCCGTAACCTACAGCGAGCACTCTAAGATGGGGCGCGCCGGTGCAGTACTACGCACCAAACTGCGCAATATGGCAACTGGTGCCGTAATCGACAAGACATTTCAGGGCGCAGACAAAGTGAAAGAGGCCGATATCTCCAAGTCCACCGCGCAGTTCCTCTATGCTGAAGGCGATGACTATCACTTTATGGACGACGCTACCTATGAACAGTTTATTCTTGGCGCTAACGCCATCGGCGATGCCCACCGCTATCTCACTGAAGGACTGCCCGTGACCATGCTCAACTACAATGGTGCACCGATTAACATTGAACTTCCCATCAAAGTTACTCTCACTGTCACCGATGCGCCGCCAGGAATCAAGGGTGACACACGATCCGGCGGTGGCGGAAAAGTCGTCACTGTGGAAACCGGCGCCACTGTGAGTGCACCGCTTTTCATCAACGTGGGCGATCGCATCATCATCAACACTGAACGCGGCGAATACGTCAGTAAGGCGCAGGAATAGACGCTGCGATACTTTTTCACACCGCACACTTCCACTGGTATCGCCATGTATTGTCCCGCGGTGAAAATTTTTCAATGATGTGCCGTAAGTAAAAGTGAGAATAGTCCCACACACTTCTTGTACATCAGGCAACTCGGAGAACTCAATCTCCTCGCTAACCTGAACCATCTGACCACTGCCATCAGCAAAAAGGGTGTTCGGAACCATAAATTCCCTTACCCAGGATAGTTTTTTTAACTATCGTTTCATAGCAATTTCAACGTGCCTTGAGTACTGGTAAAAAGTTACACAGATAGCACCTGTAAGTTACAACTTGCTGTAACTTACAGTTCTTTTTCAATAAACTCAAATAACGGCTGCATATATTCATCAAACACAACATCATCTTGCGCAAAAAATGTGCTAATGGCATTTTTGTCTTTTTCAAGAGTGATCAATTTCTCAAATTCTGGCACTTCGCTCTGTGTTTTGAGATTTTCCACAAACTGATCGTATTTCTCAAGAAAATCATCTTTTATTTCATTAAGAATCACTTTGTAAATGACTGTCATTTTGTCGGTTGGACCGCCTTCTTTAAAATAGGCTTCATCGAAGGATGTAACACGCGATGTGTCAGCAACATCAATATTTAGCTCTTCTTGAAGCTCCTTGGTAATATTATGCGTGAAGTCAAAATAGTCACCACGCAAATCGTCATTATCAATGCCGCCACCACAAAGTTGATGCACACCAGCACGCGATGTCTGATGACCCATTTCTCCAAAGACGAAATATCCATCTGATGTTTCTACCAGCGCAGCCGTATGAATAATGTGTACGCCATACTCACCCAAACCACCAACATTCTGGGAGTAGAGATAGTGTGCATAATCTGTTTTCTCTACAAGAATACTGATCGCGTCATCAGTAATTTCTTTCTGTGTCACAGTGAAAACTTCTCCGCGCGTCAGTGATTTGCCACTGGCGATTAATTCATTCCAGTATGTATCAATTTTATCTTGAACCTCCTGCGGCAACACAACCTCCTTACCGCTAAAACGTACATTGAGATCTTTGGTGATTGGTGTAACGATAAATGGTTTCATAACTCTTTTTCTAATGGAAGTGAAAACAACGCTGATAAGGTTTACATGGCCATGTTTAATGACACAGGAAAACCGCCAGATATCGGGCGGTTTTCACAATATGTTCTACAAGCTCCGCGAATAGGATTCGAACCTATGACCAATTGGTTAACAGCCAACTGCTCTACCGCTGAGCTATCGCGGAATAGCGTGCATCATGAAATGCACAACCTGATTGTAGAGGAAAATACGAAAAGATGCAAGCAGCTTCTAGTTCGTAGCACTATGCGCCGAACGTCCCCTATCACGAATATCCTGCATGGCACGCGCAATGCGATCCTCATCAATAAACTCTACGTAGTCCATCGTCTGTGCCGTACCGTCAGCTACTGCCTGTGCAGCAAATGCTTCTAAATACTCCTCTACAGTGGCCTCTGGTATATTATCAAGACGTGCATACGTACGCACAATTTCGGAAAAATTATTGATGTTGTGCTGTACAATGTTCTTCTTCATCTCACCATCTTCGCCGATCAGGCTTTCTCGAGATCCATCAACGACAAACGTCATGCCATCCTCTTCCCCAATGCGCATCATCTCTTCTATTTCCTTGTGACCCTCGTGCGGTGTGTCCGCAAAAAAATCTTCACTACTGTTTTTCATAATACAATCATTTACCATGTACCATTAGTAGTCCTTGAGTTTGTCAATCATTTTATTATCGCGGATTTTTTCCAATGCCTTTGCCTCAATTTGACGAATACGTTCGCGCGTCACACCAAATTCCTGTCCCACCTCTTCCAGAGTATGCGTTACACCATCATCCAAACCAAAACGAATCTTGAGAATTTTTTGCTCACGCGGCGACAATTGCGACAGTACCTCCGCAACATGCTCAGAAAGCAATGTACGCGACGCGCCCTGCTGCGGCGCAATAGACTCCGTATCTTCAATAAAGTCGCCAAGTACGCTGTCATCATCACTATCCCCCACTGACGTTTCTAGCGACACCGTTTCTTGTGAAATCTTTTGAATGTGGCGCACCTTGTCAATATCCAACTCCATTTCCGCGGCAATCTCTTCTGGCAATGGTTCGCGACCAAGCTCCTGAACCAATCGCCGTACAATTTGAATGTACTTATTGATCGTTTCTACCATATGCACAGGAATGCGAATTGTGCGCGACTGATCGGCAAGTGCACGTGTAATTGCTTGGCGAATCCACCACGTTGCATACGTGGAGAACTTAAATCCTTTCGTATAGTCAAATTTTTCCACAGCGCGAAAAAGTCCGATGTTGCCTTCCTGAATGAGATCTAGAAGCGATAGATTTGTAGATCGTCCAACATATTTTTTGGCAATGGATACCACTAAACGTAAGTTTGACTCTGTTAAACGCTGTCGCGCTGCCTCATCACCGTTAGCAACAGCCTTTGCCACGGCAACTTCTTCCTCTGTTGTGAGAAGTGGCACGCGCCCAATTTCTTTTAAATACATCTGCACTAAATCCGCCGTATTACCCTCATTTGCCGCTGCCTCTTCCACCAAAAGCACATCCTTTTGTTGCTGAATGCGCTTGCTCTGTGCACGGCCCCGCGCAATATCCCCCTCCTCCGTATCCACTTGCAAAATATCATCCGAATGCACAATGGCGATGCCGTAGCCCTCCAATGCATCATAAAACGCCTCCAATTCCGCTACATCGTTTTCAATGTCTGGCACAGCATGCATGATCTCATCTTCCGTCACAAAACCACGCTGCTTACCGCGTTTCATGAGCATCTCCAACTCCTCCGTCACATCGTATACGTGATCAATTTTTTTCGTCTTTTTTGCTGCTGTCTTCTTCTTTTGTAGAGATTTTTTTGCAGTGGATTTCT
>JAXGYI010000004.1:60402-101143 GCA_040772365.1 Candidatus Moraniibacteriota bacterium
GACTTTTTTGCTACTTTCTTTGTTGCAGATTTTCTTGCTGTCTTTTTTGCTGCTGTCTTCTTCTTTTGTAGAGATTTTTTTGCAGTGGATTTCTTTGCAGTAGACTTTTTTGCTACTTTCTTTGTTGCAGATTTTCTTGCTGTCTTTTTTGCTGCTGCTTTTTTTGTCGCCATGACTTCTATAGTTAAAAAATAAATGCTTATTATTCCGTAATATGTGGTAAATCGTTTTGTTGAGTCAAGTCTGTAATTTGTCGCAATAACTGCCTCTTGACACGCACGTCGCCCGCTACCTCGGCTTTCTGCACTTGCTCTAGTAATTGATCTAGTTTACGCTGTTGCAGTTGCTCCATTGCCACGGCAATGTACGTCTCTGTGTCTTTGATGGGACTTCCGCCGTCTTCGCGTTGCGCCTCATAGTTCTGCTGCATCCGTAGCGCTGCTGTATATAGTGCGGCGCGACGTTCATCTTTTTGTACATAATCTCCTACAGAAAATCCAATGTCCGGTCCCTCGCGTAGCAATTCGGCAATATTCGGTTGCTGCACAAGTGGTCCGTAGCGATTGCGATTTTTATACACGTGCTCCCACACATGTGGATAGGCAATCATCATCAAAATAATAGACCGAAAGATGCGCTGGATTTGTGATAATTCCCCCACGGGCTTTTGCGTGCGTGCTACAGGAGCAATGGGTTTTGGTGGTGGGGCACCCGGCCGCTCGCTATGCACAGCTGCACGAAACAACTCCTCATCCACATCCAGCTGCACACTACACTTCTGTACCCACTCCTCTCGCTCAATATCATGCGCAACCTGCGCTACAATCGCTGCCACATCATCAATCGCCATGCGCTTTCCGTGCGGATCCGTAAGGTCATGTGTCTGTGCTGCAAGTTGTGTAAAGACTTCTATAGCATGTTGTGCATCGGCAATGTGTGTACGCAACTGCTCTGCATCATTTTGAGCTAAATCTGCAGCATCCTTTCCTTCTGTAAGCATCACCATGCGCACATGGAGATCGTCGTGTAGGCATGCCATGGCACTTTTACGTGCTGCTGCCATACCTGCATCATCTGCATCAAAAAACAAAACGATGTTCTTGGTATAGCGCAAGATCGCCGCGATGTGCTGCTCCGTCATTGCTGTGCCAGATACGGCAATGGCATGCTCAATGCCAATACCATGCAGCGCAATCACATCCATATTTCCCTCAACAATCACCACGCAGTCCTGCTTTTTAATGGCCTGCTTTGCCACATCAATGCCGTACAGTACCGTACTTTTGCGGTAGAGCAATGTCTCTGGTGTATTGATATACTTGCCAGCCGGTGTGTCATCACCAGGTAATATCCGCGCCGTAAACCCGATCACGCGTCCCAGAGCATCGCGGATTGGAAACATGATCCTGTTGCGAAAGCGATCATACGTGCGTGTGCGCTGTGTGGTGCCGCCGTCGCCCTCTTTCTGAATCAATAGCCCTGCAGCAATAGCTGTTTTGATCTGCACACCGTGTGCTTGCAAAAATGTTGCGAGGTGATCCCACCCCTCTGGCACAAAACCTAGGCGAAAATTTTTGATTTGTGCATCAGGAATACCACGCTCGCGCAAATACGGTAACGCTTTATCGCGCCCGTGTCCGTCGTGCAATTGTTTTTCATAAAACGCTGCTGCTTTCTCCAGGGCATCATACATCTTCTTTTTGACATCACCACCTGCAGCGCGTGACGGATTTTTTTGCAATTCCACACCTGCCTTGTCAGCAAGTAGCTCCAACGCCTCCCGAAATCCCATGTTTTCCATTTCCATGACAAAACTGAAGATATCACCGCCCTGCCCGCATCCAAAACAGTGGTACGTCTGTCGATCCTCATTGACGATAAACGACGGCGTTTTTTCCTGATGAAATGGACAGCATGCTTTGTAGCGACTGCCGGCCTTCGTCAATCGGACATATTCCCCCACAAGATCAATAATATTGATTCGTGATTTGACAACATCAACGTCTGAATACATAAGCTCACCCGAAGTTGCAAATTACCCCACATGATTGCAGATCATATGAAAATGATCCATGTACTATAGTGTAGTACCTGAAAACACCAGGTTTTATTTCACTATGCCCTGTGTGACGTCGCGACTACCAACCTCCGCCACCGCCACCGCCACCGCCACCGCCAGAACTACCACTTCCGCCGGATCCCGACGGACTTGACGTACTGGCGCCAATGCTCTGTGATAAACTCGTCATTGCAGAAGAAAAGTGATCCGCATCAAATGCCCCAGGTGTTGCACCAACATACCACGCAGGCGCATGTTGGGCAATATACTCTGCACCATAAATCTCCTTCATGCGCGTAATCCACTTCTTGGTAATATTGAATAACACAGCATATGGCAGAAACTTTTCAAAAATGTTTTGATCTTCATAAAACCGTGCACGATCCTTGTCCACAGTTTCCATAAATAACTTGAATCCCTCAATGTGCCAATTCATTTTTGCACCCTCCTCCATGCGTTTTGGCATAATCCATGAAAACGCAAAGATAATGCCGGCCGATACAAGCAGTGATAGCATGGCGCGCAAACCACCAAATGCACTAGACACAATCATACCGCTAATACCTATAATACCGGCAATGATCAGCATCGCCGTACGATACGTTATACCCTCTGGTGACACCAATTGTTTTTGCTTGAGTTGCATATGCACATCTTTCGTCACACCTGCCAACACGGTGTAAAATGTGTTTTTCAACGATGACAGAAGTACCACATCCCCTTTCTCAAAAACCTTATCCAGGATTTTTCGCTCGGCAGGTGTCAGTGTTTTTTCTGCTTCACTTCTTGTGCGTCGTAACTCATAGTCTTTGGAGGACATAATAGATACAGTTTTATGGGGCTGTTCCGTAATAGTCAGCATACCCCGCGATGCAAAACTAATTAGTGACGCCGTGATAAAACGATGCTGCATCACGCCTTTTGTCATCACAAATCCCATTTCTAGCAGTGAGAGATCCTGTGGTGGTTCATAGTGCGCAATGACCGTTTTGGAAAACCGTGGATCAGCGCCATGCTTTCGCCATAATCTGTAACACACCCCAAATACCACAATCGGAATCACGAGCAGTACTATCTGCCACATACGATCCCATAGTGTCGGTTGATACGGTGTAAAAATTCCTTTGGGAAACGTCAGCGATGCCGTCATTCCATGTCGCTGTGGCAGCATGCGCGTCGCTGTAAATGTCACTGTATGATCTGCTGTCCATAGAAATGTACCAAATGCATTATCCTGAGCACTCTGTGGTCCAGAATACATCTCTACCGCCGTATTGCCCTGTGTCAATTCCTGTGGCAGTACCACATCTACACGCGCGGCGTCCATCTCCATATCCCAAAAATTCCCCGTCAGATTCCAGTACAGTTCATCAAAATCGTCGTTCCAAAAGCGCACTGTGTTTTTGACAGTGTATTGAATGACATACGTATGTTCTCCCGTCACCGTGACATCGGGATCGCCAATTTTCCACGTCACCGTCTGATTGATGTTATCGCGCGATGTTGTATGGCGATAGGCTGTACCATTTTCGTCGGTAATACTATGCAATGTGACGGGCACTGCAATCGTGCCACGTCCGTCTACTTTCACACTCGTGGGCACAATTCGAAAGATGCCGTGCTTACCTGTTGCTTGACCACAGTCAGCCGTAATACGCTCCGTGATGTCCAGTGATGCATCTTTATTCACTACGATCGTCGCGTGAAAATCTTTGATGTACCAATCTGTTACGTTGTCCCGCGCCACCGCACTGTGACATGTCGCACCCACAAACACGATCGCAAAAAAGACAACGACGTACACCTTATAGCTTATGCGCATATATCAACACGTTACAAATGAGTGTTTTGTGTATAGTATACCATTGATTGTCCAAGAAAGTTGCGCACATCGTGTCGGGGTACTGGGACTCGAACCCAGACTAAATCCTCCCAAAGGACTCGTGCTAGCCATTACACTATACCCCGCTGTACTGTGGTATCATACAACACACCTACGGTTTTGCCAAGAGTACCCACACAGCACTGTATGATACTGTCATTATAACGTTCTGACAAATTCTGCGCACTCCACATTGCTACTAAAGTAACTACCTATAGCCCCACATTACAAATAAACATTTTACTTTTTAAATAATCATTCTATAATAAGACAAAGTCATGATAAAGAAAAGCGCACTTTGTCGTTTGCCAAAAAACAACTAGCTGCGAGAAAATACAATCATCCTTGATTACTTCTGGTGAAGCCTCAGCTTTCAAGAACTGCATAGCTCTCGCTGGGTTTGCCCGTTATCGCATCGCACAACCACAAAATCGGAAGAGTGCAGGTGAAACCGCAAACCTCTTCGCCTCTGACAACAGCTTTGCTATTGTCTGAACACGAAGAGATTTTAATGTACCTTATAAAAGAACTTGCATCTCATTAAAAAATTATTAAATATTTATTCTACAAAAATGAAATTAAAAAAAGGACAATTAACAATTCTTCTTACCAATGTTTTTTTCATCCTAACTTTTTCAACCTTTTTTATTACAAGAGCAAATTATGAATTTTTACTCTACATTGGTGTTTTAATTTTCTTCATTATCTTAATTTTAATCACGCGAGAGAAAGTACGCTATTCTAACGGGTTGCTTTGGGGATTATCTATTTGGGCCTTAGCGCACATGGCAGGTGGTGGCATTATTCTGAACAATAAACTTCTTTACTCCACTATGCTTCTTCCAATTATTGGCGAACCGTATTACATTCTAAAATACGATCAGCTAGTCCATGCTTTCGGATTTGGCGTTACGACCTTGTTAATGTGGACTTTATTGAAACCGCTTCTTAAAAATCCGGCTCGCAACAATAAAGTTGCAATCTCCATTTTGCTGGTAATGGCAGCCACTGGCGCAGGCGCCCTTAATGAAATTATTGAATTTATAGCTACTGTGATTAGCCCCGAAAGTGGAGTGGGCGGCTATATAAATAACGCTTTAGACTTAGTTTTTAATTTAATCGGTGCATTGATCGCCATTTTGATCATTGCGAAAAAAGAATCCTTCTTCAAAAAATAATCACGTGCCGCTGATGTACCTTGATCACCAATACTATTAAAACCCCTCAAGAGGTTCTCAATGCCGTTGAAGGGGTTTTTGGGTAAAAGCTACCAATCAAAAATCTCCACAAAATTCTGCAATGCCTCTTTGATACGGGCAATAATAGACTCTGATTCAAGAAGTGTTGGCTGTTTTGGCAAAAGTGCAATAATGTCATCGCTCAGCGGCATCCGCTCCGTATGTAAATACTCTTTAATGAGTTCCTGCATTTTTTCCAAATCAATATGCTCTTTCTCGGCAATGGATTTAACATACTCCGCCTCCTTACCCTGCCAGTACCCCTTTAATTCTCCTTCTACATCCGCCACATCTTTAATGCTCGGCAAGTTCTCCCGAATAAACTGCTCAATCAAATCCTTTTTCTTCTGTAGACGTAAATCCGCATCAAAGGTGTGTAAAATATCAGCAATTTTTTTCTCTCGCATCGCATCTGAGTGCATTTCTTTCAAGCTCACAATAAGCTGCACAATGTAATCAAAATTAATGTCATCGCGCCGCGTTAATTCCAGTGCAAAATCAATATCATCAATGATAGAAACGTTGTCCCTTTCCATCTTCTTGCGCCGGTGATAGATATCCAGATAGGCACTTTGATAATCCAGAAATTCCTGCTCATCAATCGTCACTTCATCAAAAGAAAACTCTGCAAATGTTTCCAGTGACGATTTTACGCGCAAGAGATTGCGAAACTGACGCACAAAAATCAGCTGTTCTTCTTCGCTTGCCAGCCTTCCCACATCTGCCACCGTCGGCACAATCTGCTTAAGTGTCGCCACGCCCTCGTTAAACTCCGCCTTCTGCTTGTCATAGGGTTTTTTAAATACAATCTCCTTGGCATTTTCATCCCCAAAAAGCGCCAATGCCTTATCCGTAGCTCCCTTCAAATTACGAAAGCATACAATATTCCCGTGAGGCTTTGTGCTATCCAAAATACGATTCGTGCGTGAATACGCTTGCACGAGACCGTGATAAGCGAGATTTTTATCCACAAAAAGCGTATTGAGTCGTACACTGTCAAATCCCGTGAGAAACATATTTACCACAATCAGCAAATCAATCTTCCCACTCTTCATGCGTCGCTGCACATCTTTATAGTAATCATAAAAAACATCTGTGGAGTAATTCGTGTTGTGTATTGCATTGTAGTCCTTGATACAGCTGTTCAAAAAATCACGCGTATGCACATTGATTGCGTCATCCGTATCGACAAAGGCTTCTTCATTCAAAGGATCGTTCTTGTCCTCCTCATTGGCACGATAGGTGAAAATTGTCGCAATGGATAAATTATGCTTTTTAGTTTTAAAGATTTGGTAGTATTTGCGTGCCGCGTCCGTACTCCCCACGGCTAAAATTGCATTGAAACGACGATTCTTTGTCTTGCGATTGTAATCGTGCACAATGTACTCAGCAATTTTCTCAATCCGACTCTCGTGTTCTACCACCTCTCGCGTATCAATGCCCTCCACTTGGATATTCGCATCCACCGTGTCATCCTCCTTGTGCTTATACCGACCCACATACTCCACCGAAAACCCCAAAACATTATCATCGGCAATTGCATGCGTGATAAGGTATTTATGCAAACACTCACCAAATACATCTCTGGTAGTTACCCCGCCCACATTATTATCAACAAGGATCGGCGTCCCAGTAAACCCAAATAACTGCGCTCCTGCAAAACATTTTCTGATCGCATTGTGCGTCTTGCCAAACTGCCCCCGGTGACACTCGTCAAAAATGATCACCACTTTGGCATCGTGCAGCTTTGCAATCTCCGACCGATACCGCTCGCGTGCAATCAATCGGTCCAACTTCTGGATCGTCGTCACAATCAATTTGCGCTTGTCGTCTTTGAGTTGTGCAAATAAATGACGGGTGCTATTCGTCCCATCCACACTCCCATCGGAAAAAGAATTAAATTCCTTGGTCGTCTGAATATCCAAATCCTTCCGGTCCACCACAAACAGCACTTTTCTCACCTCATCCATCTGCGAGAGAATCTGCCCCACTTTAAAAGACGTTAATGTCTTACCTGATCCGGTAGTATGCCAAATATAGCCATTTTTATTACTCATCTTTACCTGCTCCACAATTTTGCGCACGCCGTAGTACTGGTACGGTCGCAACACCATTGGAATCTGCCGCGACTCTGCCAACACAATATACTGCGCAATCATCCCTGATACCTGGCATTTCTCCAAAAATGCATTAGCAAAATCTTCTAAGCGCGTAATTTTGCGATTGTTTTCGTCTGTCCAAAAAAATGTCTGCTCAAATGACTGCCGCGGATTGTTGGAAAAGTATTTCGTATTGACTCCGTTGGAAATCACAAAAATCTGCACATAGTCGAACAGTGTGCCAGCAAAAGAATGTTTGTGATAGCGCTGAATTTGATTGAACGCTTCTTTGAGTTCCATGCCGCGTTTTTTGAGTTCAATCTGCACCAGTGGCAATCCATTGACCAGTAGCGTTACATCGTAGCGATTGACATAGGATCCCTCCTGCGTTATCTGATGTGTCACCTGATAGAGATTTTTACACCACTTTTCCATATTGAAAAATCGCACGGAAAAACTTGTCTCGTCATCGCGCCTAAGAGAAAAGCGATCACGCAGTTTCTTGGCTTTTTCAAATGTATTTCCTTTGTTCAAATGATTCAAAATCCGCTCAAATTCCCTATCACTGAATGTCGTACCATTGAATTTTTCCAGCTGAGTTTTGAGGTTACTCTCCAGCTCCGCATTACCGGATATTGTCACGGGCGTAAATCCCAACACTTCCAGTTGAGCGATCAAATTATTTTCCAATTGTTGTTCTGATTGTGTTGTCATAGCTTATTTTGCATTAGCTTGAATTTTCTTCATTTTTTTGTGATCAATTTCCAAAACCTCACCTTTCTCATCTACAAAAAACACATAAAGGTTTAGTTTATCCATTACATCATAAGGCATTTTTCTAGTGACCATATCATAAAAATACATCGAAAAAGCTATCCCATATTTGTATCCATATTTGTACATTGTTTTGCCATTTCTGTGCATTCGCGTAATAACTTGACCAACAGCAGAATTGAAACTACTGCTTCTACTTCCCTCTGGACTTTTGACTTTTTCAGATGGGTCACCTTTTACTTCAACCAGCCAATATCTGGAATATTTATTATTTCTCACTTTTATGTCCACACCCTGTTCCCATAAATGTGCAGATTTCAAAGATTTTTCCCAACCTTTTGAAGAAAGGTATTTAATAACACAATCCTGTACAAAATCTTCAGTAAGAATTACTCGGCTATTTAATTTTAATGGAGTTGTCATAATATTATCTTTTAAGAATGCCACTAATCGCAGCATATAAGCCAGCGTCAGAACTTCCCGCTCCTTCTTTTGTTGTTATATAGCCACTTTCAACAGTTTGAAATGCAGTGAGCGCACCTGTTTTAATCAATTCATCTCTCGCATCTTTATTTTCATTGCTAATTGTATTATATACTCCCTGCAAAGCTCTTAAAACATCATATTTATGTAAAGATTGATTCTCTAAATGCTTATTCGCATTGTAATTTCTATAACCAAATCTTGTAACTTGAATTAATCCAATTACTAGAATAATTTTCGTAAAGATTATTGCAAAATATCCATAATCCTTAATATCTTCAGATAAGTATTTTGTTAAAAAAGAAAAATCAATGATATTAACAAAGAGAAAAGAAATTATTACAACTCCAAGAACAAAAAAACTCCAATATAGCTTTATTTGCCACCTGTCCGCCTCTTTTTTATATTCATCCGCTCGTATTTTAAACTCTTCAGCATAAACCTGTAAAACTTTTTCACCAGAAATGAACTCGTTTAGGTTTTGTATTTCATCAAGATCATGTTTTGCATCTTCAATTCTTTTTTCTATTTCTGAAATTATTTCTTTCAAATCTGCATATTTTCCCTTATTATCATACAAGTATGTGGTAAAAGCATTAGATACCGCAACTAAAAAATATTGATAGTGCCTATAATTATCACTACTAGAATTATCATATCGCATTGGATCATCACATATATGTTGAAAATGCCCATGGACATTCATCAAGTAATTCAAATTGTGATATTCTTTAATAAAATCTGAATCTTGCAATGCTTTCAAAACAAGATTTTCTAGCTTTTTTTTATTATCCTTTGATTCTAAGTGCTGAATAAACTTCTCAAGATTCATGAGTTATTAAATTAATCAATTAAACAAACATCTTTTGCATTAACCCCTTTTTCCACTCTCGTGCTTTTGCGATTTCCTCATCTTTTGCCGTGATTACATCGTCAATCGCAGTGAGAAAATCCGCAATTTTCTTTTGTTCTTTATGTGATGGTGTCACAACGTGCATTTTTGAATATTTCGAAATCCAATGTCGTCCATGTCCGCCAATTTCATAGTTAATTGTTTGCATTAGGTTAAAAATAAAACTCAAATCATATCCTTTTTTATTTTTTAAAATTTTCATTGCAGATGACTTCACCTTGAATGGGAAATTCACAAATTGCGATGTTGTTGTAAAGTCATCAAATATAACAACGGGCAAATCTTGGCTAAAAATTCCATCTTTTTCATTTGTATAACCCAAAATAAAACTTTTGCCAGCAGTCAAAACGGGCACATTGTATGAATCATCATATTTCGTACTTTTCACGATATAATTTGTTGGTTGCTTGTAATCCAGACACTCCCCCAGCCTCTTCTCCTCCCACTCCCCGCTGAAACCGGGAAAGCGTAGGGCGGGGGTGGTTTTGCCCGGGGCGGGAAAAAGTTTTTGCATCATTCCTTTTTTGTAATCCTCCCACGCTTCTTTTTGTTTTTCCACGTTTTCAATCCATGCATCCACTGCACTCAAAAACTCTGCGATTTTCTTTTGCTCGGATTTTTGAGGAAAATAATTTTTTATCTTTAAGAAATCTTCTTTCTTTAGCACGCGGTTTCTACCCGCTCCCCCAGGAGAAATGTTTGTCAGTTCATATTTTATTCGCTCTCTTGGAAAAATATATTTGAAATAATCTGCATTTGTGTAGTTTGTATTAAAAATATAAGTTGGAAATCTATGCGAAACCAACCCGCCATCATCTTCTTTTTTTGCTATTGCCAAAGCCCCCTCCCATGCAAAAGTAATATTTACTATCAGATCATTTTCTTTTACTAAAAATAACTTATCCATTGCAATTTTTTTGGGATCAGAATCATTCTTTTGGAACGTACCTTTAAAATGACTACGAACTCCTATCGCAAGGTAGTTTTCTGAGGGCTTCAACACTTCTCGATTTTTTTGAATCAAAAAATCACCCCATTCTTTCTCCTCCCACTCCCCGCTAAAACCGGGAAAGCGTAGGACGGGGATTCTTTTTTGCTGTTTATCTTTTGCCATACACTAAAATTGCAATTCTTATATTATCCTTTCACTAAAATGGCTTATTTATACCCAACTCCTCGCAAAACCCTGCAATGTTCTTTTCCATGTCCTTTTCCTCACTTTGCAATGTTCTCAATTTTTCCGCCACTGCATCAATGTCAATCGGCGCTTCCTCCTCAAACGTATCCACATAGCGCGGGATATTGAGATTGAAATCATTTTCTTGAATTTCTTCCAGTGATGCTACGTGAGCATATTTTTCCACATCTTTACGCGCGATGTAGGTTTCAAAAATTTTTGTAAGATTGTCATCAGTGAGACGGTTTTGGTTTTTACTTTTTTCAAACCCTTTGGAGGCATCAATGAAAAGAATGTTCTCATCCGCCTCACGGCACTTTTTGAACACCAGAACCGTCGCAGGAATAGACGTGCCATAAAAAAGATTTGCCGGCAGTCCAATCACTGCATCCAGAGAGTTTTGTTTTTCAATGATGTAGCGACGAATTGTGCCTTCTGCACCAGAACGAAATAGCACACCGTGCGGCAATACCACCGCCATCACACCATTATCCGCCAAGTGGTAGAGCATATGCGTCACAAAAGCAAAGTCGGCTGTGTTCTTGGGTGCTAGCGCACCGTATTGCACAAATCGATCATCTTCGGCAAGAATCGGATTATCAACACCCTTCCACTTTGCACTAAAAGGTGGGTTGGCTACTACCGCCTCTGCTTTGAGATCGGGAAATAAATCATTTTCCAAGGTATTCCCTTGTTTAATATCAAAGTTATTGTAGTGAATATCATGCAAAAGCATGTTCATTCGTGCCAAGTTATAGGTAGTGCGATTCAATTCTTGACCATAATAATTCACCACTTTGGTGTACTCCTCCAACCGAATAAGTAGCGAACCCGAACCACACGTAGGATCGTAGACAGATTTGATACTCTTTTTTCCGTGTGACACAATCATGGCAAGTAAGCGTGACACTTCCGCTGGCGTGTAGAACTCCCCACCTTTTTTGCCAGCGCCGGCAGCAAACTCCCCAATGAGGTATTCATAGGCGTCGCCCAAAATATCACTCTTAGCGTTTTCAATCTGAAAATCAATTTCTGCCAGATGTCCCAAAACGTCCACAATAAGATTGTTTTTCTCTTTTTCGCTTCGTCCTAATTTCATGGAAGTCAAATCAACATCCTCAAACAAGTCTTTAAAATCGTCTTCACTGTCAGTTCCACAGGCGGTTTGTTGAATCGCGCTCAGTACATTTTTTAAATCTTCCAAGATAAATGTATCCGCGCCTTTCTTTCCCTGCCCCTTTTCCACGATGCTATGAAATAATTCTTCGGGCAAGAGAAAAAACCCCAAAGATTCCTGTGAGCGATCTTTGATGATGCGAAGAAATTCCCCGTGTTTTTGATGTGTTAGATCCACATAGCGCATCTTGTCTGGCACAAGTAATTGATCAGCAAAAGATTTTTGTTTTTCCGAAAGATATTTGTAGAAGATAAAGCCCAAGATATAGTTCTTGTACTCGTCGGCATTCATCTTGCCGCGCAACATATTTGCAATACCCCATAACTTGCTTTCTAGTTTTTTTCTTTGCTCTGTTGTCATACTATAAGTTGCTCAAAAATACTGCTACACTGCACCTAGTGTACGGTGTTTGTCAAAGAATGACAAACTACACAATAGACCACGCACATGGCTCTACATTGTAGCTGCCGTTGACCCTATCGCAATTTGCGCAAAGTGCGGATTTCATCGCGGATGAGTGCCGCTTCTTCAAAATTGAGGTCCGTAGCGGCTTTTTTCATGTCCTCTTCGCGCTGCTTGAGATACGCTTCAATATTTTCCATGCGCGCCAACGTCACAAACTCCTCCACGTCTTCCATTTTTTCCTCCGCGGTTTTGACGATGGATGCAATGTTTTTCTGAATCGTTTGGGGTGTGATTTTGTGCTTTTCGTTATACGCTAATTGGATGGCGCGCCGACGCTCTGTTTCGTCAATGGCGCGCTGTAGCGATCCGGTGATGGTATCCGCATACAAGATGACGCGCCCGCCAACATTGCGTGCCGCGCGTCCAATCGTTTGGATCAGCGACACTTCCGAACGCAAAAATCCCTCTTTATCCGCATCCAAAATCGCCACAAGCGACACTTCTGGCAAATCCAACCCCTCGCGCAACAAGTTCACCCCAACCAACACATCAAACGCCCCTCGCCGCAATTCCTCCAAGATGGCAATACGCTCTAGTGTCTCCACGTCGGCATGCAAGTACTTCGCTTTGATGTCACTGTCTTTGAAGTACTCCGATAAATCTTCTGCCTGTTTTTTAGTAAGTGTCGTAATCAGTACACGCTCGTTTTTCGTTACGGTTTTTGCAATCTCCGCAATCACGTCTTTCACTTGCGTCGCCGTCGGGCGCACAGAGAGTGCTGGATCCACCAAGCCCGTCGGGCGGATAATCTGCTCCACGGTGCGTACACTGTGCTCTTTTTCATATTGCGCCGGCGTTGCCGACACAAAAATCGTCTGCCCCATGCGTTTCTGAAACTCCTCAAAATTCAGTGGTCGATTGTCCAGTGCCGTGGGCAGGCGAAAGCCGTGTTCAATGAGGTTCATCTTGCGAGCGCGGTCACCATTATACATTCCCGCGATTTGCGGCACCGTGGCGTGCGATTCATCAATCACTAGCATGTAGTCCTTGGGAAAGTAGTCCATGAGGGTATAGGGCGCTTCGCCGACGCGACGCCCTGTGAGATAGAGTGAGTAGTTCTCAATGCCATTGCAATACCCTAGCTCCTTCATCATTGCAAGATCCTGTCGCGTACGTTGCTCCAGGCGCTGCGCCTCCAAAAGTTTGCCGTGATCGCGAAAGTAACGCAGACGCTCTTCTAAATCACGCTCAATGTGCGCCAGCGATTCCTGCAATACCGGTTCCGGCACGACAAAATGCTTTGCCGGATAGATGATTGTCTCTTCCATGTCTGCGCGCTTTTCGCCGGTCACAAGATCCAGCTCCATAATTGCCGCAACACGCGTACCGCGGAGGATGATGCGAATCGTTGCCTCGCGCCCCGCCGGTACAATATCGATGGTTGGACCCGTTGCCCGAAATTTTGCGCGTGCCAAAATATCACTACGCTGATAGTGCTGATCCACAAGTTGCCGCACGAGATCATCGCGATCAATCGTGTCGCCAACGCGCACCGTGATCATGCTCTCTTTGTAAAATGCCGGCGATCCCAAGCCGTAAATACACGATACGCTTGCCACGATGATGACGTCGCGCCGCGTCAGAAGCGCTGCCGTTGCCGCATGACGCAAGCGGTCAATCTCTTCGTTAATCTCCACTTCTTTATCAATATAGGTGTCTGATGCACGCACATACGCCTCCGGCTGGTAGTAGTCGTAGTAGGACACAAAATACTCCACAGCGTTGCGCGGAAAAAACGTGCGAAACTCCTGTACAAGTTGCGCGGCAAGCGTCTTGTTGTGTGCGATGATGAGTGTTGGTTTTTGCACACGCTGAATCACATTGGCAACCGTAAACGTCTTGCCGGATCCCGTCACGCCCAAAAGTGTCTGCCCGCTATCACCGGCGTCAATGCCGTGCACCAACGCGTCAATCGCCGCTGGCTGATCACCTGTGGGTTCAAATGTTTTATGGATGTGAAACTGTTGCATACGCGACAATTGTGGCACAGAAGGTGTGCTATGGCAAGGTAAATGCTAGGGCGTAGCACACAAGCTACAGAGTAAAGCGACACCGATAAATCACTTTACCCTCCGCCATTTTTGCACTTTCCCATTTCGTCGTTGCACCATGCGGCGGCATATCAAAAAATGTCAGCACGCCATTGTTGACGCGTACGATTGCCACTGTTTCCTCAAAAAGCTTCTGCTGATCGGTCTGAAAAATCCACTGCGTTTCTGCAGGAATCCACGTTTGCACATCGCGCACAAACTCCTCCGTCACAACACGACGTTTCTCGTGTCGCCTTTTAAACCACGGATCGGGAAAATTGATGAAGATTTCTTCAATTACCACGCCACCGTCAATCGATGGTTGCAGCAGCGACCGTAGATTGCGCGTCGCATCACCGTCAAACACGCGCACATTTTCATATGGTGCAAATTTTTTTTCCAGTGCGCGTGCCAGCGGCTTACGAATTTCACATACGATAAAATTTTTTTCTGTGCCCCACTGGTCCAACAATTGCACAACAAATTCTCCCCGATCTGCGCCAATATCCACGATGATCGGCTGTGCATTGTCAAAGCCTGCAAAAACGTGCTCCGTCCTGTCCGCTAATGGGTTCACATGATGTCGTACGCGTCTTTTGTGCATAAATCAAAAAGAGATGTCGCTAGTTAGCTTACCATGATTGATGCGGATCTATGAAGAACCCACGCCCCCGTCACTCCAAACCTGCGCACTCATGATCTCCTGAACTGCCTGATGTGAACGTGTGCTATACGATCAGTTCGCTGCAACTAGAGTTCTACCTCCATCACCAACGGGCAATGATCAGACCCGTATTGTTCGTGTATGTAGCGCACTTCCGCCACGCGCGACAGCATCCCATGATGAAGAAAAAAGTAGTCAATGCGCCAGCCGACGTTGCGGTCACGCGCACGCGTATACATATCCCAATACGAATACACATCTGTCACACCGGGATTTTTTTCGCGCCATACATCCACCCACCCCGCTGCCATCACACGATCCATCCACGCCCGCTCATCGGGATGAAAGCCAATCTCGCCATCGTTTGCCTTGGGACGCGCCAAATCAATTGCCGTGTGCGCCACATTCATATCCCCACCCACAATCACCACATGCCCCGCGGCGTGTAGTGTATTCATAAAATCCAATACCCGATCAAAAAATATCAATTTTTCCTTCCATGCCTGCTCACTCTTGCCACCATTGGGAAAATAGATAGATAGTAAATCATACGTTGTATCCTTGTATGTCAATGTCACATGCGTACTACGGCCCTCATCACCATTGGGTGCATCAGGGATATGTGTAGACAGTGTGGGTGTAATAGCGTGTTTTTCCACCCACAAACGACGCAGCCACAGACCCGTTCCAGCATAACCAGGTTTTTCTGCACTGTGGTAGTACTGCACATAATCATCATGATCCGTGAGAAATGTGCTAAACTGCTCTTTTTTGCCTTTAATTTCTTGCAGTAGCACAATGTCAGGTGTTTGCCGTTTCAAAAACACCTCTAACTCGCCCTTGCGTTCCACGGCACGCAACCCATTGACATTCCACGTTGCAATTTTTGCTTGCATAGACTACATACAATTACACCCAATACCATCCATCATACGCAATGCCGCGTGTTTCTTCAAGTCACATACTTGAGGCAGTTGCAGCAGCATGCTATAGTAACAAAGGTTTGTATTTGTGACTATATTGATATATGTGGTTTATTGATTTCATTTTGCATATTGACACACACATCGGTGAGATGATTGCGCAGTACGGCAATCTCACATATGCTATTCTCGCACTGATCGTTTTTGCGGAAACAGGACTTGTCTTTACGCCATTTCTCCCCGGCGACTCTCTTCTCTTTGCTGCCGGCATGTTCGCTGCAAAGGGATCACTCAATCCCATCTTACTTGCAAGTATTTTGATGACAGCGACACTGATTGGCGACAACGTCAACTATTGGGTTGGGCGCAAGTTCGGTGCGTTTATCGTGCGCAATAAACGCCTCCCCATCAATCAGGCACATATTCATAAAACACAGAACTTTATGGATCGCCACGGTGGTAAAACGATTTTCTTGGCACGCTTCATGCCCATCATCCGCACATTTGCACCATTTGTCGCTGGTATGGGTAAGATGGACTACCGACGCTTTATCATGTTCAGCATTATTGGCTGTATTGTATGGGTATGGGGCTTTGTGTTTGCCGGCTACTTCTTTGGTAATATCCCCTTCGTACGTGATAACTTTACTGCTGTTGTTATGGGCATCATCCTCCTCTCTATCTCACCAGCACTCCTTGGTTTCATCAAAGGCAAGCTGCAACGTACGCCGCAAGACCCGCACGCATAACACGACCCATCTTGTACACACATCTACAACATAAATCCCGCAACCGATGCATCCGGGATTTTCACTGTGGAGACTTACGCCGCATAGCGACGCTGTTCAAAATTTTCGTTCACACCAAGCAAAATCGTGCCTTGATATTTGCTTGGTGATAGGACAACACGACGCGCACCGACAATCGTGTCATTGTCCGCTACCACAGCAGCGTCATCACTATGGATCGTGATGGTTATGGTCTGATGTGCGATCACCTCGTGGAGTCGCTGTTGCGTACAAATGCCCGTTACACACCACAATGCGCTAGACAGCGGCAGAATCGTACCACCGGCATTGCGATTGTATGCCGTGGAACCTTGTGGTGTCGCCACGATGATGCCGTCACCAGCCACGTCCAAGTGCGCATGCTCATTGGTCTCCACAGTCAGCCGGACAATGTGCGTTGGATGCAGTGCTTTGATGTAGACATCATTGAACCCCACGCCCTTTTGTTCGCCGCGGTCTGTGGTAACAGTGGCAGCAATGCCATGAAATGGAAATCTTCTCCACGCTTCGGGTTGTTGCAACGCCTGTACGAATGCCTGCGGACTACCCGCCGATCGATTCAATAAAAAATTCACGCGCCCAAACCCCACACCGACAAACGGCACGCCCATTTTGTAATACATCCGCTCCGCGCCCAAAAATGTCCCATCCCCGCCAAGCACCACGACGTAGTCGGGTTTTTCATGGTCTACTACAACACCCGGACACGCCATCATGCCTTCCCAATAGTCTTGTACACCCTCATGGCTGCCCAATACCGGTAAAATTTTCATAGTATTCTCTCCTGCTTGTTATGCTGTTAAGATACATGTTTTCTCCCGATGTGTACACTCTATTGTAGAGCCTACTTTTGTGAAATGATGCGATTGCGCACCAGCGCAAGTGTTGCCAATGTCTGCCCATCAGTAATTTTGCCGGCATCCACCATGCGATAAACCTTGTCAACGGGAATCCACACAGTATGTATACCAACTTCCGTTTCATCCGGTTTAGCGGTAGTGGTGGGAATAAGGTTGGAAGCGAGATAGATGCTACAACGTTCATAAAGCGGGCCTGACAACGGCCAAAATGTTTCGTGTTTTTTCAGATTGCGCGCTTTGTATCCGCTCTCCTGCATTAATTCTCTCTGCGCCGCCGCGCGTGTTGCTTCACCCTTCTCCACGCCACCCATGGGAAGCTCCAGCGTCCACTGTTTTTGCACATAACGATACTGTTTGACAAAGAGCATACGATGGTCAACCGCAGCGACGATCATCACTGATTTTCCCGTGCCATGTGGCTCAATGATGAAGTAGCTGCCCACCCTCTGTGCCGGCAACACGAACTTTTCCTGCACGATCCGATACCACGGATTCTTGTGCACCACCTTCGCCGACAATGTTTGCCATATTTTTTTCTTGGATATTTTTTTCATATTTCATTCGCATCACAATACTGTCCTTTATTTTTCCTGCTTATTTCCAAGGATCTCATTGATTTGTGACTGGGTCAATGGTATCCACGGTGAGTTATCTGGATTAGCAGCAGATGCAGCCGGGCTCTCTCCCTGATTCCACCACTTTGCCTGAAAAGGACTACCCTCAAACAGTACACGATCGCCTCCATCATAAATCACCCCTCCCGCCCACGTCGGATATGTTCCATCCGGCAATTTTAGCTGCTCAATCGGTTTTTCCCCAGGCAAGACAGGACCAACAAGACGCCATGGCGTTTCCCACGCTTGCAGCACCGGATGATCCGGCAGATCGTTCTTTGTCCACCATTTTGCCTCATAGACATTGCCATGCCACACGACTTTTACACCCTTTGGATATGCGCCTGTCGGTTTCCAAATTTGGTAAGGACTGCTTTGTGGATCATCTTCAATCACAACATTACTCTCCGGATCAGAAACCGTACGGATACCAGCGCTCTGCTCAAAACTCCCATCAAAACCGACATGCAGCGCCTGTGCGAAACTAAAAGCCGCGTCCTTGACTCCACTACACGAATCAGACACTACTTTAACATCAACATAGTTTTCTCCGCATGGAGTGTCTCTATTAGCTGACCACATTGACATCCGCCCCATCTTGCGACTCATGGCAAATGCATTGATCGCTTTAGCATCCTCTACGGTAAAAACCTCATCGGCAATATCATTTTGTCCAATCATCGGTGTTGCGCCGATTTTTGTCCATAGAGATGCATCGCTTAAGTGAATACCAGCCTGTGCATACAAAATTTTTAATTGCCGATGCGTTTCCATAAGTGCCTCTAGTGAAGAATCCACCATTGACTTCCCTTGACGACTCTCCCCGTAATCCATCGTCATGACATTAATGCCAGCAATATCAACGCCACGAAGCAGCATGTGCGCCACAAAATTTACACCCTCTTGCGTCAAGCCCTGCGGCGACACGGGCACCGTAAGCCATACGGCTAAATTTTTTTCTTTATCCTGATAATCTTTTTGTAATCGTGCAATAGTCACTGCGCGACGCTCTATGGACTCAATGTCGCGCAAGGCCTGCCCTTCAATATCCAGATCAATGGTATCCAGATCATAGCGTGTAATGACAGCGTTGTAGGCACTATACAACTGATCGTTATCCTTACAACTGACAGAAAGCTCTGTATTGATGGCGCCACCAAAAGATACGGCAATTTTACCTCCTTGCTGCCGCAGCCGAGCGATACGTCTGTCCAGATCCAAATCAATAGACGCCTCATCCATCGTTGTATCACTACCCCACGATGGAACGCAGGGCTCCTTGGCGGATGACACAATAAAAGAGAGAATCACGTCTTTTGTTGATGTTGCGCCAAGTTGCTCAAAGCTATAGCGTGGCACAGACACAACATCAGCATATGCGGCAAACCATGGATCATGAGCTTCCTCATGCACCTCTTCCACTATGTGTTTTTGCTGAACATATTCTCTCCCCACATAACCCACACCAATAATGAATGCAAATGCCACAACAACTCTGACCAAAGAGAGTTTTTTTGTTCCACATGTGGTTGCTTTTGCCGCTGTAGTATTCATAGATCTCTACATTAGTGTCAATGATTTATACCTCATCCATCGCAAACGTACACCGGATGAAGATGTGTGATACGACGCATGCCAGTGGTATTCACTGTTGCGGAGCGCCTCTCCATCCTGCACCCATTTTTGTTATTAGACATTTTTTTGATCTTTTTTTATAACACGCTCCACATAAAAAAGATCAATAAATCCCAGCCAAAAATCAATAAGCATATTCCCTATGCCAATGTACGACACCGTTGCCCACGAAGCTGAAAAGGCATTAAAACCTGCAAATAGTGCATTACCCCAGTTCTCTCCTTGAATATTACGCCATAGCGTAAAAAGAGAGAATCCAATAATGAGCAACGGCGAAAGAACATATGGTAATGCGGCGGATGTCCTATCTTTGACTTTTGGCGTACGTGCAAAAGGTGTCTTTTTTGCTGTAAGTGCTTGCTCAAGAGACTTGAGTGTGCCTGCAATATTTACCGGCAAAAGAATGAGATTAAAACCGTAAATTCTCACAATATCGGAATAGCGATAGCGACAATATCGCAGATCCATTGCCATGGAGATGAAATATGGTGCAGCTGCAAGGAGAATCAACGGGCTTAATAGCCGCCCATCATAAGGATATGCCAATAAAAAAATCAGACCGACATTTGACCATGCAATTGACGACATGTAATTCAGCCGGATAATGAATTCCACTTTGGAAAGCGGATTATTTTGGTTCTTTCTTTGACATACCAATCTCCACAGTTTGGGTAGGATCAGCAACCCGCCATTAGCCCATCGGCGACGTTGAATAATCAGCGACCCAAAATCAGGAGGTGTTGCACTATAGCTTAAGCGCTCGGGATAATTGACCAATCGCCATCCGTGTAGCGCTAAGTCGATGCTTGACTCCGTATCTTCAATGACCGTCCGATCTTGCACATAGCGCTTGATTTCAATACCGCCCACCCATTCGTTTTCAACAATATCCTCAATCGCTTTTTTGCGAATGACAGCATTGGCACCGACCCAAAAGGTTGCATTATAATAACTCATCCCTTGATGAATAATGTGCTGCACATCCGTGGTAGCACCGGATAGTTTTTCAATACGTGTCGGTGCACCACGAAACGACGAGTACGGTGTTTGCGCTACAGCCACGTCGGCATGGTTCGGTTGCTGCAGAAAATATACCAAACGCAAACAATATTCTCGCAGCAATATGGAATCCGCATCAAGAGTGAGTAAAAATTCACTATCAGGCACAATCAAATCAGCATCATTCTTTCTGGCAACAGGTGTTAAAAAGATGCCATCGGAAGATACATCTTTCTTATATTGCCCACCCATGAGTCCAATATAGGAATTGAGGTTCATTGCTTTATTCGGTTCGTGGGATAACGATGCATATTTCTTACGCTCAAAAACATCTATATCGGCACGAAACGTTCTCACAAGACGAAGATACAACTGCCGCATGCGATCATGGGACAATCGCTCACCTTTTCTGTGTGTATTGAGAAGTGTATTCCCCATTGTAAAGAAGCTCTGCGCGAGATCCTTGAGAACATACTCTGCAAAAAAGACATCTACATGGTCCTCCAAAACCTCTTTTTCCGCCGCATGTTCAAGCCATTCCGCAGCCCAAAGATAGTGCCGAGCAATCTCCCGCACAGCATTTGAAGACATTCGCCCCGTGCTACCTACTGCTGTAAATTGTTCAAAAGCCTCCTGAAAACGATCGTGCGGCTCTGATAAAAATGCCGCGACATCATCCTTAAGCTTCAGTGTCGCGTGAAGTTTTGGCAGGTCTTCCGGACGCGTTTTTTTGGCATCATCATCAACCAGAAGAACCACACGTAAAGAAGGTGCTTCTTGCAAAGCTGCTGACAACATTGTCTTTCTAATCACCTGCGTCTCTTCATTGTATGATGGAACCAACACCGTAACAGAAGATGTACTGTCTACAAAATGCTGATCCAGTCTTGCACGAGATACTCTCACATGCTTTGCAAAACGCTGCAACGCCCCCTGCCGCGTGATCAAATATACAAGAGCGGAAAATGTCAAAAATGTTACAACAATTAAATATCCCAGAGCTTCCATCGTAAACTGATAACTACTCGGGCCATCAAAAAGTTGCCGAATAATCACAGAAACCACATACATCATCCAAAAGATCACCGTAAGCACTATGGAGACACGACTAAAAGCGATCATGCGACTTGATGGTTTTTCGTGCAAATATGACAGCGGTGTGATATGTTGTTCCGTGCCCCACTGTCTTTTATGAGAAAGGCGCGACATCTTCACGTGCCCTCCTCCTTGCGATACATGTTTTTTCATAAAAAGACTCGGCATATTAATACATTGCAAAAAAAATACTAAACCGCAAACTACGCTTACATAGGATACCAATTTATCAGATGTAGTTACGATTTTATTATTTTAGAATACTATAGCACATATCGCAAAAAGATCAATTTTTTGCGATAACATACAATAGACATTGTTTTTCATATGACCCAAGTCTCGCAACGAAGAAGAATGCTGCTGTACAACATTATGAGATGTGGCGTATCCGATTTTACAAGGATCCTTTTGATCACTGAATTCCTGCGGAGGATGTCCCTCAATCCGCTGACGTATTTCCGTCATTTGTTCCGCATCCACATGCACCGGTATCGTCCATAATTCTTCCACAACCTCATGACGAGAATATGCAAAAAAGCCCCGCAAAACGGAGCTTTTTTTCTTGAGCTCTATAGGTAATGACGTTCGAACTTTTTGTAGAGATAATCCTGTTTTCAAATCTACATTAAATTATTTTCAAATTGAGAAGTAATCTCTTTCAATCTCTTTTCATTTTCCTTAACTTGCCTCATCTCTTCTTCACTTTTTTCATACATTTCTTCTTTTTTTCTTTCTGCCTCACAATTACATCTATACCCAAGCTCTACCTCAGTATATGGATAATCCCCATATTTTGCCGCACAGTAGTGCTCCGTAAAAAGATAGTGTTCCCCGATTATTTGATTACAATGAAGACAGACATTTGCGAAATATGTTTCTTGAGCCATCTTGCTGAATCTATTTTGAATAATGACACCATTTTCTTTTGCAATTTTCATTTCATTTTCATAAAACTCTGGCGGTGATATACATCCAGTTCTTCCACTTTCAATCACTGCAACGTTTAGAGGACTTCTGCAATTCCAACATTCAGATGTTATAACCAACATCTTTGACTGTATTTTATACTCTCCACACTTCTCACATTTTGGATTGAGGCAATGTTCCATGCTTGTTGGTTGTAGTATTTTTTGTTTTGCTTTTTTAATATTGCTTTCACTTTTCAGATCAAAACGAATTAAAATAATACCTTTCTTCTTAAGAAACTTGATATATTGTTTCTCTGGTGCATGAGCGACAACAACCTCAATAACTGCAAAAGGATTACCTTCTTTATTAGTTAGTATAATATCAGGTCTAAATTCACTAGTCAGAGACTTTTCCACAAATACTTGTGATACTTTTTGTGATAGATCTGCAATATGATCTTCTCCACACGAATCGCAAGACCATTGGATATTGATTTCTTTACCATTATCAATATCCCCTTTTATTCTTTCAGCAATAAGAATCTTAAAACCTGCATGTAATACTGTTTCAGGTTTACAATTTGAGGTGTTTTTGTGTACAAAATGCGGTCTTCTAAGACCCTTTTCACCTCTATGAAGCACTAATTCACTGCCACATTCCAAACAATAATATCCGCTATCCCTTTCCACATCAGCAGCGTAAACAATTTTTTGATACTCATTTTTTGCTAACGTAAAAAATGTTTTTTCCCCAGACATAGAAAGAGAGTTAGATATTTACAAATAACTCTGCATTTTCTTACAAATTAAATAAAAAGTCAATTAACATTGTAAAAATTTAGATTATACACAATGTATCTTCAAAAAATAACTACGCACAATATTCCTCCCATTGATGAAAAACTAGACCTCTAAAAAATGGATCGTAAAGTTCTCTTTCCATTTTATTGGATCTAAAAGCATCTTTTAGCGTCTGAAAAAAAACTTTTTTATCTTCTTCTTTTAATTCACATTTCAACCTATGCTGCTGACCACAAGTAATTTGAACGTTAGAGTTTACTACGTTACAGTGCCTATCTATATCCAAAAATTCATATTTATTTTTTGGCATTGGAAAACTGCCACATGATGATTGAGTTCGCTCCAAGGGACTAGCATATACCTTGCACGATCCTTTGCAACTTTTACATACACCATGCACAATGTCCGTTAGCTCTTTCGGTATAAGAATCACAGCATGTCTACTTTTTTTTGTACCCGTACCAATGTGATCATAATCAGAAAACACATATATTTCTCCAATATTGCAACTCATAACCTATTCATGTTCAAGAATTTCAACTACATGTGCATTTAGATTTACAGAATGCAGATCTAATGATTGTCCAAGTAAAACCCCACCCCCCGAAGACTCCTCAACAGCAAGAATGCGCTTCATTGGCTCCGTTTCATATGAACCCAAGGTTGTTATTTCGCCTTTGCCATTCATAAATCTTGGAAATTTTTTCTCAAGCAATTGAAAGGATGATAGTGCAAAAAGAGCTTTATTTTCACTAAGTGTGCTCGCAAAATTCTCAACTACAATTGAATACAAATGCGCTGGCTTTTCTCTCCCGATATTCTTATCCTCTCTCATAATAAATTGACTTTCGGTAAGTTTTTTCAAAGAATCTTTTACATTCAAAGACACAGGACCTCTTGCCTGTCTATGGTATTGAGCATCACAAAACTCTCTCCCAACAAACTCTAGAGACTTAATTTGGAGGTTATAAATAATTTTATTGATTTGTGCCTCTGTCAGAAAAGCAACGCCTTTCTTTTTTGAAAAGGTGAGGAGTAGCAAAACAGCACAATCCAAATCATTTAACTCTATGGAAGATTTCATAATAAATTTATCTAACTGGAATCTAACACATTATTGTTTGGCATGCAATATATAAAGCATGATGTCACCACAAAAGCATATTCGGATCATCCGAATACTTATAATACTCTTATTGATCCCTTTTTATTCTTTCTGACATATTTTTGTGGATTATGGCATTTATCAATTTTTAAGAGAAGATCAAAAAACCCAACAATGTTTTCCCTTTCCTCATCAGTCCACATATCTTTGTTGGTTTCTTTTTCCTGTATGTTGTCCATTTTTATTTTTGAAATACTATAACAACCTTCCTTCTGCAGACGCCTTGTTTACCTTGGCAAGTTCGCATATTTCTTCAATGGATGCTGAGTTTTCTTTCAGTCTATAGAAATGATTTTCGCCCAACAAAATATACTCCCAATGACGATCATCCCTGTCTTGCAGCTCAAGTGAATTGACTCTCTTTACCCAATCCAAAGTTGCAAGCTGCTTTTGTTTTACATTCGCATCATGCAAATCTTTGTCAGATTTTGTTTCTACTATGTAAATCTTCTTCCCAGTTTTTACAATAAAATCCGGTGAATAAAGAGAAAGAAGTCCGTCAGTTCGGATATATGAGATTGTTGCAAATGAATGATAATATTCATTAACTTTCATGAGACTTTCCACTCCACTATCACCATCCGTATAGACCATAAAATCCTTCTCAAAACCACCTTTATTAGATGGGTAGGGCAATCGTTCATAGATCGTTTTTGTAATCTCTAATGAAAAACTATCCCGCATACGCAATTCACGCATGGATGAAAAATAATTTTTTACAACTACCGCTTTATTGATCTCAATACTATTTTGCATCTCAACGATTGCCTTGCCTATTTCTTTGATAATGTGCTCCGTAACAACGGCATTCTTCAATAACAAAACCTTCCAATTGTTATCTTGAAACGGATCAAAGTCCACACTAAAAAGCCTCTGTTTAATATATGCATCTATTGATCTTACGATCTCAATATTGTTGATCTGCATTACTGGAAAAGCTTTTGTTTTTCTTTGACTTACTCTTGCCATGCGCTGCACGATCACATCGAGAATTTTTTGCAAATATTCATTATAACTTTGTGAGTTGAACAAATTCGCATTAACGGCGTATTCTCCAAATCGCGTCTTCACAGTCATTTCCTCCGATATAAAGTACTCACCATCCTTATTAAAGAATTTTTTGAGATCCTCCAATCTGTAGAAGGTAAATGGTTCTAATGCTTCAATATCGATACTGGATGAAACTAGCTCCTCATCTGCATCTTTTACAATGATCGGCCAAAATAGATCGTAATTCTGGTAATTATCCTTAAGCCCAACCTTTATAATATCGCCCAAAATATCTTCCTTGTCTGACGGGTCGACCGAAAGCTCACCGAGAAGTCCTTCTTGCAACAAATCATCATAAAATTTCACAAATGCAGGATGCTCAATGATCGTCAGAAGATCTAAGTAATTTGCAGGTTCCTTTTTCTCCACCAAAAGCCGTTTCCTATTTTCCTCCTTCAACTCTTGATATTCTGGTTCCCTCCACATCAACCTCAGGCCACGTCCTATCGTCTGTTCAAGTAGAATCGGAGCTGTTGATGAACGCAGTGGCACAATGACACAAATATTACTCACATCAAAACCTTCACGCAACATCAAAACAGAGACAACGACTTTTGGCTTTTCATGTTTGTCCACATTAAACAATCGTTGTTTCAAATCCGTCCAATCTTGTTCAGAAATCTCTCCCTTTTTATTTGAATCAACACGCATCACATCGTCTTCACCCAATCCTTCGCCAAGTAAAAAATCAACGACAAATGGCGTAACTGTTGTATCTTCACACATGATCAACATCTTGGGATGTTTTGTGGAAACATGTTCTGCATTTTCCGTAAATTTTGTGAAATGCTCTTCAAATATCCTTAACTTATTGACCCCGGCACGAAGCATCATTTTTTGACCATCTGATAAACTAACAACTTTGCCATTTTCTCGAATTGCATTATATTCCAAAGGCAAATCCACAAGCTCTTTTCTCTTATCAATGGCAATAGTTTTGACCAATCCCCCACGTATAGCCGTCTTGAGATCGAAATCTACTACAACGTGCGGGAAATAGTGTTTGACGCGATTTTGGCCACTACCAGTCACATCATATGGTGTAGCAGAAAAATCTACCTGCATAAAATGCGCTTCTTTATTATGAGAGATCTTATTTAAGCTTTTTTGCCACTCCACCTCACTCACCTCACCATATGTCTTATTTTCGTGTATATGATGCGCTTCATCATTCATAACCATCAAATTTGGCAATGATGCCAAATACTCTACTTCTTTACCACTTGAATATTGTGCATCCAAAGCATCCAAAGCATTTCCACCAGATGTACCGGGACGAACTGCAAAAATGTCTTTTATAACACCACTAGGATCATCCAAAGGAATTGCCCGTTCTTCTGAAACCTTTTCTTGATCCATGAAGAGGTGCCAGTTGGCGATCGCGATCAATCCATCACCTGTGATTTTACTGCCAATTTCCTTCTTGCTTGAAACACTATTTTGAATAAAACCAAAAATATCCTCTCGATAGCTCTGTGGAATAAAAACATCTTTGAACTTATAAAAATCAGATTCTTCAAAATGCCTTTCGCCTACTTGATCTTCTTTACCAAGATAAGCATCCAATAGTCGTTCATATACGATAATACCAGGAGCAACCAACAAAAAGTTTTTAGTATAGCGGCCTGATTGTTCTTGTTCATATTTGGCATTGAGATACTGCCAAATGAGTAGCGCATGCATAACCCATGTTTTACCCGTGCCAGTGGCCATTTTTATGGCATATTTTGGCATGTTGTATTTTTCTTTGGAAAATTCTGCAATATCCATTTCTGCAAGTAATTCAAAGGCTGTATTTTCATAGATATCTTTCACGGATTTGATTTGCATCACCTCATGCAGATAGATCGTATTGAGAATGGATTGTTTTTGACCTTCATGAAAATTCACATATCGCGTTTCTATATGTGGCTCCTTAAACCAGAATTTCAATAAGTCCTGTGTTATAGGTGAAACATGTTCCAACATCTCTCCACTTTCCCATGCTTCATTCACTTTTTCGGTGATTGCCCGTGCAAGTCTCAATGGGACATCCCTCGTTCCAATATTCAATGGTGTTGGCATATGCGTTATATTAAATTTTTTGTATTACAATACTCTCAAAACCGAACACATCAACGGCCTTTACACAAATGGTTCTTTCTTGTTTTTTTGGCATTATAATTTGTGCTTCGCGTATCACATGCAGTGGATCGTTGTCATTTTCCGTATTACCTCGATAATCCTGCCATCTGCTGCGAAATACATCTCCATCATAATCAGGATCAACACTCCAATACTCAATTAGTGCAAGAGGATCTTGTGCAATCAATGCCGATAATTTTTCTTTGTCTTTATCATCAAGTGGGATATTATCTGGTGACAATAAAATATAATTATCAAGCGTAATTATGATCTTTTCTTCACTTTCATTATTTGCATTTTCTTTTTTGATATCCTTTAACGACAAATACTGTAATGAAGAAAATCGGATTTTACCACCATCCACCAATTTTTTATAGCTTGATTTGGTTTTCAATTTATCCAGTAAATCCGGTGGGATCACCAAAACCTCAAGATTATCATCCTGCAATGTCTGAATTGCCTCTGTAATATCATAAGAAAAATTCCATCCCAACACGACCACTTTCTTCCATCCACCCATGAATGAGTTGCGTAATTCTTGTGCACGCTTGAGCGTTGAGAGTCCTGTCATAGTGTTGGGAGAATTGACAAACACAAGTGTTTTTGACTCTTTAATAAAGCCTAAGTTTCTCTGATGTTGCTCTGCATCTGCAAATGGAATTGCTCCATATAATTGCATGACAATATGCGCGAGATCACCTACACGACGATAGAGCTTGGAGGTTGTAAATGCTTCTTTTTGATAATCTCCAATTGATTGATAAAGAAATGGTTTTGCATTATGATCGATCAATCGTTTGCGTGTTACAAGTGTTGCAGGCTTACCAAGATCTGACATAATCCATTTTCTGCCAAATTTTTCTGCTACTGTACCCACAGTACCAGATCCTGCAAAAAAATCTGCAATTATTGATTTTTCATTTGAAGAGGCTTTTACAATTCTTTCAACTAATTTAATTGGTTTTTGTGTAAAATACCCTGTTCGTTCAGTTGACATTGTATTTATAACTGGTATATCGTCCCAAGGAATATCCATCCATAAATCTCGCAGAAGCTTTCCTCCCTCATTATTATGCCATCGAGTATCCCTGGTTAGATAAGGCTCTCTCAAATCTTTTTCATTGAAAATCCAATTTTCGGATTTTGAATAAAAATAAATATCATCATGCTTTTTTGCAAACTCCCTTTTTCCAACTCCTCCCCATTGGTACCCCCAGATAATTTCATTCCTGAAATTATCCTTGCCAAAAATATCATCCAGAAGAATTTTTACATAATGACCAACATGCCAGTCAATGTGCACATAAATTGAGCCTTTGTCCGAAAGCAATTCACGCATAAGCGCAAGACGTGGATACAACATTTTGAGATATGATACCGTCCCATCTTTCCATGTATCCGCATATGCAAATTGCTCGATCACCGTAGGTTTTTGCTGCAAATCCACGCCAGGCAATGTGACCTTTGTGCGATAATCTGCCTTACTATCAAATGGTGGATCGATGTAAATCAAATCAATCTTGCCACGCATGCTCTCCAATCCACTTTCCTCATCACCTGCAAGAAGTGCTTGCATCGCCAAAAGATTGTCTCCATAGATCAAACGATTCAGCCATCCATCTTCATTGATTTCCGGCATTTTTCCCTGAAAAAGACCCTGCGTGTCCTTGGCAGGTAGAACTAACTCATTGGTCTGCAAACCAAGTTTATTATTACTAGATAAACGTTCAAGAATCTGCTCCACCTCTTTTTTTCCTTCATCCACAATGCGTGGTAATTCATAAATAAGAGATCTTTTCATAGAATTTACTTTTTAATACAAAAACTGATATTTACAACATAATACCTACATACTACAGCGTAAACACATGAAACTCAAATCCAGAATTGATTTTTGTAAATAAATAAGAGAAAATATACGCAAATCATAAAATTCTCTCACATGATTCAAAAAAAGCATGAAAAATGTATAGTTATTGATGAATTGAGCATGCTCTTATATCAATATCACATAAAAAATAAAAATTATCGCATCGCGCGATTATTACGATGTTTTATCCTCCAGGAGGATTTTCAAGATTTTCTTCAGCATATCAAGAAAAACTATATAAGACCAAAATCACAAAAGACTAAAGCCTCTCAAAAAAATGCACTGCCATCAATGAGTTCTCATGATCTTCAAAGATATATATCCACTTACACCAAAAAGATCAGCCAGAGTGAATACTTCAATAAACAAAATAGGAGATTTCAAAGTGATTTTGTGGCATTAGCGGATAATCTTATCTACATGTCCTACGTGGGAAATTATGAACATCATGTCTCTGCGAAAAAGCCTTTGAGCGAAATGACAATGATCCATCGTGTAGATGAATCTACTGTGAATATACCCTCATCCGAATATATATGGACTAGCGATACGCTCATAAATTTTACCAATATCTCATACGACTTTTTTTATAAAGATTACTTTCAAGATACATTTGATCATGTATTTTTTGATGAACCAAAAAAGAAAAGATGGCCTAAAGATATGAAAGAGTCACCTCAACATCGTCCTAAACCAGTCACCTTACAAGATGATGATGAGCCAGAGCCCGAAAAAATTTGCCAAATACTCATTTCTGAGAATGCAGAAAAGCATGAAGTATTGGAATATATAGAAAAACACTGGGAAAGAATCACCAATACACTGCGCGCAAAAAGACCTACTGTAAATGAAAAGCGTGTGTCAGCAGATAAAACATTCCTCAGGGACATTGCTATATATAATACATATAAAAAAGTCAAAAATTCAGTAAAAAAGAATCCGGAAAATGATACTCGTCGATGGTTAAGAGATGAATCCGAATATAAAGTAGTTATGGATCAAGATACTTTAAGAAAAATCGTCTCATCATTGAATATTGATATTAGATCACTAAAAATTGATAATTAGATCTTTGTTTTTTGTGGCAAATAAGTGGCCACTTAAAATGGTATTACAGCAAATCTTAAGCCTTCTAAACTGATTGTAGAAATACGATCAGTTTTTTTAATCACCAAACTCTCACATCAAATCGAAAAGATCTTCGATCTGTCACTTACTATGGGTTTTTGAGAGTTTCCCATCTTATGTGGCAGATCCAAGATCTTCTCAAAAAACTCTATGACTGCAATCTCAAGCTCACAAAAGAATAGATTTAGCAAATACAGATCCTACACCATAGAGGATATCGCTCTTATTTGTGGCAAAAGCAGAAAAACCATTGAGCGGTGGGTTTACAGTGGCCTTGCACCAATTGAACCAACAAAAAAACCTTACTACTTCACTGGTGATGAAATCAAAAGATTTCTGCACAACATGAAAAATGTCAGGAAATGGGATATGTCTGAAGGTAAATACATCTGCTTCAGATGCAGAAAAGGAGTCCATGCGAAAGAAAAAAGTATCGTCAGAAAAGGTCATATTTTATATGCAAAATGTAAAAATTGCGGTGGTAATGTGTGTAGATTTATCGGAAAACATTCGATCAATATACGTGCACCATAACATACTAATATGTTTTATCCCACGACACGTAAATGTCCGAAACATAGTAATTATCTAATCTAAACATTATGACAATAGACGTCATGAAAAATGAAGTAATTAAGAGAGAATATTTTAACCATTGTCGTAACGCTCAAGGCTTTGCAGAAAGCACAATCAATAAGTATGCCCAGTGCATCTTCAAATGGCAGGAGTGCTTTGAAAATGAAGATTTTGCAGCCTTCACGAGAGAAAGATGCGATGATTTCAAAAAGTATCTCAAGAAAATGGCAGAGAAGAATAAAACCACTCTTTCAAATCAATATGACATTCTGCGTCATCTGAAGAAATTCTTTTTGTGGCTTAGTGAGCAACCTGGCTACGAAAAAATCAAAAAAACTGATTTGGAGTATCTACGATTGTCCAAGAAAGAAACAAGTATTGCTCTTGAAAGAAAAGATAAGGAATATCCAACATTGAAAGAAATTCAGTCCATTGTTCACAATATTCCGTCAAACAATGAGATTGAGCAACGCGATCGCGCACTTATCGCATTCCTGATACTCACAGGCATGCGTATAGCTGCTGCGATATCACTACCAATGCAATCATTTAATCCGCATAGTCTATCCATCGAACAGAACCCGGCCATTGGAGTAAAAACGAAAAACTCCAAAAAGATCCTCTCCACATTCTTGCCGATTGATTGGGATGAGGGTGAAAAAATATTCCTTACATGGTTTGAATATCTCGCTAATGTGAGGAAATTTGGCGCACAAAAGCCAATATTTCCCACAAATAAGGATTTTTCTTCGCGTTATGTATCAGATCAATTCTGGCATTCAACAAATCCAGCACGCAAAATAATCCAAGAGAGATGCAGGGAGGCAAATGTCCCCTACTACAATCCACATTCATTTCGTCATGCAGCTGTTGCTTTCATGAGTGAAAAAGGCTTAACAGAAGCTGATAAACGTGCAATTAGCCTTGTTATTGGCCACGAAAACATTGGCACGACATTTGGCTCATATGGATATGGATCCCTAACGCCACAAGAAGCTGTAAAACGAGTGCGCGAGATGAAAAACAAAAAGTCCAGTAATATCGCATTGACCTTATCAGATGAAGATCTTGGAAAAGCATTGAGAAAAGTCATAAATGAAAGTCAGAAATAAATCACCATGCAAAAGCATCAGATCGAAAAATTCATACAGATCTACGAAAAGGAATATGGGATCAAACTCTCTCATTCTGATGCTATGGTATTGGCAAAAAATATTGTTGAGTTGATACGACTCACATATAAGCCAATCAAGAAGACTTCCCTTCATGATGAAAAAACAGTATAATGTAAGTGCTTACCTAATCAAAATATGTCGCGAAGAATTTGCCTTACTAAATAGGCGATTCTGCTACTCATCTTCGCGATGATTAGGTAAGCCAGGATCGCCTTTTTAGTTATTAACAAAACAATTATGAAAAACATACGATACGCCATGTACTTACGCAAATCCACAGATTCAGAAGACCGCCAAGTACAATCAATCGAAGATCAAAGAAGAGAATTGAATAAGCTTGTCTCACAATTTGGAATCAATGTTGTAAAAGAATATGAAGAAAGCCAGTCAGCAAAAGCACCTGGACGACCACAATTCAACAAGATGATCGAAGATGTATACGCAAAGGAGGTCGATGGAATTTTATGCTGGAAAATCAATCGCCTTGCACGTAATCCCAAAGATGGTGGAGATATTCAATGGGCACTTCAAAGAGGCGATATACGCTCAATTTTGACGCCTGGACGCGATTATAAGAGCGATGACAACGTTATGATGATGAATGTTGAGCTCGGCATGGCAAATCAATTTGTAATTGATCTGAGCAAGGATGTAAAACGAGGGCTGCGCTCAAAGGTTGAGAAAGGTTGGAAGCCAGGTATTGCGCCTATTGGATACCTCAATGAAAAATTCGCGGATAAGGGCACTAAGAGAGTTTTGGTTGATGAGAAACAATTTCCTTTAGTAAAAAAACTGTGGGATCTCATGCTCACAGGAAATTACACGGTACCCGCACTTGTAGATATTGCAAACAACGAACTTGGACTGCGAACTAAAAAAGGTAAGAAGGTTGGTAAATTTGCGACTGCAACTCTTTATCGCATTTTCACGAATCCATTCTATTACGGAGAGTTTACTTATGCCGGAGAAGTGTATCAGGGCAAGCACAAACCCATGATTACCGTTGAAGAATATGATCAAGTGCAAAAAATACTTGGTAAACGCGGGCAACCGCGACCAAAATACAAAACGTTGCCATTCAATGGTCTTATCCGCTGTGGTGAATGTGGTTGTTCAATTACATGCGATGAAAAAATGAAGAAGATCAAATCGACTGGTAAATTTGCATTTTACAAGTACCATAAATGTACAAAGAAAAAGAAAATAAAATGTAACCAAAAACCAATTAAATCTGAAAAGCTATCTGATCAAATTGAGGAAAAACTCGAGCAGTTTTCACTGCCCCAAGCACTTCTTGATTTTGCACTTGAGGTATTACGTGAAACAAATGAGCAAGAAGTTGAATCCAGAGATGATATATTGCACAATCATTATCAAAATCTACACGATATTCAAAAAAGAATTGATAATCTTTTGGCACTCTACATATCTGACAACAACACTTCCCGAGAACTATTATCTGAAGAAGAGTTCAAGGATAGCAAGAATGGACTGATCCGAGAAAAAACCAGTATTCAAAGGACGATCGACCACATTAACGCAGAGTCTGATCAGTGGCTTGAGCTCACTGAAAAAACATTTGAATTTGCCACATATGCCAAACATTGGTTTCATAACGGCTCACCAGAGGAAAAAACTGGCATTCTTAGAGCTTTTGGCACGAACTTCATACTAAAAGACCAAAAACTCACCATTGAGGTGCATCCTGCGCTAAAATCCATTTCTAAAGGCACAAAAGAGATAAGTACTCTTATTCCCACAGTCGAACTGGCGAATTTACGCTTAAACAAAACAAAAACAGCCCAATATCGAGCTGCTTTTGACATAGTGAGCGGGTGAAGGGAATCGAACCCTCATCCTCAGCTTGGAAGGCTGATATAATAAACCATTATACGACACCCGCTTTTTAGCCAAAATTGTCAAAAATGATCCTCGTAGTTGGTACGTGCATTTGCGCAAGTGTCTCGCGCATAGATGTAACGAATTCTTTCATACCAACAACATAATACATCGCATTACTCACATCGTCAACGTGACGCGCAATCATCGCTGCATCAATGCGCCCGCGCTCACCGTCCCACGGACCGTCTTCACGCGTCAATGTCGGCACATACCGATAGTGCGCAAGCGGTAATGTAGCAAGATCATGGTGATAGGCAATATCGCTTTCATACTTGTTGGAGTACAAAAGCGTGATGGAACGTGCGCCACCTGTCAGCACCTCGTGCATCATCATGCTGCGTGCAGGTGTAATGCCCACACCAGCAACAATCAGCACTACTGGCATATGCAAATCTTTCGGCAATGCCACGTGTCCCAGCGGACCTTTGACAACAATCTCTTCCCCCACTTGCAGTGCCGCCATATTTTTCTTAAAAGCGCTATCACTTAAACGCATTAAAAAAAGCAGGTGCTCTTCTTCTGGTGCAGATGCAATCGACATCGCACGCATTGACGGGCGCGCATCGCTGTACTTTGGCTGTGTGAAATCCAAAAATACGTACTGCCCGGCACGAAAAGTGAAGCGTGGTGGCGTACGCACGACAAACTGCCACGTATTTTCTGCAACTTGTGCCTTGGCAACAAGGGTTGTTCTGTATGCGGAAATCATGTGTTGTGCTATCATCTACAACATCTCTCCACATAGTGTAGCGTGTTTCTCCATTGCATGCAATGGAGCTGTCCAAAATATGTATTTGTGCGTTTTTGGCTTTACAGTGGGATTTTTATATGCTAGTCTATATACGTTATGGTGTCATTTTTTGCAACAACATCAGGCATACTCGTGATCAGTGGCATTCTTTTGTGCATTGCAGCAATTGCCGTTACCGCCCTCTGGGTGGCGCTTAGAAATCGCCGCACGGTACGCGCGTTATGTGCCGGTGCACAGGGAGCTGCGCTAGAAGAGGTCATCATGCATACCAATGAGAAGGTGCGTGCATTTGATGATGATATTCAGGAACTCTTTACCATTTCAAACACCATCAATAAGCATGCTCACAGAAGTATTCACCGCGTTGGTCTTGTGCGCTTTAACCCATTTCGAGATTATAGTGGCAATCAAAGTTTTGCCTTGGCACTCCTCAACAGCGGCGGCAATGGTGTTGTAATCTCCTCCATCCACACACGCGAAGGTACACGCGTCTATACCAAAGAAATCAAAAAAAATGCACCAGTGAACAATGAGCTTACAGAGGAAGAAAAACAGGCAATTGCCGCTACGCGATAACACTCCCTTTACGTACATCCATCATTCTTAACGACACGCTGCCATGAACGAAAAACACACCATCACAATTGGAACAACTGTTGGCGTCAAAAAATTCGCTGAACTTTTGGGTTTGCCTGTCACCACTGTCATCGCAGAGTTGATGAAAAATGGCATCATGGCAAATATCAATGAGGAGATTGATTTTGATACAGCAAGTATTATTGCCGCAGATCTTGGTTTTGATGTTGTCGAGGACATGGAAGTTGCCGATGATGAGACACTCACTTTGGAAAAACTTCTGGACATTTGTGCTAAGGAAAAGCAATCAGATATAAAATTGGACCCGCGCCCACCAATTGTCACAATCCTTGGACATGTGGATCACGGAAAAACAACTCTTCTCGACACGATCCGCAAAGCGTCTGTTGTCACAGGAGAGTTTGGCGGTATTACACAGCATATTAGTGCCTATCAGACTAAAAAACGTGGAAAAGTGATCACATTCATCGATACGCCCGGTCATGAAGCGTTTTCCGCCATGCGTGAGCGCGGTGTCTCTATTGCTGATATTGCTATTCTCGTCGTTGCAGCTGATGATGGTGTGCGCCCACAGACAAAGGAGGTTGCCACTTACCTCACAGAAAAAAAGATTCCTACAATTGTCGCGATTAACAAAATTGACAAACCAACCGCTAATCCGATGCGCGTCAAGCAAGAGCTCGCCGACTTAGATATTGTTGTAGAAGAATGGGGTGGCAAAGTCATGTGTAATGAAATTAGCGCAAAAAACAATATCGGTGTTGGTGATCTTCTGGACAGCATTCTCCTTCTGTCCGAAGTGGAAGAATTCACCGCACATGAAAAACGCAATGGACTTGCTGTCGTTTTGGAATCACATAAAGATGAACAGCAAGGTCCCGTTGCCACAATCGTCGTCAAAACCGGTACACTCAAGGTCGGACAGGATATTACCGCTGGAAAAACCTACGGACGCATCCGTCGTATGACGAACTACCGCGGTGAAGATATCACCAGTGCCAAGCCTTCTACGCCGGCAACCATTTTTGGTCTTGTGGACACCGCTGAGACCAATGACATCATTCAGGTTGCTGATGCCAAGCGCAGCGCACGCCTCAAGTCGCGCGATGCCGCCCTACGGGCCAACACGTCCGACAAAAATGTCAAAAGTATCAGCGACAATATCCCCAAATACAACATCATCATCAAATCTGACGTACAGGGATCCATTGAGGCTCTTGAACAAATTCTCGCCACTATTCCGCAAACAAAAGTTGCCGTGCAGTTCATTGATACGGGTGTCGGCAACGTCACGGAATCTGATGTGAAACGTGCACACAGCGCAGATGCCGTAGTGTATGGTTTCAACGTGACAGCCAGTCCCGTCGCCAAACGCATGACGGAAGACACCGGCGTCACTATCAAAACCTATAAGGTGATCTATGACCTCGTAGACGATATCAAGAAAAAACTTCTCTCCATGTTGCCGGATGAAATCGTGCGCACAGACGTCGGCGCACTGGAGGTTTTGGGTGTGTTTCGTACCGAAAAAGACAAGATGATTGTAGGCGGACGCGTCACGCGCGGCAAAGTTGTGGCAAAAGACGCCAAAATTGACGTTTATCGCAAAGACACACTCATCGGCAGTGGCACACTCCTCAATTTGCAGCACAATAAAGTTGACATTGACGAGGTGAAAAAGGGACAGGAGTGCGGCATTACCTTTGGCGGCACCACCAAAATCAAAGTCGGCGACACCTTCAACATCTATACGGAAGTGATGGAAGAGAAGACATTGTAGAAAATGTCTTATCTCATTTATTAAGAGAGTAGTGCGCCACAACGCTGCGGATTTTATTTAAACAGTGTCGTGCTCACATACTTCTCTGCGCGATCCGGAAAAATCACAACGATGCGACCACGTCGAATCCTTTGAGCAATGGTGCGCGCGGCAACTAACGCCGCACCGCTACTCATGCCGGCAGAAATGCCCTCCGTGCGCATCACAGAGCGCGCCGCGGCAAACGCATCTTCCGACTCTACCATCACGCGCTCATCCACGAGCGACGCATCATAGATCGCCGGCACAAGAGCCTCTTCCAAATTTTTGAGACCTTGGATGTAGTGTCCTTTGACGGGATGTGCTTCCACAATTTTAATTGTTGGATCGTGCTTTTTGAGTCCGCGCCCAATACCCATCATGGTGCCCGATGTGCCGAGCGCACAGACAAGATAGTCAATCTTACCATCCATCTGTTGCCAGATTTCTTGTGCTGTCCCCTTTTCATGTGCGCGCGGATTGTAGTCGTTGGAAAATTGATCGGGATAGAAATACCGTGTGGGATTTTTGGCGACAAGGTGCCGCACCCTACGAATGGCACCGTCGGTACCCTGCGTGCCATCGGTGAGCACAATGTCCGCACCGTAGGCGCGAATCAATTTTTGTCGCTCCACAGACACGGCAGCGCTCATGACGATCTGCACCTTATACCCTTTCACAGCACCGATCATTGCCAAGGCAATACCGGTATTGCCAGATGTCGCCTCAATGATCGTTGTTTTCTTTGTCAGTGCGCCAGTTCTCTCCCCGTGCGCAATCATCGCCAGTGCAATACGATCCTTAATAGATCCACCAGGGTTTCCCCCTTCCAACTTTGCAAAGATATGTACACGTGATGCTTGTGGCACAATGCTGTGCATGCGCACCATCGGCGTATTGCCAATCATGCTGATAATATTCTTATGAATCATAGCGCTTCATATTAAAAAAGAAAAAACTCTCACAGGAAAGGAGAGTTGCCCTACATCGCACTGCTAAAAGCAACTCTCACGACGAGTTGCAACAACAGATGTATTGTGTAATTAATGTCATCATATGTTCGCATCGTAGCACACATACACCTCTGGCACAAATGCCTATTTTGCGCTAGGATAAACTATATGATTGCAAAAATTCCCCACGAAGTCCGCACTGTACTTACGACGTTTGTCAACGCCGGCTTCGATGCTTTTGTGGTAGGTGGATGCGTGCGCGACCTACTGGTGGATCGCACGCCGCACGACTGGGACGTCGCCACAAATGCACACCCCACACAAATTCAAGAGCTCTTTCCTGACAGCTTCTATGAAAATGACTTTGGCACGGTTGGCATCAAGGTTGCGCCATTTCTCTCTACCGGCAAACCCGATCGCGAACACGATGTCATCGAAGCAACAACATTTCGCACAGAGACGACGTACTCTGACAGACGTCACCCTGACGCCGTGCGCTTTGCCAACACCATTGCCGAGGACCTCTCACGGCGCGATTTCACCATCAATGCGATTGCTATTGCACCTGACGGCGCAATCATCGATCCGTTCAACGGAAAAAATGACTTGGCAAAGCGATATCTCCGTACCGTAGGCGATCCGCAAGAACGCTTTAACGAAGACGCTCTGCGTATGATGCGTGCCATCCGCTTTGCCGCACGATTTGATTTCACTATTGAACACGCTACTCTTCAGGCTATTACAGCATGTCACGATCTAATCACGCACGTCTCCATGGAACGCATTCGGGATGAATTTTCCAAGATTGTACTGAGTAAAAATCCGCGCTATGGCATTCAAACATTGCACGACACCGGCATTCTTGGACATTTCTTGCCAGAATTAGAAGATGGCATTGGCGTTGCACAAAATCACCACCATACATTGACGGTGTGGGAACATAATCTATCCGCATTACAAGAATGCCCGAGTAAAAAACTTGATGTACGCCTTGCCGCGCTCTTTCATGACATTGGCAAGCCAGCATCCAAACGTGGTACGGGGCGTACTGTGACATTTCACAACCATGAATATATCAGCGCGCGCATGACAAAAAACATTCTGCGTCGCCTCCGTTATCCTACACATATTATCGAACGCACAGCCCTTCTCGTGCGTAATCATATGTTCTACTATAGTGTAGATGAGGTTACAGAAGCTGCTGTGCGACGCATCATCGCCAAAGTTGGATTGGAAAACATGAAGGATCTCATGGATGTGCGCATTGGTGATCGGATGGGTTCAGGAACCAAAAAGGCTAAGCCCTACAAATTGCGCCATTTTGAGTACATGATTGATAAAGTCTCTCATGATCCTGTTACTGTAAAAATGCTCAAGCTAGACGGCACTATGATGATTAACGACTTGGGCTTTACGCCTGGGCCGCAGATCGGTGCAGTTTTAGATGTTCTCCTTGCAGAGGTTATTGATAACCCATCGCATAACACATATGATGCTCTTGCCAAGCGCGCCACTGAACTCAGAGATGAGGATCTCACTACACTGCGCAATCTTGCACAAGATCGTATCGCAGAAAAACGCGCCAATGACGATCGCGATTTTAAAAAAAAGCATTTTGTCCACTAAGCAACAGCGAATCACACATTTCTATGAAATTCACTATTCCCAACATTTCTACAAATCCCACCATGGCACTACGCCGCGCAGGTTACACATTCCAACACACCACGGAACAAGGTGAGATGAGCTTTATACGCGTCCTGGCACGTAGTGGCTATCCGCGCTTTCATATTTATGCCACCATGCACGAACGCGACCTACATATCAGTTTTCACATTGATCAGAAAAAACACACCTATGGTGACGATACACGTCATCACGGCGAGTATGAAGAATCTCCGACTCTAGATGCCGAAGCGCAACGCATCAAAAGTATCGTCTACTAACTACATCTACGAAAGAATAGGCAAATCCCCTCCATATCATGGAGGGGATTTTTTGTACGTACTGTTCTGTGTACACTACCCCTACGGCCGTGTTTCAATCATACGTCCACTAGTACAGTCAG